>CALQFT020000141.1 GCA_943329925.2 Opitutus sp. GAS368
AGGCTACGGGCCCGTGAACTCGCTCACGAGAAGGGGTTGATGATTTGCGGGATTTCATGGAGGCGGCGTGTTTGAGAGTGACTCGGCGCATCCGAGTCCCGGATTCAACGCGTAAGGCATCCTAATCTTTAGACCTCACTGCCTACTAAGGCTTCGCATCCGCCTCAGGCAGGGCAAACGCCACTAAACTGCCTCCAGATGGACGTCCAGACTTTGTTCCCCCAGCGGAGATGACCAAATATTGCCGTCCGTTTACCATGTAAACACTTGGGGTAGCGTTTCCTCCAAAGGGCAGCGGTGCTTCCCACAGAACAGCGCCGGTTTTCTTGTCGAAAGCACGAATGGTTTCGTCGGCGGTCGCCGCAATGAAAATGAGACCACCCTCGGTCACCACTGGGCCGCCATAGTTTTCTGTCCCCGTGGGCGGGATGCCGCGTGCTTTGAGTTTTTCGTATTCTCCCAAGGGCACCTTCCACTTGAGTTCCCCAGTGTTTAAGTCCACCGCGTTCAATGTTCCCCACGGCGGTTTAATGGCGGGAAACCCTTCCAGATCGACCCAACGGCGAAACCCTGCGAACGCGTAAGGCGGATTTTTTTTCGTCGTCGCAGCCGAATTCGCCTCGTCCGCACGAACCGTCGCCGGTGGAGGGGCGATCCCCAACACATAATCCAGAAGCGCCTCGCGCTGGGCGTCCGGGATACGATCAAATGCTGGCATTCGGCCGGCTCCTTGTTTTGTAATTTGGGCGATTTGTTCACGCGGTCGCCGCTTACCGATGTCGATGAGAGTTGGGAAGCCGCCAAGAAGATTCCCCGCGCGGTCAAGTCCGTGGCAACCGCCGCAATAAATCATGTAATCGCTTTCGCCGCGCGCCAAGGGACTTCCATCCGCTTTTCGCGTCTCGACCATTTGTAGAATCCATGGGATCTCGTTGACGTTCACATAATAAACCCCATCGGGATCGGCCGCGCCACCGCCCCATTCCATACCTCCGTCAAAGCCCGGGAACATGATGGTTTCATTGAGGCTGGGGGCTGGAAATGGCCCGAAGTTTGGCGAGCTCCGAATGCGATCCAGAGTCAGAGCGTGCGCTTCCGGGGAGATGGTCGAAGTGTCCTCTTCTCCATAGTGCTGGCGCATTAGCGGCGCTGGTTTTGTTGGGAAAGGTTGGGTCGGCCATGATTGCTCGCCGCGGAGCAAGGACTGGGGAACGGGCTTCTCTTCGATGGGCCAGAGGGGCTCGCCGGTAACTCGATTAAACACAAAAAGAAGTCCGTGCTTTGTGCCTTGTGCAACGGCGTCGACCTTTTTGCCAGCGTGGTTGACCGTTAAAAGGACTGGCGGGCACGGCAAGTCTTTGTCGAGGAGATCGTGGTGGACAAGCTGGTAATGCCAGAGCCTTTTTCCCGTGTTCGCGTCGAGTGCCACAAGGCAGTTCGCAAACAAATTCATCCCGTGCCGCTCTCCGCCGTAGAAGTCGGGTTCGGCTGTTTTCGTCGCTATGTAAACAATCCCGCGTTTTTCGTCGAGGGACTGCCCTGACCAAGGCATGAGTCCTGTCGCCGCTTTGGTGGTGCCTTCGGGCCAGGTGTCGTAGCCCACGTCTCCGGGTTGCGGAATGAGATGAAAGATCCAACGGCGTTCTCCGGTGTGGACATCAAGCGCTCGGACTGCGCCTGGGCCACCGAGTCCACCGATGATTAAGAAGTCCTTGTAAAGTACTCCGGGAGTGTTGAGTCCGACTCCCGGTGTCCCCTCCACGTCCAGTCCGCTTCCGAGATGAATGGAACCGTTTTTACCGAAGCTCCGGATGGGCTGGCCCGTCTTTGGGTCCAGCGCGTAGAGGTAGTTGCCAACGGCGGTGAAGATGCGCGCTTCGGTGCGGTTTTCGTTTTGCCAGAACACCAAACCGCGCTGCCGCGGCTTTGCGCCCTCAGGCCGTTCTGTAATGGGATCCCACTTCCAGAGCTCACGGCCTGTGGCGGCATCTAAGGCGACGACTTTGCGTGTTGGCGTGGGGGTGTAGAGAACTCCGGCAACGATCAAGTTGTTGGATTGATAATCCCCTTTGTCTCCCGTGTCGTATGTCCAGGCTACTTTTAGTTTCGCGACATTCCCCCGATTAATCTGCTGGAGAGGAGAATAGAGATTTCGTTCTTTGCTGCCGAGATATGTCGGCCAGTCCACGCTTTGCCGGGGAGAGGAATTCGGACGTTCTGGCGTGGTGGTGGTATTGGCACCCAAAGCGATAAGGGAGATTGCGCCGAATGCGCTGAGAACGAGCGTCAGACTAATGGACGGAGTGGAGCGATGGAGACACATATTCTGAGGGAGTGGTCTGGAGGCGATTTACGCGACGGTATGAAAAGCGCGGCAGGCTTGGACCGTATTGCGCATGAGCATCGCGATGGTCATCGGGCCCACACCGCCGGGGACGGGCGTGATGAGGCGACATTTCGGCGCGACTGCGGCGAAGGCCACGTCGCCGACGAGTCTGCTTCCGCTAGTTTTTGTGGCGTCGGCGATGCGGTTGATTCCCACGTCGATCACTACGGCGCCCTCGCGCACAAAGTCAGCCGTCACAAATCCCGGTCGACCGATTGCGGCGATGAGGATGTCCGCACCTCGGCAGATAGCGGGGAGGTCGCGTGAGCGGGAGTGCGCTACGGTGACGGTAGCGTCGCCGCCTGGACCCTTTTGCATCAAAAGCAGGGCTAATGGTTTACCGACAATCATCGAGCGGCCCAGGATTACCACATTCGCGCCTGCGGTTTGCACTCCGGATTCTAGAAGCAGCCGCTGGCAACCCAATGGGGTGCAGGGCACAAATGCGGAGGGATCTCCTAGAGCAACCTTTGCGACGTTGACAGGATGGAAGCCGTCGACGTCTTTGCGCGGGTCTATGGCTTGGATGACGGTGGCCTCGTCGATGTGCGCGGGGGGCGGGGATTGAACTAGGATGCCGTGAATTGTGGGGTCGTGATTGAGTTGGTGAATGAGGGCCAACAAGTCGGCTTGGCTTGTGGCGGCGGGCAGCTCGAACTTCACCGAATGCATTCCCAACTCATGGCACGTTTTGTCCTTGGAACGGACGTAGGCGCGGGACGCGGGATCCTCGCCCACCAGAACCACGGCAAGGCCGGGCGGGGTGCCCTGAGCGCTTAGCTGGGTGATTTCTGAGCGCAGCTCGGAAAGGATTTTTTGTGCGATGGCTTTCCCGTCGATTAGATTCATGGCGCCGGGATTGTGGCCCACAAAGGATTCGGGGGGGAGAGGAAATTCCAAGCGGCACCTGCGGCGAGCCGAAAGGGGCAAGGAGGGATAGAGATGGTGCGCGGTGCAGGGTTTGAACCTGCGACTTCTTGCGTGTGAAGCAAGCGCTCTACCGCTGAGCTAACCGCGCCCTTAACTATCTGAGAGTCCAAATCGTAGCGCTAAGATGCGTTTTGGCGAGGGAAAAGTGACCGCTGTAATGCTCGCCTAATGCGCGTTAATGGTGGCGCCTTGCCTCGTTTGATGGGTGTCACGCACCTCTTGAGCCGTTCGCGAATCGACGGACGAACAGCGGATAACTCCGGCCGTTGGCTTGCTTAATTAAGGCCCCGCGTTATTGGTCGTGTTCTGTCTCCACCCGATGCGTCCCGCCCCACTTTCAGCTTTCGTTCTCGGTGCCGGCTTGGGCACGCGACTCAAGGCACTCACCCAACATTTGCCCAAGCCGCTGTTGCCGGTATGCAACGCGCCGCTGATCACGCGGGCGTTTGAGCATCTGCGGCAGGCTGGAGCAGGCCGCTTCGTGGTGAACACGCATTGGCGCGCTGAGGCTTATCAGGCGGCTTTTCCGACTGGCGAATGGAACGGATCCTTGCTGCATTTTAGTCACGAACAGCCCGAAGTTTTGGAGACGGCCGGGGGACTGAAACACGCTGAAGGGTTGCTTCCGCAAGATGCCCCTTTTTGGGTTTATAACGGCGATATTCTTACTGATCTGCCCCTCGAAAAAGCTTGGGCAGCACATTGTGCCGCGCAAAATGAAGTAACGCTTGTGCTTCGTTCCAAGGACGGCCCCTTGCAGGTGAGCTTCGACCCCGCTACCGGACGGGTGTTAGATCTTGGGCGCCGTCTGCACCCGGAGCTCGTCCCGGAGTTTTTATTCACGGGTGTCTACTTGGTGGAACCAGCGTTTTTGAAGCGCATCCCGGCAGGCGTGAAATTGAGTGTGGTGCCGGTGTTTTTAGACATGATTCGCGCAGGGGCAAAATTAGGGGGCGTGGTGGTCGATGAGGGGCAATGGTGGGACTTGGGGACGCGCGAGCAGATTTTAGCGGTGCACGTGGCGCTGGCACGGAACGGCGGTGCGCCATGGTGCGCCTCGGATGCAAAGTTAGAAGACGCGGTGGAACTCATTGGCGCAACGGCAGTTGGATCTGGCGTGAGGATCGGATCTGGAAGCGTGCTTGAGGATTGTGTGGTCTGGCCGGGGGCGACAATCTCATCAAATTCTAAACTACAGCGTTGCATAGTGACCGGGAACGCTTTGGTTTCGGGGCAACATTTAGACGTAGACCTGTGACAGATCCCTCTTTCGACACACTTGATGACATCGCCGCGCTCACCCGCGCTCGCTTTCCCGCGGACTCAGGGGAAACACTGCGGCCCGAACCTTTGGAGAAGGGTGGCTCTGATCGGAAGTTTTATCGGCTGCACGGAGCGCGAGGGACAAAGATTTTTGTGCAATACGGGATGCAGCGGGAGGAAAATCGGCATTACGTGGAGATTGCTTCGTTTTTAAAAAATGCCGGGGTGAGGGTGCCGGAGATGTTTGTGCACGAGCCTGAGGCGGGGCGGATTTGGATGGAGGATTTGGGCGAGCAAGATTTGTGGGCGTACCGTGCCGAGGTTTGGGAGATTCGTAAGCGCTTGTACGAGGCGGTGTTGCTTGAGGCGGTGTGTCTTCATGGAGCGGCGCTCCGGGCAGCGGCAGAGGTGGCGGCTCTGGGGCTTCAGCCCCCGTTTGACGCGGCGTTGTATCAATGGGAGCAGGATTACTTTTTTAATCAGTGTCTCATCGGACATTTGCGGATGGATGAGGAACGTCTTGCGCCCTGGCGTGAGCGGTTGCGGCAGGTTGCGGAGGAATTAGCGGCCTTACCGAGGTGCCTGATTCACAGAGATTTTCAGTCGCAGAATATTATTATTCGGGACGGGGCGCCTTGTCTGATTGATTTTCAGGGAATGCGCTTTGGGTTGCCCCAGTATGACTTAGCCTCTTTGTTGCTGGATCCTTACGTTGACCTCACCGACGAGGAGCGCAACACACTGCTCTCTTTTTATGTGACCGCGGCGACTGCTGCGGGCGCCGCATTAAGCGCGGATTTCGCGCGGACCTATTTGCTTTGCGCAGCGCAGCGTCTCATGCAAGCGCTTGGTGCATACGGCTTTTTAGGACATCAAAAGGGACGCTTGCATTTCCTTGAATATATCCCGATCGCCCTGCCCCGATTGCTCAGAATTTTCGAGCGTCTTGGCGCATTGGATGGCCTTGTGACGGAAATAGAGGCAGCTTATCAGGCCCCCGCCCACTAAAATTGTCATGTTAACGCTTTCTCAAGTTACGAAATCCTTCGGCGGCCGGGTCCTGTTTGAAGATGCCTCCCTCCAACTTAACCGTGGGGACCGCATTGGGTTAGTTGGTCCAAATGGGGCCGGCAAATCTACGCTTCTTTCTGTCATCCTTGGGAGTGAACCTCCTGATTCGGGAAGTGTGTCCTGGGAACGCGGCGCAAACTACGGCTTTTTGCCGCAGGAAACTGCTCCTGCTGGAGACGAGAGCGTTTTGCATCTCGCTTGTGCCGTGACACCTGCGTTGGCGCAGGCGCACCGGACGCTTGCCACAACATCGGAAGACTCTGAGGAACATCATGCTGCAATGGAGGTGTTTGCAGATGAAAACGGCTGGCGTGTGGAGGCCCGTGCCAAACAGATTCTTAAGGGTCTCGCCTTTAGGGAGTCCGATTTCGACCGCCCGGCTCGCACTCTGAGCGGCGGATGGATCATGCGCGCGCATTTGGCGCGACTGCTTGTGCAGGAGCCTGATCTTTTGCTTTTGGACGAACCGACCAACCATCTCGATCTCGAATCCCTCGGCTGGTTTCAGGAGCATCTGCGCACGTATCGCGGGGCGGTTCTGGTGATTTCCCATGACCGCGAGTTTCTAAATTTGCTCGTAGATTCCATCGTTGAATTGAGTCGCGGCCGTCTCCACCGATACCGCGGCAATTACGAATCCTACCTTGTGCAAAAGGAAGCGCGGGCGGATCAACATCTCTCGGCGTATAAAAATCAGCAGAAGGAAATTGCTTCGCTACAAGCATTTGCAGATCGCTTTAGGGCAAAAGCCAGCAAGGCCTCACAGGCCCAAAGTAAGCTCAAGCAGATCGACCGGATGGAAAAAATCGACGCTCCCGATGCGGCAGAGAAGGTCGTGGGTCAGTTTAGATTTCCTCAGCCGCAGCGTTCTGGACAGAAGGTGGTGACCCTCAAAGGAGTGGACCATGCGTACGGTGATTTGGTGGTTTACAAGGGGTTGGATTTTATGGCGGAGCGTGGTCAGCGCACGGTTTTGGTGGGGCCCAACGGGGCGGGAAAATCGACGCTTTTAAAGTTGCTGGCGGGCGTGTTGCCGGTTCAGAGCGGCAGTTTGGAGCTGGGATATCAGGTTCGTTCAGGTTACTTTGCGCAGCATCGGCAGGAGATGTTGAAGGCGAATTCCACGGTGCTTGAAACGGCGCTAGAGTCCAATCCGGCGGGCGTTTCCGAGCAGATGGCGCGTTCGCTTTGCGGTGCGTTTTTGTTCCGGGGGGACGATGTGTTTAAGTCGGTTTCTGTGCTTAGCGGCGGGGAAAAAACGCGCTTGGGGTTGATCAAGCTGTTGTTGGATCCGCCGAATTTACTGTTGATGGATGAGCCCACGACACACTTGGATATGGCGTCCATTGACGCTCTGATCGGGGCGCTCAAACAGTACGATGGGACACTCATTTTTATCTCTCATGACGTCCATTTTATCAGGGCCATTGCGACCAGTGTCCTGCACATTACCGCGGGCAAACTCACGCCATATGCGGGCGGTTACGACTATTATCTGGAGAAGACCAAGGCCTTGTCTGCGCGCGCCGCATTAACTGCGGGAGAAGGACTTAGCGATCACCGTCCTGCGGTGGCGGCGGCGGCGCCCCAACCGGGCGCTGGCCTAGGGATGAAGGAAATACGTGAGCTGCGGAAGCGCGAATCGGCGGAGCGTGCGGCTCGCGCCAAGGTGGCGCGTGAACGGGAAAAAGCGTTGTCAGCGGCGGAGAATGAGGTGGTGCGTTTGGAGGCTAAGCAGCGTGAGATTATTACGGCGTTGGACGGCTCTGAAGTGGCGGCGAACAGTTCGGCAGCTGTGCGGTTGAACCGCGAATTAGGCGAGGTTCAGCGGCAGATTGCAGAGGCGACGCTGCGCTGGGATGCGCTTGCCGCAGAGCACAGTGTTGAAGAGGAAACGGCGACCGTGTGACGTTATGGCTGAGGGGACAGTATTTTACAAACGCGCGACATTCGTCACGCACCTTCCTAAGGGGGCGCTTTTCAGTCCGAGCCACTATTGGTTAGTGGCGGAGGAGGGCGGCGTGTGGCGTGTGGGTTTTACAAAGTTCGCCACGCGGATGCTCGGCGATTTGGTGGATCACCAGTTTGAGAAGGTGTGCGGTGCAAACGTGGACAGCGGCGAGATTGTGGGTTCCGTGGAGGGATTCAAAGCGATCTCGGATTTGTATAGTCCTGTGAGCGGCAAGTTTATAGAAGGCAACCCGGCCCTCCAGCTGGACCCTGATGTTATTGGTTCGGATCCGTACGGCGCGGGTTGGCTGTTCCGCATCGAGGGCGCCCCTGACGCCCGCTGCGGCGACGTGGAGAGCTACCGCCAGCTATTGGACGCCACCATCGACAGGATGCTGGAGAAGGTGGCCGTCGAGGAGTAGGGAGCGGGTGCGGCCCTTTTTTGAAGGGAAGGCTCTTCGCTGAATCACTCTGGCAGGTCGAACTAGCTCGGTAAACAGCGTGTTTCAATAGGTCGGATTTTGAGCTTGGTGTGCTGTCTGTTGCTGAAAACAAGGAGGTGTTGCTGGACTTGCGCGAGTGGCTGGCTGGCACATGCCTTTCTCTTGCTTGGACAAGCTTCAATTGACTAGACTATTTGAGGGCCATTATTTTATCAGGCATTGCCAATTGACAGGAATCGCTCTACTAGTGGTCAACTTGGTTTGGTCTATCAGGGCAGTCTTTTCAAACTCACTGAAACCTCAAGTGTCTTTTGTGTTTCATCCAAAGGTACATCGACGATCACTGGAAAAGCCACTTCGGCAGGTCGCGCGGCCCGCGTGAGTGGAACTGGCCAATTTAAATTATGAGCCTGTCCTGAGCGATCGCGGTTCACGATAGTTTCGGGCAAAAATACTTCGGCGTAGCCGCTTAGTTGACGGGAGGAACGCGTTTCTACGGGACGCGGGACAAAAGCGTAATTCGCACGAAAGTCTTGAAGGATTGGAGAACTGTTCTGAGGCGTGCGGGGTTTAAAGAAGTAAAGAATTCCACCAAGAGAAAAGCTGTTTGGAATGCTCTCAAGAATTTTCGGCTCTTTGAGAAGGCTGAGATTGGCAACAGGGTCTATTTTTTGTTGGGCGATCAGTTCATCTCCCGCTTTTACGTTTACTTCCAGAAAAGGCTGGCCAAAGGACGTCGTTATTGAAGCCAAAGCCATTTGGGAAAGGTTAAAAGACTTAAGGTCGGTAAAACGTACTTCAGATCCAAGAACGGGCTGAGTAATCGCCACTGCGATATTAGGATACCTCCCTTTTATCACTGAGGTGTCATTTTTCTCGTTCTCCTGAATGGCCGACAAGCAGCTATCCAGCATCGGGGCCACCATCGAGTACCAGAACTTTGTATCTGACGATATCTTTACCCACCACAGCAATTTAGCAGTGTTTTTGGCAGAATCTCTGCTTATCAAAACGGGCTTTGGGCTTTCCTCAAAAAAACTCACTTTGAACTGCTTTTCAAGCAGCGTAGGCAGTTTGGTTTCCAGCATATGGAGCGCATCGGACGCGGAGGATCCTTTGGTGAATACCTCAGCCCAAACGTCTTTACCGCTGGATTTGACCTTCACGATTCCTTTGTCAATGAGTGCCTGCTCCAGCTTCCGTTTTTCCACCACCACTTCGAGGGTCACTTCGTACAGCCCCTCTAGGTCCTTCTTCGGCGCCGATACAGTGGTGAA
>CALQFT020000142.1 GCA_943329925.2 Opitutus sp. GAS368
CGCCGGCTAATCGCTGGCATGCCTCCGGCATGACTGGAGGCTACGGGCCCGTGAACTCGCTCACGAGAAGGGGTTGGTGCTTTGCGGGATTTCGTGGAGGCGTCATGTTTGAGAGTGACTCGGCGCATCCGAGTCTCGGATTCAACGGGTAAGGCATCCTAATCTTTAGACCTCACTGCCTACTAGCGACGCGCTGCCTACTAGCGACGCGCTGCCTTCTGCACTTCGTACGAATTCTGCATGACTTCCAGAATGCGGTTGATGTTCAAAATCTGCTCGGTTTGATAGTCCAGATTTCCATCTTGGCTGATTAGCGCGATGGCGAACTTTCCCTTCAGGCCGTAAGCCTCGCACACACGCGCTCCCTCCGGGAGCAAGGTCACAGGGATGTTTGAACGAATTTCCCCGCCGTCGGACTGCTTGAAAGCGGCCACGATCAGGGTTTTGCGGATGGAAAGACGGTCAAACGCTTTCTCCAATTCGCGCAATTGCGAACGGAAGGCGCTGCGCGTGGGGGAGTCTGCCAGTAGCAGGAGAACCGGCTGCCCCTTGATGTCCTTGAGTGTCTTGGATTCGCCCGCCGCTGTGGAGAAGGCGAATTGGGGGGCGGGGCGCACCACCTCAGCGCAGGCCAGTAGGGAAAGAGCGGCGCTTAAAAACAGGGCTGAAACCGGGGCGGATATTTTCATGGGCGTGCCTCAGACCTTCATGATGTCCGCTTCTTTGATAAAGATCGCGTCGTCGATTTTCTTCACGAAGGTGTCGGTCATCTTTTGAATTTCCTTTTCGTAACCCTCGGCCGCGTCCTCGGCGATTCCGCCGTCCTTGCTCGCCTTTTTGATGGCGTCCATGGCGTCTCGGCGCGCGCTGCGAATTCGAATGCGGGCTTCCTCGGCCATTTGCTTGATGGCCTTGACCAAGTCTCGGCGGCGCTCTTCGGTAAGGGGAGGAATGGGCAAACGGATCAATTTTCCGTCGCTAATGGGATTGATTCCCAGCTTGGATTCCTTGAGTGCCTTTTCGATGTCCTTGGTGGTGCTCGAGTCGAAAGGCTGGATGACAACCATCCGGGGTTCGGGTGTGGTGATCATCGCTAACTGCTTCAGTTTCATCGGGGTGCCGTAGGCTTCTACGTCGATGTTTTCCACCAGCGCGGGCGATGCTTTGCCTGTGCGTACGGCGGCGAATTCGTGGGTGACGTAGTCGAAGCCTTTTTCCATGGCTGACTCTGTATCGAGGAGGATTTCGTCTGGGTCCATAAGTTGAAGAATAAGAAGGGGAGTCTGTTGGATGGAATGGTTTGGAGCTACTCGGCGGTGACCAGCGTCCCGACGGGTAATCCCAAAACGGCGTTGCGGATGTTGTTGGGCGTCATCAAGTCAAACACCAGAATGGGCACGCGATTGTCCATGCAAAGCGTAAAAGCTGTAGCATCCATGACTTGCAGACGCTTTGAAAGTGCTTCGGAATAAGTGATCCGGTCGTACTTGGTGGCAGTGGGATCTTTTTTTGGATCAGCCGTGTAGATGCCGTCGACCTTGGTGGCCTTCAAAATCGCTTCCGCTCCGATTTCGCTGGCACGCAAAGCGGCCGCTGTGTCGGTGGAAAAGAAGGGGTTACCGGTGCCCGCAACGAATATCACGACGCGACCCAAGTCTAAGTGGCGCATGGCTCTGCGGCGAATAAAGGGCTCAGCCACGCTTTGTATCGGGATGGCGGTCTGCACGCGCGTGGCGATGCCGATGGCCTCCATCGCCGACTGTAACGCCATGCCGTTAATGACCGTGGCCAGCATGCCCATGTAGTCTGCCGTGGTGCGTTCCATGCCCCGGTGACTCGCTGTGAGGCCGCGCCAGATATTGCCCCCGCCGATGACAATGGCGATCTCCACGCCCAGTGCGTGCACGTCCTTAATCTGTTGGGCCACTTGCGCTACGATTTGGGGCGAGATGGATTCCATGCTCCCGGGCTCCTTGAGCGCCTCTCCGCTAATTTTTAAAACGATGCGCCGGTATCGGGGGGTGGGCTGGGAAGCTGTGGAATCGGACATGGTCTAGAGTTTGCACAGGGGAGGGTTGCCCTTGCCAAGGGCAAAGATGCACGCGTCTTGCACACAACGGGGAAAAATGAGCAAACTCCGCGCCCTATGGCCTCCAATCGCCTCCAGCAGATCCTCGACATTAAAGCGCAGGAAGTCGCCCGGCTGCTTCCCAAAGCCTCGCTTTTGCGCGCCGCAGCACTGGAACGCAACGACTTCCGTCCCTTCGTGCTAGCCCTCGACCAAGGGCCCGACGCGCTGGGGCTCATTGCCGAGGTGAAAAAGGCCAGTCCCTCAGTCGGGGTCATTGCTGCAAATTTTAATCCGCTGGAAATTGCAAAATCATACGAAGAGGGCGGGGCCCATGCCTTGTCCATCCTCACGGACAAAGAATTTTTCCAAGGCGAGCTCTCCTACCTCACCCAGATCCGGAAAGTCGTGGCACTGCCGCTGCTGCGCAAGGATTTCATCATTCACGAGGTCCAGATTGCGGAGGCATCTGTGGCCGGAGCGGATGCCATTTTGTTGATTGTGGCGGCGCTTGAACAGGAGCGGTTGGAGGCGCTTTATGCTGAGGCGCTGGCGCTTCAGTTGGATGTGCTGGTGGAGGTGCACAACATCGAGGAGCTGGAGCGGGCGCTGGATCTAGGCGCTAATTGCATCGGTATTAACAACCGTAACCTCGTTACTTTTGAAGTCGATCTGGCCACCACCGAGAATTTGAGCGAAGAGGTGCCCGAAAGCGTCCTGCTGGTATGCGAGAGCGGCTTGAAAACCCAAGCCGACACTCAGCGCGCCCTGGACGCGGGTTGCAACGCCATTCTTGTGGGCGAAACCCTCATGCGCGCCAGCGACGTCGCCGCCAAAATCCACGCTCTGCTGGACGTGCGCTGAACCCGCAACTCTCAATCTTAGCTCCACTTATGGAGCAACGCTGGCAACTCCGAGAGCCTGCTGATAAATGCATCCGCTCCCAGTTTCACCCGCTCCCGCACGGCGTACCCGCCAAAGCCCACCACAAAATCAACGTCCCCTTGGACTTCCAGATCGCTGGCGCCGTCGCCGACCATCACCGTCTTGTGCGGGGCGAACTCCCGCTTAAGCCGGTGCGCCACCTCGTTTTTGCCCCGGGTGCGCGCCGTTGGGCTGTCAGCGGCAAACCCGGTGAATAGCCCGCTTCGGTCAAATTCCAGTACAACAGCCTCTACCCGATCAATTTCAAGATGTGCCGCCAGCGGGCGGATTGCCTGGGTGAAGCCGCCGCTGACAATGATGGGCGTCCAACCCGCCTCGCGGATCTTTTGGAGCGCGGAGAGTGCCGTTGGTTCGATGTGGGCGATGTAGAGCGCGCCAATGGCCTCTACTTCCTCCAGCCGCGGCTGAATTAATTCCAGGCGCCGGGCGAAAATCTCCTCCATGGCTGTGCCCCCTTCCATGGCGGCGCGGGTCATGCTTTCGACAGCGGCGAAGGTGGCTGCGCCGCGCATGCGGGCGAGTTCGTCGATACCTTCGATCGCGCTGAGGGTCGAATCGCAGTCCAGCAGGAGCAGTTTGTTGTGAATCACGGCGCAATTCTCCCCAGCCAACCGCATGGGTCAAGAAAAGGGAGGATGGCAAAACACAAAGCGCCGAAAAGCGGCCTCCGTCCGCCCTGCGAGGCAGAGGGACGGAGACGCGTGGGGCGCGGTGGGATTAACCGAAGATCTGAGCGTTAAAGAGGTTCTCTAGCATTTCTTGACGGCCGCTCTGGAGCGTCGGAGCGGGGATTTCCTGCGCGTAATGATCCAGCTCATCGAGGGAAGTCTTGCGCGAAGCGATCTTGGCTCCAATTCCAGAGTCGAAGCTGGAGTAACGGTGCGCGACAAACTTCTCGAGTTTACCGCTTTGGATGATGCGATGCGCGGCTTTGAGGCCATAGGCAAAGGCGTCCATTCCGCCGATGTGTGCGTGGAAAAGGTCTGAAGGTTCGTGGGATTCGCGGCGGCGCTTGGCGTCGAAGTTGAGGCCGCCGGTGGTGAGGCCGCCCATTTTAAGAATGCGCAGCATGATGTTGGTCGTGAGGTAGAGGTCGCTGGGAAACTGATCGGTGTCCCAGCCGAGGAGCGTGTCGCCGCGGTTGGCGTCAACGGAGCCCAGCGCGTTGGCTGCGATGGCGACTTCCATTTCATGTTCCATGGAGTGGCCTGCGAGCGTGGCGTGGTTGGTCTCGAGGTTGAGTTTGAAATAAGTGAGCAAATCATACTCGCGCAAGAAGTTGAGGCATGCGGCAGAGTCCGAGTCATACTGGTGCGTGGAGGGTTCCCTCGGCTTGGGCTCGATATAAAACTGTCCGGTAAACCCGATCTTTTTGGCATGGTCCACCGCGAGATGGAGCAGCGTGGCAAGGTTGTCCAGTTCGCGCTTCATGTTGGTGTTCAGGAGGGTGGCGTATCCTTCACGGCCACCCCAGAATACATAGCCTTCCCCACCAAGGTGATGCGTTGCT
The DNA here is from genome assembly GCA_943329925.2 of Opitutus sp. GAS368. Classification (GTDB taxonomy): domain Bacteria; phylum Verrucomicrobiota; class Verrucomicrobiia; order Chthoniobacterales; family Chthoniobacteraceae; genus Chth-196. The sequence goes on from CALQFT020000142.1 coordinate 4,524, forward strand.
TCCAGCGCGTGCTTTACTTGGGATGCCGCATAGGCAAAGACGTCCGCCGAGGGAGAAGTGCCGGCACCCTGCGCGTAGCGGGGGTGGATAAAGAGGCAAGCCGTTCCCCAAAGGAGCTTTTTGCCTGTCTGTTTTTGTTGGGCTTCAAAGGCGCCCACTACCCGGTCTAAGTTCTTGTGTGTTTCGCTCAGAGTTGCGCCCTCAGGCGAGATGTCTCTGTCGTGGAAGCAGTAGTAGGGAATGGTGGTTTTTTCAAGAAACTCAAAAAAGACAGGCACCCGGTTGAGTGCATTTTGTAGCGACTCGCTGCGGTCGTCCCATGGCATGAGGGCCGTGGGCGCGCCGAAGGGGTCTGAAAGCCCGTTGCGCATAACATGCCAGTACGCGGCGGCAAAACGAAGATGCTCCGCCATGGTCTTGTTACCGACTTTTTCGGTGGCGTTGTAGTGGCGGAACGCCAACGGATTATCGCTGGAGGTGCCTTCAAACTGAATGACGGGGATTTCTGGGAAATAACTCATAAGGGAATAGTGGGTTGTCGGATTTGGGCGGAGTTTACATTTTAAGAAGCGCAAGGGCGGTTGCACCTTTTCCTTTTGTTTGACAGTAATACGCCAATGCAACGCCCTTCCATGGCCCGGGTGGCCGCCCTTGCCGGGGTCTCGAAAAATACAGTGAGTCTCGCTTTGCGCGGCAGCACTCGGATCGCTGTGGCAACACGCGAGAGGGTTGAGGCTGCGGCTGCCTCGCTGGGTTACCAGCGTAATGCGGCAGTGGGGTGTCTGATGGCCGAACTGCGCCGCAGCGGCTCGGCCCGTTTTGAGGCGACCCTTGCGCTGCTCAATGCCAACGGAGATGCCTCGGCGCTTCGAACCCACCCAACCGTGCCGGTGTATGTGGAGGGGGCACGACGGCGCGCCGCGGAGTTGGGTTACGGGATGGACGAGTTTTGGCTGCACGATCCGGCTATAGGCGGGGCGCGGTTGGCCGCCATTTTGCGGGCCAGGGGAATCCGGGGGGCGCTGGTGGTGGGGTTGCTGCGCTCTAATGAATTGCCGGCGCAGATGAGTGTTTTGTGGGAGGAATTTCCAGCGGTGGTAACCGGGGTACGGGTGCGCACTCCGGAGCTTTCTTTTGCGGGTTCAGATCAATACAGCTTGGCGTTGAAAGCGTATGAACACGCGTGGGAGTTGGGTTATCGGCGCCCCGCTTTGGTGCTCGACCCTGAGATTGACGCGCTCATCGATGGCCGCTTCACCGCGGGTTACCTTATGGGCCAGCAGCGCTTCCGGGGCGGAGAGAAGCCGCTTCAACCATTTGTTCAACTAGTTGAGGCGCGTAAAGATGTGCGGTGCTTCAAGGGGTGGTTTGATGCTTGCAAGCCGGATGTTCTCTTTGTCCTTTACCACGAGGTGGAGCGCTGGCTTGCGGCTTGTGGGTTGAGTGTTCCTGCGGATGTCGGTCTCATTCAATACGAGTGGCGCAAAGAGCGCCCGCATTGGGCGGGGATGGATCAGCGCAACGATCTGGTGGGCGAGGCCGCCGTGGACCTGCTCGTGTCCATGATCCACCATGGTCAGCAGGGCGTGCCGGAGTGTTCCATTGCCACGCAAGTCACCAGCAAGTGGGTGCCGGGGAGCACGGTGCGCAGGTTGCCTGCAGGTGGTCTTTTGCTTGAACCGGGCGATGGAAAATCCGCCCGACGCACATCTAAAAAGGCCTCCTAGTTTTTGCCGGAAGCGCTGTCGGCTTTCGCCGTTTTACGAGCAAGATCTTCTAGGATGTTGAGCGCCTCCTGTTTTGCTGGGTCAAAGCTTACGGGGGGACTTTTGAATTTTGGCGTTTCGCCTTCCTTGGGTGCTTCTGGTGGTGGTACCTCTTCGGCTTCGCCATCCTTGAGTGGCTTTGGTTTGACGAATGTCACAAGCGCCAATTCCTTGGCAGCAACGTTGTCCAGCGTGAATCGGTAAGCGGTTACATCCTCGGCTTTTGAACGCTCTAGGCGCTCCACATCACGCTTCTTTTTGCGCGACTTATCCTCCTCCACCTCGGACTGGCGTTTGGCTTCGTTTATTGAGATTTTATTTTCGTCCAAAGACTTGCGGATCCGCTCGAGATCTTCCTGGATATTGGCGAATTCGGGATTCTGCTGGATGCGGGTCTCGGAGAGTTTCCGCAGCTCCTCGATATAAAGTGGCTTCGGCCATTTTTCAAAAGGCTGCGGCTCGATGGTGTCATAGGGAAGGGGATCCTTCCGCGCGTCCTCTCCAAATTGCGGCTGATCGGAAAGAGAAGGCAGACGGATGTCCCCCTCCACGCCGCGTAGCTGGGTTGAGCCACCGGCAACGCGGTAGAATTTTTGAATCGTCAGCTTCACGGAGCCTGCGGCCTCCTCTTTTGCGAGAATCGGAATGACGCGGTTTAATTCGATGAGCTGCTGGACGGTGCCCTTGCCGAAGGTTTTGCTATCGCCCACCACTATCGCTCGTCCGTAGTCCTGCATGGCTGCCGCGAAGATCTCGCTCGCTGAGGCGCTGTTGCGGTTCACCAGCACAACCAGAGGCCCGTCGTAGGAGATGCTTGGATCGTTGTCACGGTTCACTCCGACCTCGCCATTCCAGTTGCGAATCTGCACCACGGGACCGTCCTTGATGAAGAGGCCGGTTAGGCTGACGGCTTCCTCGAGCGAGCCGCCGCCATCGTTACGGAGGTCGACCAGCAGCCCTTCAATCCCCTCGGCCTTGAGCCGGTTTAGAAGCAGGAGCACGTCCTTTGTGGTGCTCTTGGCGTTGGGGTTCCCGTTTTGGGTCATGTCGCGGTAGAAGGAGGGGAGCTCGATGCGCCCCAGTTTCATTGTGTGTCCGTCGGGCATGGGCCACTCGAAGAGTTCGGCATTGGCCTCGCCCTCCTTGATTTTGATCTCGTCGCGCTTGATCTGGACCACCGTGCGCTCCGAAGCGAGAGCGGCTCCTGCGGGGATGATCTGCAAACGCACTAGCGTGTCCTTGTCTCCGCGAATCATTGTAATGACTTTATCCAGACGCAGATCCACGCAGTCCACAAAATCCCCGTCTCCCTGTGCCACGCCTACGATCCGATCGCCCGCCTTCATCTTGCCCGTTTTGCTCGCCGGACCTCCCGCAATGAGTTCGTCGACTTTCGTGTAGCCGTCTTCGGAGCGCAGCCGCGCGCCAATGCCGAAGAGCGAGAGGCGCATGGTGATGTTAAACTGTTCTTGGTCGGTTTTGCTCATGTACTCCGAGTGCGGGTCGTAAGTCATGGTCAGGTTGAGCAGGAACATTTTAACCACGTCGTCGGCGGTCTGTTCATGGACGCTACGAAGGAATTGGTCGTAGCGTTTTTTGACGATTGCGGCGGGCTCCTTCTCTTTTTTATTCAGGCGTTCCTGAATCATTTCGGATGAAATACGGTCGCGCCAAATCTGGTCTGTGGTCTCGCCTGCAGTCGGCCAGGGGGCCTTCTGGCGGTTGGCGTCGATAAAACGCTCGCTGGAATAATCCAGCTCCCCGGCCAAAGTTTGCTTGGCGAAGGCGACGCGTTCCTCAACGCGAGTGACGAACACCGCATGGATTTGCTGGGCGGCTTGAGTGCGTCCGAAGACAATTTCAGAGTCAAGGTTCTCTCCCCACGCCTTATTAAATCCGTCGACGTCTTCCTTTGTAAAAAGAATGTGGTTGTAGTCGAGGTACTCTAAAAAATTGCGCAAAAGCCGCTTGGATATGTCCTTGTTGAGGCGCTGCTTGGAGTAGTGAACCTGCTCGAGGAGGCTGGCCACGCCGATGGTCACCTGTGCGGGATCTGGATCCTTGGCGGGAAGCCATGCTGGCGTAAGGAAGCAGAGGGCGAGGACTGCACGACGGGTGAGGGAGGGGAACTTCATCGAGTTAGAGTTTGTGAAGGCAGGAGGTGGCTTTTTTAGCACTTTTTCAAGCCTTTCCCACCTAAGGCGACAACTGGTCATGTTTTAAACCGTCAGTATTCCGCCTAGAGAGCGTGTCGGTTATTTGGAGAATTGGAAAAAGGATCGGCGTTACTCGTGTTACCAGGCTTCTTGAATATGCGCTTGAAGACGCTGTACTATAACGGGATTCACTTCCGCTAAATTTTTTTGTACTTCGGGGGCTTCCTCGTGATTGAACAGTTGAATTTTGATCCCCTTGTTCACGTGCGTTTTGTTTTTCGTGTTCTCCATGATGCCTGTGTGTAATTGAATGAGCTTCAATGGGGCGACGAGTATGAAGACGCTGTTTGGTGTTGGACAAAGCTTCAGGATCCTCGGCTAAAAAATCAAATAATCCGAATTTTCTTAGCTAGGGGCTTTCTTGACGATTGCTGATAGCGTGATTAACTTGAAAAAGATGTCACGTCTCTCCCTACAGTCTGCCGCCTTGCCTGCCGCGCTGCTTTGCGTTTCGGTCTTATCTCTTCCCGTAGCGTCTCACGCGGATCTTGTGTATCGGCCAAACGAAGGTTGGGTGCGTGAAGGGGTTAGTATTCTTGGGACTTCGACGCCGGTGGCAAAGACGGCGGATTTGCAGCTGAAATATGCCCATGATATGGAGGCCAAGGGA
>CALQFT020000143.1 GCA_943329925.2 Opitutus sp. GAS368
AAAGCGGCGGTTCTGGACCACGAGTTTGAGGCGCTCAGCGGCCATCGCGGAATTCCAACCGAGCCATTTTTCCCGGTCCTTGAGCTTGAGGGCGGCAGGCCCCCACACCAGCAATCCAACCCAGGAGCCGTCCCGTTCGACAACCTGGCGCATAAAATCACCCACCCGCACGGACTCCTTGAGGTAATGCTTTTCACGCAGAAGCGCGTCAAAGCGCAAAATTTCCTCCGGCTCAGAGACAACTCTGACATGGAGTCCCTGGCTGAGTTTGCGCGCGTGGGAATCTGTTACGAAAGTGGGGGCTGATATAGGCGTCATCCCAAACCAGCACAGCAAAAAGTGGCGTTTTTGTCTATGGGAAATTTCCGTCGTTTATTCCAAGGCGCTTAGCTTTGGAGAAAAAAGAGCCCTGCTTCAGGAGGCGGTTCGTTCTGGACAACTGCGTAAAAAGGAGAAATCCACCGGCAAATTAGACCTCACTGCCTACTCGCCTGCGCGCCACCACCACCTGGGCCAGAATGCCCAAAAAACGAATTCATACCATTTACTTTTTTTCCACAACTATTGGAACCAACATTTTTCGAGGGTTAATGAGGCAACTCGCTGAAAGCTGGAAGCTCAAGCTTCATTAAAAATGAACTCTCCTTACTTTCGAAAATTGCAAATCCATATTTCTTATACAGATTCACAGCAGGAGCGTTACTTGCATTCACCTCCAGAACAATTTTCGTAAAAAAATTAAGCTCCACATAGGAAATACACATCTCCAACAATCTGGAAGCTATCCCTAACCCAGAACATTCCCTGACAACGCTCACACTTGTAATATAAGCAGACTTGGTTTCCACATCATTACAATAGACAGCAACCAAACCAGCCAGCCGCTGCTTAACCCACGCTTCAAAAGTTACGGATTTATGGAATATTTTTCCCGCATACTCCCGGATATCGACCGCTGCACTTAAATCAGGCACAAAAAGAGCGCTACATTCTTTTAAGTGAACAAAAATATCAGCCTCAGATGCCGCCTTTGTTTTATAAATTATTTCATGGACATTCATATAACGAATAGAAATTTCCATCGCCCGAAAAGCCCGCGCCATTCAGCCTAGACGATGTTAGTTAACCGAGTTTCACTTTTTGACAATGTCGCAACGGGCCACCGAACCAAAATAAGCCATTACGCGCGGGCTACAGCAGTGATCGCAGTAGTGATCTACGGGGGACTTGCTCTTGGTGGGAAAAATAACACCCCCGAGCGACGGCGCGGAGTTCAGAGAGTGCATTCGGACTAAGCCGCCTTGTTCCAAATGCCTCTCCCGTCCCGCATTTTCTAAATACGGGAGTTCTTTGCCATCCCGCTTCGCTTGCAAGCAGTCAGGGCAGCGCTTATTTCTTCTTTTCGGGCTTCCCACACACCCTCCCCCCTCTATGTCTTTCCCAAGTTCTTTCACTGCTTCCTTTGTCGCTTTAGGCCTCCTCAACACCCTGCCCGCAGCCGCCGACTGGCCTCAGTGGCGCGGGCCCGAGCGCAACGGAGCCCTATTGGATCACACCGTCCTTGCCGGAAACTGGAGCGCCGAAGGGCCGCCCAAACTGTGGGAAAGCGAGAGCATCCCAAGCGACGATGACGGCGGACACGGCAGCGTGGTCGTCGCAAATGGGCGGGTGTATCTCTCCGTGGTGTGGCACCGGGATGAACCCAGCGAGACACGCACCATCACCGACCTTATTCTGCGGGTGCGGCTCAATTACCAAAACGCGGCAGCACTCGGAAAGGAACTGGTTGAGAAAATCGAATCCACCCGGGAATCGTTATCGCCCAGTTTAAGGGGCGCGAAACTCGACGCATTCATAGAGGCTTTCAATGCGGAAAATCTGGATCGCAAAAAGCGCGAGCTCTTTGGCGGCTTTGTCAGTGGCAGGTTTAAAAAGGGCAAGCTCGCCATCCCGTTGCAGGATTACGAAACGCTGCGGGCCCGGGTGGAAAAGCCCTTCGCTTCGCAGGCGGAGTTTGAAGGATGGCTCAATGCGCAGGGGTTTGCGGACCACGTAAAGCAGGCGGTGCTCGACGCTGTTCCCGCCTCCAAACGAGTCGCCGAAGACACCGTAGTCTGCCTAGACGCCAAGTCAGGCAAGACGCTTTGGATGACCAAAGCCCCTGGGGAACCGAAGGGACGCAATTGTTCGAGCACCCCTTGTGTTTCAAACGGGCACGTGTTTGCCATCGGCAGCACGCACCTCTATTCGGTTGATGCCCAGACGGGCAAACTGGAATGGGCCCAACCCCTGCCAGCAAAAGCGCCGGGTTCCTCGCCGCTGGTGGTGGACCATGCGGTGGTCATTCAGGCCGGCAAGCTCTGCGCCTACGACCTCGCCTCCGGCAAGCCGCTCTGGGAGCAGCCCAATGTGGCGGGAAGCAACGCATCCCCAGCCGTTTGGGGACAGGGCGCTGGAAGCATCCTTGTCTGCAACGGCCGCAATGAACTCTCGGGCGTTCAGCCCAAAACCGGAGAAATTCTGTGGACCACTCCCGGAGGCGGGGATTCCACGCCGGCGATCAAGGGCGACCTGGCCGCAGTGCTATCTGCCAAGGAAAACATCGGCTTCGCCGGTTACCGCATCTCCGCCACTGGCGCCGAAAAACTCTGGAACCATCCCACCGACGCGAGACGCTCACAGTCCAGCCCGGTCCTCTACGAAGGCCACGCCTATCTTTTCGAGGATGGGGAGCATCGGTGCGTAAACCTCGAGTCGGGCAAAATCGCGTGGACCCAGAAAATTACCTCCTCTATTACTTCCCCCGTCCTCGCAGACGGCAAAATTTTCGTGCTCGGGAGTAACGGCAATAATTTGCTCATGATTAAAGCGACCCCGGAAGACCGCGTCGAGTTGGGCAAAGCCATCGTGCGCGCGCTGTGGGTTCCTTCGCCGACGGTGGCGGACGGCAAGATTTTCATCCGCCACCGTCAGGGCGTGCATTGCTATGATCTAGCCAAAAGCCTGTAAGGGTGGGGTTTGCAAAGAAAAAGCCACAGCCCGCTGAAGCCCGCGGCGACTTTCATCGCGGAATCAGCCACAGCCTCCGCAGCGGGGGCGAGCGGAAGGTGATGTTTTTTTGCCGCGCGGCTATTTCTTAAGAAACGGGTAATCGGTGTAACCCTTGGCTCCCGGAGCGTAGAAAGTGGAAGGATCGGCCTCGTTGAGCGGCGCGCCGGTGCGCAGTCTTTCGGGAAGGTCTGGATTGGCGAGAAAAGGAACGCCGAACGCCACAGCATCAGCCCAGCCTTCCTTCAGCGCCTGATTGCCGCTCTCCAGCGTGAACCCTCCGTTTGCGATGATGTTACCCTTGTACTTCGGACGGAGTTCGCGCGGTCCAATTCCAGTCACCGCTCCGTGTGCGACGTCCTGCGCAGTCACTCCAGTGATGTGGGCGTAGGCGAGTTGGAGCGGACTGAGCTGTTCCAGCACATATCCGAAAGTATGAAGCGGATTAGAATCGCGCATGTCGTTAAACACGCCACCGGGCGAAAACCGGATACCGACTCGATCCGCCCCAAAAACATTAACCACCGCCGCGGTGACTTCCAAGGTGAGGCGGGCGCGGTTCTCCACCGAACCGCCATATTCATCCGTGCGAAGGTTGGTTGCGTCCCGCAGAAACTGGTCGAGCAGATACCCGTTGGCATTGTGGATTTCCACCCCGTCGAAACCAGCCGCCTTTGCGGCAGCGGCGCCATGGGCGTATTCGGCGATGATTTCAGGGATTTCCTCCCTTTCAAGGGCGCGCGGTGTCACGTAATCCGCCATCTCGGTACCGGTGAAAACCTGGCCCTTGGGTTTGACGGCGGAGGGTGCGACAGGCGCGGCACCAGAGGGCTGGAATGTGGGGTGGGATATGCGGCCTACATGCCACAACTGGAGGAAAATGAGCCCGCCTGCGTCGTGAACGGCATTGGTGACCTTCCTCCAACCGGCGACGTGAGCGTCATTAAATATCCCCGGCGTGTTGGGGTAGCCGTAACCGCGTGGCGAAACCGAAGTGGCCTCCGCGATCAAAAGCCCGCCAGAGGCGCGCTGCCGGTAGTATTCAGCGTTTAAATCACAAGGAACATTGCCCGGCTCGGCCCGGCAACGGGTGAGTGGTGCGAGGTAAATCCGGTTGGGAGTGAGCACTGCTCCCAGTTGAAGCGGAGCGAAGAGGTCTGGCGTCATTTTAGATTTGCGAAGTTTAGGAAATTTCTTGGGTCACGCGGCGGCCCTTGTGGAACGCGTTCTCAGGATAATGGACACCCCATCCCGCGAGGCGAGCAATAAGCCTAAACAGAATCAAGCGCCTGCCACGCGCTTGAAAACGGACCATGGCGTATTTTTGCTACGAGCGGTGCGCGATCTCACTTTCATCATCCCGAGAGGGAGCATCCAAATCAATTTCCCATTCAATTGGGCGCAGTTCATCATTGCCGAGTGTTAGCCATGAGCTCAAACCCGACCACCTTGCTTGTGCGACTCTGGCGCCTCGCTGCGCTGGGGCTTGCCGCGTGGATGTTGCACCGCCAAGCCGCGCCGCCGATTCAATCCGAACACCCCATAGGACTTTCGACAGCCCTCGCCTTTTTCCCATCGGCGACGACGCTTGTTCCGCAGGCGGAAGGCGCCTTACTTGCGAAGGATGCGGACGATGGCGCGTTGGGGCTTCTGGTGACGACCTCGCCTGCAGCAGACGGTGTGCTCGGATACGCAGGGCCAAGCAACCTGTTGGTGGCGTTGGATAAGACAAACAAGATCGTCGGCATCCAGATTCTCGAAAGCGCCGACACTCCCGAACACGTCGAAGCCTTGCGCCAAAATCCGGCGTTTGCAAAAAGCCTGCTAGGCTGGAACCCCGCGACCGCGCCGCCGCCTCCAGTGCAAGGCCTCGCGGGCGCAACCCTCACCGGTCTGGCGATGGTCGAAGGCGTGGCTCAACGCTTGGGTGGGAAGCTCGGCTCGCTGCGTTTTCCCGAACCAGTCACCCTTCCGGAAGTCATCGCCCTTTTCGCCAGCGCGACCACGACGACGCCCGACATCCCACGCCAAGGCTGGCTCCATGTTCAAAACGCCAACGGCAAGACGCTCGGCTACATCCTGCGCACTTCGCCCGCCGCCGACGGCATCCTTGGTTACGCGGGCCCGAGTGAATGCCTCGTCGCGGTGGCCCCCGACCGCGAAACGCTTCTCGCGGTGAGGTTGCGAAAGTCCTACGACACCGAGGAGTACGTCGAACGTATGAGCGCCGAGGACGACTATTTGAAATCACTGACCCGCTGGAAGCTCGCCCAATGGCCAACTCTGGATTTTGCCGCTGAAAAAATTGAAGGCGTCGCGGGGGCGACCATGACAAGTTATGCAGTGGCCGAGGGGCTCAGGGAGCGGTTTCGTCAGGATGCAGCGTCCCGAAGCCGACACTTCTGGGACAAGTGGGGAACAAAAGATTTCGCGTTACTAGGGGTTCTGGTTGGGGCGCTGTTTTTGGCGTTCAGCAGGTGGCGGGGTGAGCGACGCGTACGAATGGCGTGGCAGGCGGTGGTGGTGGGATGCCTCGGAGTGTGGCTTGGACAGTTCGTGTCACTGGGCCTGCTGGCGGGCTGGGCGCGCCACGGTTTGCCTTGGGGGCAGGCGGCGCCCCTGATGCTTTTTGCGGGAGTCGCGCTGCTAGTTCCATGGGCTGGACGACGGCAGGTGTACTGTCATCACGTCTGCGCGCATGGGGCGGCGCAGGAGTGGTTGGGCCGGTTGCCCCTGCCCAAATGGACGTTACCGGTGGCGTGGCATCGGGTGTTGAGACTTGCGCCGGGCCTGCTGCTGGGATCCGTATTTTTAGTGGCCCTCTGGGCTCCTCGACTGGCTCTTGGAAATTTCGAACCCTTCGATGCTTGGATTCTTGGATTCGCGGCCCTCCCGCCGGCGATTCTCGCAATCATTGGACTACTCGGCTCGCTCTTTGTTCCCATGGCCTACTGTAAATACGGCTGCCCAACCGGCGCGCTGCTGGACTTCGTGCGTAGTACTTCTTCCCTCGAAAAATTTACCATCAAAGACGCCGCCGCCGCCCTTCTACTGGCCTTTGGCGCGTTTCTTGTGTTGAAACCCGCGGCCGCAATTCCAGCCGCTGAGGCGAGTGTGGCGCTCCATCCGCAGGAGCTCCGGGGGGCCGCATTTGGCACAACGTGGAGCCTCAAATTGCGCGGCGCCCCCGGCGACTTGAGCGCAGTGCGAGCGGCCGTTTCTACCGAACTAGAACGCATCGAAGCCACCCTCTCCCACTGGCGGGCGGACTCCGCCACCAGCCGTTTCAACGCGAGCCGCTCCCTGGATCCGCAGCCTGTCCCCGAAGAACTAGTTCGCTTGGTACAATTCGCCCAACGCCTCAGCCACGCCACCAACGGCGCCTACGACCTCACCGTCGCCCCCTTGGTGAATGCGTGGGGCTATGGCCCCTCCGGCGAACCTGCTACGGCCCCAGACAATACCGAGGTGCACAGGCTTCTGCAGGCCGTCGGTTGGCAAAAAGTGCAGCCCGGAGAGGACGGCCGGACCCTGCGCAAAACGCATCCGAATGTGTCGCTGGACCTCGGCTCCATTCTGCAGGGCTACGCGTGCGACCGAGTAGCGCAAATCTTGCAAGCGAGCGGCTGCGCGGAGTTCCTCGTGGAAGTCGGCGGCGAACTCCTCGCCCGCGGTAGTTGGAGCGTCGCCATTGAAAACCCCGCTGATGCAAAAAAGCCGCTCCAAATGTTGCAACTCAAAGACGCAGCGCTGGCCACCTCAGGACTAGCGCGGGCTCGCCACAAGTTAAGCGGCAGGATCGTCTCCCACATCATCTCACCCAAAACCGGCTATCCGACCGAAGGTGGAATTGAGGTCTGTTCGGTGGAGATGGCGACTTGTTTGGAGGCAGATGGATGGGCGACGGCGCTCATCTCCAGTGGGGCAGCAGCAGCTTTGAATTTAATAAAAAAAGAGGGCCTCCGCGCGTGGCTTCTGGATTCCGCAGGAAGCTGGCAAACCTCGCAATCCAACCAATGAAGCTGTGTGGCTGCACAAAATGTGGTTTCACGCGTTGTTGTCACATTTTCTGCCTAGGGTAGAGCGGGGCCTAGGGTAGACTTGCGTCACACTTACCTACAACGTCCGTCCTATGTCACGCCTGCTCCCCCACTTGCTTTTCTGTTGCTTCGCCATTTCCGGCCCAGTCTCCCACGCCGCCGCCCCCACGCGCCCGCCCAACATTCTGCTGCTGCTCGCCGACGACATGGGCTTCTCCGACGCAGGCTGTTATGGAGGAGAAGTCCTCACTCCAAACCTCGATCAACTGGCCAAAGAAGGCCTACGCTTTACTCAGGCCTACAACACCGCTCGATGCTGGCCCACCCGCGCCGCCATCCTCACAGGCTTTTACGCTCAACACGTACGCCGCGACTATCTTCCAAACCATCCGGAAACCGGCGGCACCAAAGGGCGGCGCCCAGATTGGGCCCGCCTACTGCCCTCACTACTCAAGCCAGCCGGGTACAGCAGTTATCACTCTGGAAAATGGCACGTGGACCAAACCCCTCTCACAGGCGGATTTGACCACTCTTACAGCATGGACGACCACGACCGTTATTTCGCTCCAAAACGCCAGTTGTTAGACGACGTCAAACTCCCCGATCCACAACCTGGTTATTACGCCACCACGGCCATCGCTGACCATGCGCTGGACTTTCTGAAGCAGCACACCGAGCAGTCTCCCAAGGCGCCGTTTTTCGCATACGTCGCATTCACCTCGCCTCATTTCCCATTACAGGCTCCCCAAGAAGATATTGAGCGTTATAAGGGCCGCTTCAAGGAGGGTGGAGACGTATTACGCACAGCCCGCCTCAGCCGCCTCTGGGACCTAGGTATGCTTTCAAACGCAGAACTTTCAGAGCCCACGGCCCCCGCCAAACATTGGGCTGAGCTTACCCCCGAGCAACAGACGGCCTTTACTACCCGGATGGAAATCCACGCCGCGATGATCGACCGCATGGACCGCGAAATCGGGCGCATTCTCGACTACCTGCGCTCTACCGGCGCGCTGGACAACACGGTCGTCTTATTTCTAAGCGACAACGGCGCCAGCGCCGAAAGCCTCGTGCGCGGCGATGGCAACCCGCCGGATGCCACGCCAGGTTCCGCAAGGTCCTTCCTCTGTTTGGAGGCGCAGGGCGCAAACCTCGCCAACACGCCGTTGCGTTACTCTAAAAAGTACGTACATGAAGGCGGAATTTCCACTCCACTAATCGTGCGGTGGCCGGCCGGATTCAAGGCGAAAGGCGAACTGCGCGAACAACCTGTGCATGTCGTTGATATTGCCCCGACTTTGCTCAAAATCGCCGGTGTGCCCTGGCCCAAGCTCATGGGGGAACTCGCGGTTCCCGCTTCCGACGGAGTGGATCTCAGCGCCGTGCTCAAGGAGAATAAGCCATTGGCCCAAAGAGCCTTGTGGTGGGCCCACGAGGACAATTGCGCACTGCGTCTAGGGGACTGGAAGTGGGTGGCCGAAAAAGGACAACCCTCCGAGTTGTTTTATATAAAAGCAGACCGTTCTGAAACAAGGGATTTGGCGCCTGCCAACGCCGAACGAGTGAAGGAAATGGAAACGATATGGTCGAAGTTCGTTAATAAATTCGTTGAAGACACCCGTGAACCTGCACTGACAAAGCAAACCCAGCCAGCACCTTAACACAACCCCCACCACCTTACCCCGGAATGCTCCTCAGATTTTCTTAAAAAAATAATTGCCACCGCTCATCAAGTATGGCAACTTGATCTTGTTCTGGGGGGAACAGCAGCCCTCCGAGTGCCAGATGGCCTCGGGGGGCTGCAATTTTTTTGCCCTTATGCTAAGGTTTTTTGGAGGGGCGTTTTGCAAGTTTGAGGTGAAGCGGTCAGGTTTTCCGGCGCCTTGCGCAGCACTCCGGCGATGCCTCGGCGCATAAAAGCC
>CALQFT020000144.1 GCA_943329925.2 Opitutus sp. GAS368
GTTCTCGACCACTGCACCCAGCACGGGATCGCTTACCTACCCTGGGGCCCCCTAGCCGCGAAGCCTTTCTCAAAAGAGGCACCTCTAAGCTTCAACCCGCAGCTCTTAATGCTGGCGGAAGCCCACCAAGCCACCGCCACCCAGATCGCACTCGCGTGGTTGTTACACCGCGCACCGAATATTGTCGTCATACCTGGCACCACGGATCCGGCGCATCTTGTCGAAAATATGGGATCCACCGCTCTGAAACTCACGGCGAAGGAGCTAGCGCAATTAAGCTCCATGGCGAGAATATAGGGGTGCCCACGTCATCCCAAAACAAGCCCACGGATTCCCCAACGCTCACCCAACGGCTCGGGCCCGGCGCTAGAGATAATGACGCGATTCTGGATGCATTTTTACAGCACCTCGCGGGCCAGGGCACGAACCTCTATCCGGCACAGGAAACCGCTATCTTGGAACTGTTTGATGAGAAGAATGTCATTCTCAACACCCCCACCGGTTCAGGCAAATCCCTAGTCGCCACCGCACTCCATTTCAAAGCTTGGGCGCAAGGCAAGCGTTCCGTTTACACTTGTCCAATTAAGGCGTTGGTTAATGAAAAGTGGCTCGCACTTTGCCGCGACTTCGGACCGGAAAACGTCGGCCTGAGCACCGGCGACGCCACCATCAACCGCGAAGCCCCCATCCTATGCTGCACCGCTGAAATCCTCGCAAATATAGCACTGCGTGAAGGTTCCGACACCCCGTTCACCGACGTTATCATGGACGAGTTCCACTACTACTCGGACCGTGATCGCGGTGTTGCGTGGCAGGTGCCGCTACTCTCCCTGCCCAGATCCCGCTTTCTCTTGATGTCCGCGACCTTGGGTGAAACCACATTTTTTGAGGAAGAACTCACGCGCCTCAACCGACGAGAAACCATCACGGTACGTTCTGTTGAGCGGCCCGTACCGCTGGAGTTTTCGTACGCAGAAACTCCTCTTACCAATACGCTTGAGGAGCTGGTTCAATCAGGAAAGCAGCCTGTTTATGTAGTCCATTTCACTCAAGCGGAAGCCGCTCGCAACGCACAAAATTTCACAAGTCTGACACTATGTTCTCGTGAGCAAAAAGCGGCGATCGCCTCCGTACTCGAAGGGTTTCGCTTTAACAGCCCCTACGGAGCCGAACTCAAACGCTGGCTGCGTTCTGGAATCGGATTGCATCACGCCGGCCTGCTGCCGAAGTACCGCATTCTGGTGGAACACCTTGCCCAGAAGGGCCTGCTCCCCGTCATCTGTGGCACCGACACGCTTGGCGTGGGAGTGAACGTGCCAATCCGCACAGTCCTTTTGACGCAACTCTGCAAATATGGCGGCGAAAAAAATACCATATTGAGCGCGCGCGACTTTCACCAGATCAGCGGGCGGGCCGGCCGTAAGGGATTCGACACGAGTGGTTGGGTGGTCGCACAAGCTCCAGAGCATGCCATCGAAAACCTTCAACTCGAGCGGAAGCAGGCGGATACCGGGAAGAAGTTTGTCAAACGTAAGCCGCCTGAAAAAAACTACTCTCACTGGGACAAGCAGACCTTCGAAAAGCTCATCGTTGCGGCACCCGAACGATTAGTGAGTCGCTTTCACGTCGGGCACGGCATGTTGCTTAACGTACTGAGCCGGACCACAGACGGCGCAGCTGCGATGCGCCACCTCATCACAGATTCCCATGAGACTCCAAAAAACAAGAAGGCGCTCACCCGGCGCGCCTGGCAGTTGTTTCGCGCACTTCTAGAGCGCCAAATTGTGGAGATCATCCCGCGCACCGAATCCGGCGCACGGGTGCGAGTGAACGTCGCACTGCAAGACGATTTCTCGATGAACCAAACCCTTTCGCTGTATCTGCTCGATACGCTGACGCTACTGGACCCTGCCGAACCTGCCTATCCCCTCACCGTACTAACCTTGGTGGAATCCATTCTTGAGAACCCGGAACCTATATTGCGCAAGCAGTTAGACAAACTCAAAAGTGAAGCGATGGCTGAAATGAAATCGCAGGGCTTGGAGTTCGAGCAGCGCATCGAGGAACTCGAAAAGCTGGAACACCCCAAGCCACTCCGTGAATTCATCTACACAACTTTCAATACTTTTGCGGCGGCGCACCCTTGGGTCGGACAGGAGAACATACGTCCCAAGTCCATTGCCCGTGAAATGTTCGAGGAATTCAGAAGCTTTTCAGATTATGTTAAAATTTACGAACTCCAACGCGTCGAAGGTCTTCTGCTACGTCACTTAGCCTCCGTCCACAAGGTGCTCGCTCAAACCGTTCCAGATACCGCTAAAACCGATGCACTGCAGGAGATGGAGCTCTACCTTGGAACTCTCGTGCGCGAAGTGGATTCCAGCCTTCTGGAACAATGGGAACGGTTGCGAGATCCAAGCTTCCAGACCGTGGCAACCACTGAGTCCAAGCCGCCCGGCGCCGAGGCAGCGGAGGCTGACATCACCCGTGATGTGAAGGCGTTCCGCAATCTGATTCGCAACCGCATTTTCCAATTTCTGAGGGCACTTGCCAGCAACGAACTGGCCACTGCGCTCGCGCTGCTTTCCCCCACAACTCTCACCGACGCCTCTCCCTGGACCGAGATCGCTTTGGACGCTGCTCTGGCGCCCTTCTACGCCGCACACTCCCGGCTCAGGCTCGATCCGGAAGCTCGCAACGCAAAACACACCCACTTCGAACACAACGCCGAGACAGGCGTTTCGGAAATTTTCCAGCGCTTGGTGGATCCAGAGGACAGCAACGACTGGGTGGCAGTGTTTGCCGTAGACGTTGTGGCGTCACGCGAAGCTGGTGTGCCTCATTTACAATTAGTTAGGATCGAAGTAGATTAGCACACCGCCGAAGCTGCTTCTTGATATGATGTTTTAATCTCCTCGGTGCGCGAGAATGGAGCTTCTTAAGTTACCCTCGCATTGAGAGAAGGAATTTTGCACAAAGCCCTGTGCACTTATCTAAACGCGCTGAATACGCCCTGCGGGTTTTGCTGAGTCTCGCGATGGCGCGCACTCTAGGACGACCGCTTGTGCCGCTTACTGCGCTGGCGGAGGCGGAGCACATTCCTGTGCATTTTCTCGAACAGATCCTCTTTAGCCTGCGGCAAGGTGGGCACCTCCACTCCACGCGAGGCAAGAATGGCGGCTACTCTCTCACGGAAGCATCCTCGGCGATGCGGGTGGGTGACCTGATTCGTTTTTTAGATGGGCCACTCGCTCCCATCGCCTGTGCAAGCGTCACTGGGTATCAGCGTTGCACCTGCCCGGATGAGGCAACCTGTGGCATCCGCCGCCTCATGATTCAGGCTCGCACCGCCCTCTCACAAGTCTTGGACAGCCTCACGCTCCAGACCCTTGCCGAGCGCACCCTAGCCGACTACCAAGCAGCAAATCTTCGTCCGCCCCTGCTCGCATTTCTTGAGGCCGTCCCCAAACCCAAGGCCCGCAACCAAGGCGCGGAGCCCGAATATCTGATCTGAATTGCCGCCTTAAAATACGCGCTGTCCGTTCACAAACGTCATCGCAACCGAGAGGTCTTCCTCCAGAACCACCAAGTCGGCAAGCGTTCCCTCTGCCAGAATACCGAGTTGGTCCTCCAAGCCCAAAGCCCGCGCAGGATTCAATGTCGCCATCCGGACTGCTTCAAAAAGAGGCACATCCACTTTTTCCACCATACCTTTCACCAGATCGTTCATGCGCGAGACACTGGAACACAATGCCTTACCATCGGCCGTCAGCGCGACGCCCGCGGCTACGACCCCGTGAATCTCACCCAGCGAAAAACCCTCCCCCTCTGCCAATCCAGCCCCGGGACCAGCATCCGTTACCAATGCAATACCATCTGCTCCCTTGGCGCGGTACAATGCCCGCATCAGGGTCGGACTGACGTGATATCCGTCGGCGATTAGTTCGCACAGAATCTCAGGCTCACCCATCGCGAATTCCAGCAATCCAGCCACCCTGAAGGCGCCTCTCCGCCGCGCGCCCGACATGCAGTTAAAGGTGTGGGTGACTTGGTGCATCCCGCAGGCAAACCCCGCCGCGGCCTCCTCATCCCACGCATCGCTGTGACCGCCGCTAGCGCGAATCCCGTGCCGCTCTAGCGCCTCGATAAGCTCCAGTGCGCCGGGCAACTCGGGAGCGAGAGTCATCTGGGTAATGCACTCCTTGTACTTCAACCATGCGCCATACTCCGCCGGATCTGGATTGCGAATGAGCTCCAGAGGATGCGCCCCGGGTTTTTCTTTTGAAAAATATGGCCCTTCGATGTGAACACCCAATATACGCGCCCCGCCGGTGGCATTGGGATCCAGCGCGGCAACGGCCTCCAGCACAGCGGTGATACTGGCAGCTGGCGCGGTGACGGTAGTCAGAGCGAGAGAGGTGGTTCCGCCGGTGGCATGGAAGCGGCAAATCACTTGGAAGGCGTCGGCGCAGGCCTCCATCGCGTCGCGGCGCAGAGCGCCATGGATGTGCAAATCAACGAAGCCTGGCGCAAGGAACTTGCCGCAAAGATCCAGCACCGCCTCGCCCGGCTCGGGAGGCAACGTTTCCCCCAACGCCACGATACGGTTCTCTTTGACCCGCAAATCTCCCTTGGGCTGAAGTCGATCTGGAAATAGCAAACGCGCGTTACGAAAAAGCATGGGAAGGTGAGATTAATCGAAAACTTAACAATGCGGGCATACAAATCCTTCGACTCATTTGGCAGCAGGTTCTGCGAGTTCTTTAAAATAGCCGGCCCGGCTTGGCGGCTTGTCACAGCAGGCCTTGCCACCGGAACCATTTGAGGTGGCGAGTTCCGAAAAGGGCTGGCTCTGACTTTTTTCGCGAGAATTCAGTCCAAGAGACAGCAGGACTCCCACGACTAAAAGGGCAGCAAATACAATAGCAGGCCAGTTGTATTTTACTAAACTCATATGGAAGAGGCTATTAAAAGCTAGCGCACCAATTCTGGCAGTTCCATGAACGCGTAGCACAGCATGTGCAGTAGGTGCATTTGGACATCCTCTACCCGGCCGTAATGCGTGTCCTCTACAACAAGAACCTGATCGGCGATTTCAGCAAGACGCCCACGCTTGGCTCCAACCAAAGCGGCAGTTTCCACGCCGTGCTCCTTTGCCCATTCGACAACCCGCACCAAGTTGGGCGAATTGCCGCTGACGCTAGCCACGATCAGCAGGTCACCCGCCTGCGCATAATTAGCGAGCTGGCGGCTGAAAATTTCCTCGTATGAGTAGTCATTTCCAAGCGCCGTTATCCAAGAAATATTATCGGTGAGAGAGAGCACCCGAAACCGTTTTCCGAGTTTGTCGGAAGCACCTTTGCCCAAATCCGTGACAAAGTGAGAGGCATTCGAAGCACTGCCTCCGTTACCGGCGATGAAGATCTGGCGGTCTTCTTTCCAGATTTTTTGCAGCGTGTGAGTCAGTTGCTCCAGAGCAGGTTGCGAAATAGAATCCAATGCCCTGTGCTGGGCTTGGATATAGTCAGAGATCCATGTTTTCATATAAAATCAGAACAACAAAGGCTAGAGGCGTTGAGCCGCGACGGCAAAGCTGCCCGCCAGCACTGCGTCTTCCATTAGTTCGGCAAGCCGCAAGGGTGGCCCGGGTCGGAAGGCCTCCATTAGAAGCGGAGGAAGCGCCGCCGCCATTCGCCCGCGCAATGCCTCGCCCAGCAACGCCACGCCGCCACCCAGCACAATGACTTCGGGATGCAACAGGTGCACCGCGTGGGACAACGCGTACGCCATAGAGCTTGCAAGCTCATCCAAAATTCTAGAAGCAGCCGGGTCACCTCCCGCAAGAGCTGGAGTTAGTGCACGTGCCTCGCCGGAAACCCAGCCCGCTTGCCCAACGACCCTTGCAAGTACGCCATCTGTATTTTTAGCGATCTCTTCACGCACCAAGCGGTCCACGCTCCAGCCCGAGCATAAGTCCTCAGTAAGGGTCCCACTCCGGTCTAAACGTAAGTGCCCCAACTCCATCTCCCCCGGAGGCGCTCCGTGATACAAATGCCCGCCCACCACCAAACCACCGCCCACGCCGCTTCCTGCATTCATCCACAACACCGGATCCAAACCCCTTCCCGCGCCGAAGCGAGCCTCGCCCAAAGCCGCAGCGTTGGCGTCATTCTCCACATAAGTCGGGAGCCCCGTCCGGCCCATTATCCAATCCGCAAGCTGGAACCCGTCCCAACCCTCTATGTGATGGGAACATACAATTTGTCCGGTACGCCAATTTACCGGCCCACCGTAGCCAACGCCCACGGCTACGGGCTTGGAATGCTCCAAAAGAGACTTAAGGCCCACATCAATCTGCTGCAAAATCCCCTCCGCGCCGGCTTTCCGATTCACCTCGAATCGAACTCGTTGTGCGATAAATCCAGAAGCGTCCCCGAGGGCCAATTGGAGTTTGGACCCTCCAATTTCAATGGCGATAAGCGGGAATGATGCGGCAGGGGCAGACATGAAGCTAAGAATTCAAAGAATATCAGGTTGCCTGACTTTTCCAGCCTTCTTCGATGTCAAACATTACAGTTAATGCTAACAGAATCTAGCCTCGCGGGTAATTTATGTACAAACTGCGGGTTGCAATTCAACAGCAGCTCCATGAGGTTGAACTTGCAGTCACGCAGATTGAAATAGATCAGGCCCCCTGATTCTATAACAGACCCAACACGAACGATCCCCTAAGTCTAAAAATCCCCATGAAAAAGTTCCTCACCACACTCCTAGCCATTGCCGCAGCGCCCGTCATGCTCTTCGCTGGCGAATTCCCCGATATCAGCATCACTGAACTCAAGAAGGCCATTGCTGACAAAAAGGCCGTAGTCATTGATGTTAATGGCTCAGAGTCCTTCAAGTCAGGGCATATTCCAAGCGCGCTTAACTTCGGGGACATCCAAGGAAATCTCGCCTCGGCTTTGCCCAAGGATAAAGACGCCTTGGTGGTCGCCTACTGCGGCGGACCTTCATGCAACGCCTACACCCGCGCGGCAAATGCTGCGGCGAAACTGGGTTACACCAATGTAAAGCATCTCTCCGCTGGCATCAGCGGATGGCTCCAAGCCAAGGAGCAGACCGAAAAATAAGCCCTTTGCGGCTCACATTATCCATCTGAACTAGTTTATGCGGGCTGCCCGGGCCATCCAACCCTGGCAGCCCGCATTGTTTCCCACCCATTTATCCCCCGCGTGAAGCCGCTCCCAGCTCTTCTACTCCTCACGCTAGGATTTTCTCCCCTAGCCTCTGTCGCCGAAATTCCCGTACACCGGTTTTCCGAGGCACCTCACGGCTACTACACGCGCCCCCCGACAGACGCCTTCACTCAAGTCCTCAATCGTATAAGGCTTGGCCAGATCACTTTAGATCCAGGCGACGAGAAAACCCAGTTGCGCAGTCTCCTGAAGACGCTGCGTATTCCTGAGAGTTCGCAACTGCTGGTGTACTCGGCCACGAGCCTGCAAAGCGGGTTGATCCTGCCCTCAAACCCCCGCGCCATTTACTTCAATGATGAGGCATACGTCGGATATGTGCCCGGCGGGCGCTTTGAAATCGCATCGATTGATCCCGCCCTGGGCCCCATCTTCTACCTGGTCAAAGTTTCCGGCGATGGACGCTCGGAAGCCACCCGCTCGGAGCGCTGCATGAACTGCCACGCGGGGCGCACCAGCTGGGGCGTCCCCGGCTTCGTCGCCGAGTCAGTGCTCGCCACGGCCACATCTGGGGCAAGCTTGGACGGATTTCGCCGAGAAATTGCCGGACACACCATTCCGGTTCCCGAGCGACTTGGAGGCTGGCATGTCACTGGGGCACAAGCGAATGCCGCTCATCTTGGCAATCTTCTGGCCGAGGCGATTCCTGATGGTTATCGCAAGTTCCCAAATCCCCCGGGGCGCCGCTTTGACTGGAACCGCTATCCTGCGGCAACCAGCGATTTGTTTGCCCACCTGTTGCTGGAACACCAGATCGGGTTCCACAACCTTATTACATTGGGAACCTACCGCACGAGGGACGCCCTGGCAGCGGGAGCCGGTGCCATACGGCCGGAAGACCGAGGTGCCTTAGACGAAATCGCGTGGAGGATTGTGCGTTACCTGCTTTTTGAAAACGAAGCCGCGCTTCCCGCCGGCGGAGTGCAACCGGATCCCACCCTGCTGAAAGACTTTCTCGCCCAACGTAAAACATCTGCCAACGGCGCCTCCCTTAGGGATCCGGAACTCGCCACCCGGCTGTTTCGGTTCCGCTGCAGTTATATGATTTACTCGCCCGGCTTTTCCGGATTGCCAGCAGAGATGCAGCGCCGCGTTTTCCAAGGACTCGGCCGCGCCCTGAAGGAAACAGGAGCGCCAGTGAACTTTGACTATCTCCCGGGGCCCGAAAAGCGCGCGATCCGGGAAATTTTGCAAACCACAGGGATTCCCATCGGCGAGGGACGCTGAGCGGGGGTAACGAGCGGGTTCTCTGCGTTGGGCTGGAATTTGGAGCTCAGAAGCCGGGCGCTGACTTCCAAGAAGGGTGCCAGCGCTTCTCAGCGCACATCCTGCAATCGCCACCACGCCGATTCTACCCAGAAGAACTTTTGGAAATAATTAGTATTAAATAGTTAGGCCACGCAAGGCGCACAGCGCCACCGTCCAGAGAAGCACGACAATCCGCAATCGATAGAGTTTGAATGAACTCGGCGCATGGCGCTTTGCACCGCAGCGCATTCCACCAAGAGCGCACCAAATCCTTTGAAAATTTGGTGTTGCCTGCGCCTTCTGGTGCGTGTTGCGCCGATCTAGTTTTGAGGAGTAGCGGCTGCGGAGCAGTCGCTGATTTAGCCTGTGAGGAGTTTCTAGAGTTAGTTCAGTTAAAACGAAGCGCGGATGCTTCGCTCCCAAAGGCACAAAGAAAAGGAGAGTCGGCACCCAATGAACGTCGCAATTGCTTCTTTATTTTTACCCAGCGGATGTA
>CALQFT020000145.1 GCA_943329925.2 Opitutus sp. GAS368
AGCGCTGAGAGCTACCTACTTAGGCGAGTGACCTCAAAAAACCCGAAGGAGATGATGCCGCCCAAGGGGGAGCGCTTGGGGGAGGCGCAGGTGCAAATCCTACGCCAGTGGATTGACTCGGGAGGGCAACTGCCCGGAGCACAAGAGGCCGCTGGAGAGTTGCGAATCAAAACCAATCACTGGTCATTTCAACCCGTAAAGCGGCCCAGTACGCCGGCTATTGAAGCCCCCTTTGGAATCACTGAGATTGACCGATTTGTGTTAGCAAAGCTCCATGAGGAGGGCCTCGAACTCTCTCCCAGAGCGGAACCCCGAACGCTAATCCGTCGGCTTTACCTTGTCATGCAAGGGATGCCTCCCTCCCCGGCAGAGGTCGAGGAATATGTCTCGGATAAGAGGCCGGATGCTTGGGCACGCCTTGTGGACCGCGTTTTGGCCAGCCCACGCTACGGAGAGCGCTGGGCGCGGCACTGGATGGACGTCGTCCGTTACGCGGACACCGACGGGTTTGAGCGCAATACGGAGCGCAAGTCCGCATATCCCTACCGCGACTATTTGATTGAAGCTTTTAACACAGACAAGCCCTACCCCCAGTTCATCAAAGAGCAGCTTGCGGGCGATATGTTCGGAGCCGATCGCGCGACTGGATTTCTTGTGGCAGGCCCCCACGACAGCGTCAAAAGCAGTGACATCAATCTCACGCTCATGCAGCGCCAAGAAGAGCTCGCAGACATGGTCAACACTACGGGCACCGCTTTCTTGGGCCTCACCATGGGTTGCGCGCGGTGTCACAACCACAAGTTTGACCCGATCTTACAAAAGGATTACTACGCGATGCAGGCCGTTTTTGCAGGCGTGCAAATGGGGGAGCGGCCGTTGCGCGAAATGCTGGACCGCACTAAGAAGGAGGCTCTCGAGGCGCTCAAAGAGTCGGAGCTGCGGCAGAAATCAGAACTGGAGAGCCTCAAAAAAAAGGCGGTGGAGATTCCCGATGCCCTTACCGAGGGGATTAGAGGCGCGAGGCCGGCAGTGAACGCCATGCGCAACGAGGACACGTTTGAACCCCGGGAGGCTTCCGCTATCCGGTTCACCATTCTGGGAAGCAACGGGGCGGAGGCATGTATAGACGAGCTCGAAGTGTTTGACACCGAAGGCCGGAATGTGGCGCTGGCAGACAACGGCGGCAAAGCGAGTGCCTCGGGGACGCTGCCCGGCTATGCCATCCATCAGTTGAAACACATCAACGATGGGAAATTCGGAAATGCGCACAGCTGGATTTCCAACAGCAAAGGCACCGGTTGGGTGCAGATCGACTTCTCGGCGAAAGTCTCTGTAGGCAAAGTAGTTTGGGGTCGCGACCGGGACGGGCAACTCTCCGACAGGCTGGTGACGCAATACAAAATCGAGGCGTCTTCGGAGTCTGGGCAATGGCAACAGGTGAGTTCCTCGGAGGGGCGAAAAGCTGGTATCGCCCCCGGCGGCTCGAATGCTTTTCTGGCGAAACTCTCGCCCGAAGACGCTGCAGCTGCCCGCAAGCTGCAGGCGGATTTGCTCTCGCTTCATGAGAGGATCGCTGAGGAAGAGCATTCGGCGTGGGTGGGCAAGTTTACGGCAAACCCGCCGCGCACGCACCGGCTCTACCGGGGTGAACCCTTGCAGCAACGCGAGGCCGTCGCGCCCGATGCCCTTTCCGCACTGGGCACTCTCGGGCTTGATGTGGACGCCCCGGATACGCAGCGGCGCATGAAGTTCGCAGAATGGGTGGCGGCTGCCGACAACCCGCTTACGGCTAGGGTCTTAGTGAATCGGCTGTGGCACTATGTTTTTGGAAACGGGTTAGTGGATACGCCGAGCGATCTCGGACTCAATGGCAGCCGCCCCACCCATCCCGAGTTGCTGGATTGGCTGGCTGATGAGTTTGTCCGGCGCGGGTGGTCGATTAAACAGATGCAGCGACTACTGCTGCTTTCCGCCGCTTTCCAGCAGGGATCCGCTCCTCGAGCTGATGCGCAAAAACGCGATGCCGACGGGCGGCTTCTGTGGCGCTACACGCCCCGGAGACTCGAAGCTGAGGCCATTCGCGATAGCATGCTGGCTGTGTCGGGGGCCATGGATCTGAAGATGGGTGGCAACGGTTTTTACCTCATGGACGTGGTTCGAGAAAATGTCCGACACTATTTTCCAAAGGAAAAGTACACGCCCGAAGAGTACCGCCGCATGGTCTACCTCTTCCGTGTCCGCTCGGCTCAGGACGGGGTTTTCGGCGCCTTCGACTGTCCGGATGGGGGCTCTGTGATGGCCAAACGCAGCCGCTCCAATACTCCCCTCCAAGCGCTGAATCTTTTCAACAGCACCTTTGTCGGGGGTCAGGGGGAGATACTCGTCCAGCGTTTGCAGGCAGAAGCCGGGACCCAGTCCGCGGCGCAAGTGCAGTTGGCCTTCCAGCTGTTTTTTTCAAGGCTGCCGGATGCCTATGAACTTGAGTGTTCCCAAGCACTTATCCGAGACCACGGGCTTCTCTCTTTTGTGCGAGCGCTCTACAATTCCAGCGAGTTTCTGTTTGTTTTCTAAGGAGATCACCCATGCACCCTTTTTTAAACCGGCGTAGTTTTCTCGGGCACACGGCAACCGGCCTTGGTGGCATTGCCCTAACCCACTTGCTGGGGAGGGAGCGCGCATCTGCGGCAACCCCCATTCGGCCCAACATCCAGCCCGCAAATCCGAACGCCCCGCGGGCCCCTCATTTCCAGGCCCGTGCCAAGCGCGTTTTGATGATCTTCTGCTCCGGAGCGGTGAGCCAAGTAGACACGTTTGACTATAAGCCCGAGCTCATCAAGCGCCACGGGCAGCCCATGCCTGGCGCAGAGGGTCTTGTGACCTTTCAAGGTCAGCAGGGCAACCTCACCAAAAGCCCCTGGGAATTTCGCCCAAGAGGCCAATGCGGCAAGATGGTTTCCGATCTCGTCCCGCACTTGGGGGCACTCGCCGATGAAATGTGTTTCATTCATTCCCTAACCGGAAAAACCAACACCCACGGCCCGGGTGAAAACTTCATGGCAACCGGGTTCACCCTCGACGGGTTTCCCAGCATGGGTTCTTGGGCGACCTACGCGCTAGGGAGCGTTAACGATGAACTCCCGGCCTATGTCGCCGTGCCCGATCCCAGGGGCGCCCCGCAGTCTGCCGGCAATTTTTGGGGCCCCGGCTTTTTACCGGCGGCTTTTCAGGGGACTGACTTCAACGCGACCCAGCCGCTGCGGAACCTATCGCGACCCTCCGCTTTTTCGCCGGCCACGGATCGTGCGACACGCGAGTTTCTCGCCTCGTTAAACAGGCATCACTTGGAAAAATATCCCGGAGATTCCGAGTTGGCTGCCCGCATCTCCAGTTACGAGCTGGCAGCGCGGATGCAGCTTTCGGTGCCTGAAGTTGCAGATCTTTCCTCGGAGCCAGAACATATTTTAAAAATGTACGGCGCGGATGCAGCGGGCAATCCGGTCCAGGATCTTAAGGCGGCCTACGCACGCAATTGCATTCTGGCGAGGAGGCTAGTGGAGAAGGGTGTCCGGTTTGTGCAGGTTTTCAACGGGGCCTACCAAACTGGAGGAGAAGGGGTTAGCAACTGGGATGGACACAAGGCGCTCGAAGAGCAATACGTCAAACACGGGATAGTGATGGATCAGCCGACAGCCGCCTTGCTCACCGACCTCAAACAACGGGGCCTATTGGAGGACACCTTGGTGGTGTGGTGTACAGAGTTTGGTCGCATGCCAACGTTCCAAAAGGGGGCAAGCGGGCGCGATCACAATCCAAGCGGCTTTACCGCGTGGCTGGCTGGTGCCGGCGTGAAAAAGGGCTTCAGCTTCGGAGCGACCGACGAGTTTGGTTACAAGGCGGTTGAAAATGTGGCGACGGTTTATGACTTCCACGCCACGATTTTGGACGTGCTCGGACTCCATCACGAACAGCTCTCCTTCTACCACAACGGCATCGAGCGGCGTCTCACTGACGTCCATGGCAAGGTTCTTCGCGAAATGCTGCTCTAGCGGCTGGCCCGCAGGTTCCTAATGGGGAGCTTTTTCTGGAAACACTTCCAGCGGCATTGGTTCATGCGACTGGAGGGGGCGCGCGCTTCAGCGTGTGGTTCCTTAACCCGGTTCCTTCCGTTCTCGGAAGTTTAAAAAGATGGGGTGACCGACGGGACTCGAACCCGCAACAACCAGAATCACAATCTGGAGCTCTACCATTGAGCTACGGCCACCATCTTTAGGGCCTCGAAGTCTAGCAGCCACCGTGCCCTTGCCAAAACCTTTTTACTGAGAAATACGCCCCCTCCCTTTCCTTGCGCTCCTAAGCAAAACAGCCCCTTTTCAGCACGCCGCCGCTGCGTTATCTTCCCCACACCTGTGAATCCTCCCGCGATCACTATCCAAAATCTTTCCAAAGACTTCGCCGTGCCGTTTCGGAGAGAACCGGTGCGCGCGCTGTGCGATCTTTCGCTGCAAATTGCTGCGGGAGAAGTTTATGGTCTGCTAGGCCCAAACGGCTCTGGAAAAAGCACCACGATGAAAATCCTACTCGGCTTGGTGCTCCCCACAGCCGGATCCACTGCGATTTTCGGGGTGAGTTCCAAGCGGGTGGAAAGCCGGGAAGCCGTCGGTTTCCTGCCCGAGAATCCCTACTTTTACAAATACCTCACCGGCTTGGAGACGATACTTTTTTTTGGAAAACTCTGCGGACTAAGCGGCTCCACGCTGAAAGACAAGGCGCATGCGCTGCTCCGCACAGTCGGTCTGACGGACGCCGCTGAACGCCGATTGGGAGGCTATTCCAAGGGGATGCTGCAGCGCATCGGCCTCGCACAGGCGCTCATTGGGGATCCGCGCCTGCTGGTGTTGGACGAGCCCACTGCGGGCGTTGACCCAGCAGGCTCACACGACATCCGAGATTTGATTCTCCAGTTCAAGGCGCAAGGCATCACGGTACTGTTGTGCTCCCATCTGCTCAGTCAGGTGCAGGAGATCTGCGACCGCATCGGGATCATGCACCAAGGCCGGCTGCTGACTGAAGGCCGCTTGGATGAACTGCTTAACAGTCACGCCAAGCCGGAATGGACTCTGGAAAACGCCTCTCCAGAATTGCTCGCACAGATCGAGGTACTCGCTGGCAAAGCGGGCGCACGCATTGTGGAAAAAGCGCAGCCGCAAACTGATTTGGAACGCTATTTTTTGGAGGTAACCCGTGGAACCCATTAACACTTTTTCTTCGGGCGCAGCGAACACCGTCCCGCGCCACCGGCTCTTTTCGTGGCTGCGGGTCTGGGCGCTTGCACACAACACGCTGTTGGAGTTGATCCGGCTCAAGGTGTTTTATTTCCTGCTACTTTTCGCATTTCTGGTGATTGGCAGTTCAATTTTCACCGTTAAATTCAGCTTCCAAAATCCCATTCAGATTCTCAAGGACGTCGGACTCGGCGCGATGAGCATCTTCTCCTGGTTGCTCGGACTTCTGTGCACAGCCAACCTCATTCCCAAGGACCTCGAGGATCGCACGCTTTACACAATCCTTGCCAAGCCGGTGCCACGCTTTGAATACATCTTTGGGAAACTGTTGGGCGTGTTTGGAATGCTCATCATCGCGATTCTGCTCATGAGTGCGCTCTTCGCCGGTGTCCTCGGCCTGCGCGAACAGCAAGAGCTCGCCGAGCTCGCGGCCAACACGCCGCAAGACCAGCTCGCGGCGGCTATGGCGGAAGTGCGAGCGTCCGCCTTCCAAGCGAACTTGGTGCCCGGCATCGTGCTCATATTAATTAAGGCGCTGCTTTGCTCCACGCTGACGCTGCTGTTGTCTACATTTGCGACCTCCTCGGTGTTCACGATGCTGACTTCTGTCATCATCTACCTCATCGGCCATGTGCAAGGCGTAGCGCGCGAGGCGTGGCTTTCGGGCGGGGATGTTTCCCCCATGCTCAAGGTGCTCTCAGCTGGGGTGGCGCTCGTGTTCCCAGATTTGCAGCTGTTCAACGTCGTCGATGAAATCGCCGTGGGTACGCTACTCCCGGCAGCGCTGTTCTGGCAGGTGGCAGGCTTTGGCGCGCTGTACACGCTGGTGTACTTTTTGTTGGCGCAAATCGTGTTTGCGACAAGAGAGTTGTAGCGGCGACGCACTACGGAACCAATTCCGTGCTATGACTTTGCAAAAAAAGGATTCCAGCGACTCTCCCAACCTACCGTCGTGAGCGGACCATGCCCGGGGCACAGCACTGTGTCCGGCGGAAGGCTGAAAATAACCTCGCGATTTGTCCGCAATGCCGCGGTGTAATCCACCTTCGCCCCGCCCATGGACCCGGCAAATAGTGCATCACCGACGACAGCGATTTCCTTGGCGAGCCCGGTGATGTGGTAAGTTGTGCCGCCTTTGGAGTGGCCGTAAGTCAGCTGGGAAACCACCTGAAGTTGGCCCAGGTTCCATGTGCGGCCCGTGGCAAAAGACTCCGCGCCGTCTATCGGCTCTAGAACGTTTACAAAAGCTGGAGCGCCGGTTTTCGAGCGCAAGCGGTCCAAATCAAAAACGTGATCCCCGTGCGTGTGAGTGAGGAAGACGGCCTGCAAATTCAATCCAAGCTCTTTGATGCGTGCAAGCATCGGCCCGCAATCCGCACCTGTGTCGAAGGCGGCGGCTTGTTGCGTGGCCGGATCCCACACGATGTAACTGTTCACCAGCATATCGTCGAAGGGCGTGGAGAACGCCTCCAGGCCGTGTACGGCGAGCGGTGGTGGCGCGGACTTCCCGGCGGCGAGAGCACTGAGAGCGTCAGGATTCAGCGCAAGAGCGGCTGCCACAGCGCGTCCCACGGACTCGCTCCAATGGCCGGTGCGCAGGGCTACGACTTCCTCGGGCGAAACAGCAGCACGCTCCGCGACCATCGCATCTGTTAAAACGAGGCCGCGCATCGCCTTCGAAACGACGTCGGCGAAAGTATCTTCCTGGGGGATGCTCATGATGGGATCCGCGGGTTAATGAGCCGCTGTAGCAGACTCGGGTGCGGGCTCGGATACCGCCGGCACTTTGAGCAGAAGTACGCACAAGAAGGAAACGCCAACCAATATGGCTCCTCCTGTAAATGCCGTGATATAACCGGTTTGAATGCCTGGAAGCACATCGGCGGCAAGCGGTCGGATCAACGTTGAAAAATTCAACGGCAATGGCAGCACGGCCAGCGCCGGACCGAGGAAACGGCCGAAGCTCCCGGCAGAAGTCATCAGCCCCATCAGTCGTCCCTGCGCGCGACCACTGACATGACGTGAGGCCATTCCCGAAAGCGTCGGCGTGAGAAGTCCGTTGCCCACAGCCATCAACGCACAACTGCCGAGAAAGGCGTTGAGCCCTGTGGCGCGGGGCAGCCAAAAGAGACTCGCGGCGAGAAGCAATGCGCCGATAGCGGCGAGCTGCTTTTCGATGTTGTACTTCAATAGCCGCCGCAAAAGGCCCCCTTGGACCAAAACGGCCAGCAACCCCACATACGCAAACGCGTAACTAGTTTCACGCAAGCCCCACTGAAAAGTGTCGCCACAAAAAAGCGCGAAGAGCACATGGATGAAGGCGAAACCCGTTGTCGAAACAAGCGTTGCCACAAGCAACAACGTGATAAACACACCCCGACCATCCGCAAAGACTTCCCCAAGCGAGACGCGCTGTTTGTCCTTTGCACGCATCTCGGCCGGATACGTTTCTGGAAGACGCGCCCAAATAAGAAGCGCATTCACCACGGCAAGTCCGCCGGCAAAGTAAAAGGGCGCCGTGTGCGAGTAAGATGCCAGAAAACCACCCAGCGCCGGCCCCATAATAAAGCCCAGCCCGAAGGCTGCCCCGATTATCCCCATCGCGCGGGACCGCTTTTCCGGCTCGGTGACGTCGGCGATGCAAGCTTGGGCCGTGGCAATGTTTCCGCCGCTGGCCCCGTCGATGATCCGACCTAAGAACAACATCCACGCAGCGTCGGCCCGACCTATGACGAAAAAGCCTATCGCCGTTCCAATCACACTAAAAAGAAGCACAGGCTTGCGCCCGATCCGATCCGAGAGCATCCCAAAAAAAGGCGCCGAGATGAGTTGGATCAGCGAGAAGATGCCCACAAGCCACCCCAACTGCGTGGGATTGAGCATGAAGGGCTCATTTCGCGCGTAAACAGGCAGGACGGGGATGACAATCCCGAAGCCCACCATACTGATGAAGACTGTCAGGAAAATGAGGCCAATAGGGGAACGGGGAGCGGTGCTGGAAGGCTGCATGGGAACAGCCTAAAGCTTCTCACAAAGCCCGCGGGAAGCAACTCTGGAAAGGAAAAAGCAGCTAAACCAAACTCCTCATGGCTGCTCTATTAATGCGGATAAAATGCCGGGCGCGAGCGCGGCGTTCCCAGAACAACTTTACTGCATCATGCGGATGCTCCAGAAGTCCGACGCCAAATCCGCGCTGAGCAGATACGCGTAGGGCATCGTGAAATAACCCGCCTGCCCCCATTTCGCTCCCCAGGAATTGCGCACGATGAAGCGCTGCGTTGCCTCGTCGTACCCCACCGCAAGGACCGCGTGACCGCCCAACATCTTTTCGCTGCCGTGTGGTAAATCCACCACGCCAGTACGTTCCACCGCTTTACTCTCAAACGCCGTGTACACCGTAAACCCGAACACAAACGGAAACCCCGCCGCAAGACAGCCCTTCATCTGAGTGATGCGCCGCAACACCGTCTGATACTGCAGCGCCCGTTGCCCAAGCGCCTCTTGGTACGCTGCGAGGGGCGGCTTTTCCGCAAACCGCGCCACATCGTAGGGCCACACCGTCTCCGAACACACCCCTTGCTTTGCCACCGCTTTAATTCCATCCCGGATGCGGGCTCCGGCATCGGA
>CALQFT020000146.1 GCA_943329925.2 Opitutus sp. GAS368
CGGCGCGTATTTTTGCGGGCGCGGCGGCCTTGGGCGGTCCTGTCTTTTTGTCGGACGCCACGGTGTCGCGCATTGGCGGGCGCAAGGACGAGCATTACCGGCAGGCGGCGCTGAAGCTGTAATACCATCTCTTTTAGGTTTATGGATGATTAAAAGACCTCAGCACCTGGTCCGCGGTCCCGGGAGAGAAGGACCAGTTTTCTTCAAGATTTGGTATAAGAAGCTGGCGCCTGTGCTCTTTGTTAAAGACGCGGCAGACCCGTCAGCGCAACCGGAGGCGCTTTTTGCAAGCACCCCCGGCAACTAAATGCGGGCAGCTGTTTAATTCACCTTGTCCGACTGGAGGTACGTCACGATGTCCGAAATTCTTTGGGCATCGAGGCCCAGCATTTCTGGCTGAGGCATCAAGGAGCGGGTCAGTTTGTTGATCGAGGCCAGCTTGGCGCGTTCTACTTTCTGCACCATCCCTCCCACGCACTTGATGACAATCGGATCCGCGTCCGAGATGACGATCCCGTCGATGGTATGGTTGATGTTCCACTTATCACCCTTCTTCACACCCACTTCCACGCGAGTGCCTTCGTAGCCGTGTGAAATTTCAGTAGACGGGTTTACAATCGCATTCACTAATACTTCGCGAGTCTGGATTTTTCCGAACGCGGTTAGATCAGGGGCGTACTCTGCTCCTGCGGCACCGATTTTGTGGCAGCTATAACACACAGCTACCGCGGCCTGACCACGTTCCGCGTTTCCTGTGAGCGCTACGATATCTTTTACGGATGGCAATGTGGAAGGCGTGCTGAGGGGTTCGGGTGAAATGATGCTGACCAAACCAGCCGGTTTGGGAAGCGAGACGCCCCGCTTTTCAAGCGCCAAGTCGACGGGGTAATTCTGCCAGTCCGTGGTGCGTCGGCTTGCGAGCCACCACTTTACGGACTCCGCTAAATCCTGAACGTCTTTGTTGGCGAAAACATCAGCCATGGCTTCCACCGCGGCGGGATCGTTGATGAACGCGAGTGCAGTCACCATCAGCTTACGATCTTCCAACGAGAGCTTCTTGGATACAGCCCGGTTGCGCAAATCCACAGCCGACTCCGGAGAACCGAGACGCCATGCGATCCGGGCAAAAGCGGGCGACCAATCTTCGGCAGACTTCGGGTGTTGCGGCCGCAGCGCAGCGTACACCTGACGCTCCTTGCCTTCGGAACCTAACCCAAATGCTTCCAAATAAGTGGCATCCTTGCCGTCATATCCCCGCCCGATTTCTTGAAGAATGGGTCCGCTTTGGGCAAAGGGCACATCTCTGAGGCTGATGGCGACCGCTCCGCGAACGGCGGCGGAAGTGTCTTTGGCCATCCGTGTCGCCAGAGGCACTACGTCTTTCCCTGCCCGCAAAAGCGAACGCAACGCCACGAGGCGCACCGTTTCGTCCTTGGAAGACAGAAGCTCGCGCACCTTGGCTTCCCCGCTCGGGCCCATCTGCGCTAAAACCCAAATCGCCCGAGCCGCCAAATAGGGATTGGAGTCCTTTAGAAGTTCAGTGACCGCAGGCACCGCTTTCTCCCCCTGGGCTTTGAGGCGAATGAACCCGCTGTAACGCACATTCACCGCCGGGTTTTTGAGCGCCGTAATCTGTCCCTCAGTGGTTGTGAGATCGAACTTTGGCACTTTTGATACAAAGCCTTTCGGGGCGATTCTGTAGATGGTCCCGCATAACTGGTCATCCAGAGTTCCATGTCCACCCACTCGGGCGTCGAACCAGTCGGCAACGTAAATCGCGCCATCAGGACCCACTACAACATCAGAGGGACGGAACAGCGTTTCGATTTTATTCGAAGGTGTGCCTCCCAAAAAGTCGGATCCTGCGAATTCCTTGGCCTTGTTGGAGGTCAGGAAATCGAAGCGCTCCATCTTGAATCCTGCGCCTTCTTGTTTGGGATAATATCCGAAGACGACGTTCTTACCGGCTTCGCAAGCCAGCAACAGTCCTCGGTATTTGTCCCCCAGCGCGCCGTTTTCATAAAAGGCAACGCCTGTCGGGGAGCCGCCGCCATACACGTCCCCAGCGGGCATTGTCCCTGGATCTTCCTGCCGCCATTCGGCGGTGGGAGTGTCTTGGTCGGGACGTTTGTCCGCCTGCCAACTGCGTTTGCCGTCCTTGGAGGCAAATCCGGCGTTGCCACCTTCGAGGATGGGTGTGACGCGGCAGGCGGGTGGATCGTCGTTGTCGCTCTGGTACATCTGACCAAACGAGTTAACCGTCTGCTCATAGCTGTTGCGGTAATTGTGCCCGACAATCTGCGCGTGGGTTCCATCCGGATTCATGCGGATGGTGGCGCCACCAATCCAGACGTGACCATCGTCGCTTCGTTTCCCGGCAATGGAGTGCGGGTCTGTGGAAGGCTTTCCATTGCCCTCCACATAAGGACTTCCGAGATAGAACTTTTTCCCGGATTTATCCGTAAACTGAGCCCCTGTATTTCCTTGGTTAAAGTACCAGAGACCATCCGGACCGGCGGTCAGGGAATGGAGGCTGTGGTCGTGATTGCGCCCGTTAAAGCCAGTGAGCAAAACCTCGCGCTTGTCCACAGAGGGATCAAACTGGGTGCCGCCCTTAACGTTGGAATAAACCAGAAGGTCGGGCGGTTGGGATACCACCACTTTGTCATCCAGAACGGCAACGCCCAGAGGTGAAAGCAACCCTGGCTCCTGAACGAACACGGAGCTCTTGTCAGCCTTCCCTGTCCCCGAGGTGTCTTCGAGCACCACGATGCGATCGCCTTCCGGACGACGCCCCGCTTTGCCGCGATAGTTAACTCCCTCTGCCACAAAGAGACGCCCAAAGCGGTCAAAGTCGATGTTCGTCGGATTGCGCAGCAGCGGCGTGTTTGCCCAGACCGTGATTTCGAGGTCGGAGGGAACGGAAAACAGCGCTGTGGGAACAAAGGTTGGAGGCGCTTCTTTGGGCGAGTCTTGGGCGGTCAAAAAGGCGGCACCCCCAAATAGGCAGAGGGGGGTCAGCAGCATTCGGGATTTGGAAAAACTACGGCGATTTCGGGGACTCATTGTTGGGGGATAATGGTTAAACGGAAGATCTTCTTAGGTTTTTTCTACACACGGTGCACACGTTGTTCGCAGACAGCGAGACAGCGGCTGGCTTGCACTCAAAGCCGCAGGAGAGCTTACTATAAAAAAAGTTCGCAGAGACAAACAGCCGCCATTAATAATTTTTGGAATTTGAATGCCTCGCTCCGCTGTGGAGTTTGCAGTTGCAGACTCGCATGCAAACATGCGTTGGCAACTCAGGACAGGGACGTAGCGGATGCGGTTCGGGATGCCGCGTAAAGGCAGAGCGTTCCGGAAAGAAGGTCGTGCGATTTTGCCACAGCCCATCGCTCTTGTGCGCAACCCAATTTTCCACATGGAGTTGCAGTCTCCGTTTGGGCGTTTTAAATCAAACGAAAGTCCTTGGACGCGAACCCACACGAAGCCCTTGTCACCTCAAGCGTCTTATTTAGACGCGGGGACAATCATCTAGCTTCGTTGTGGCTTTCGCGCACGTCGCAATTGGGAAGTGGGTGCGACTGTTTCCGTGAGCCCTCTTACTCGGAACTATTTCCCAACGCCGAATTCGGCGCGGCGGTTTTTGGCCCAAGCGTTATCGTTGGACGCAGAGTCCACGGCCATTTCCGAACCAAAGCTAACGGTTTGAATTTGACCGGCTGAAACACCCTTCTCGATAAGGGACTGGCGCACGGCCTGAGCCCGGCGTTCTCCAAGGCCGCGGTTGTATTCCGCCGTTCCTCGTTCATCGGTGAATCCAGCGATGATGAGCGAACTGGAGGATCCTTTGAGTGCCGCAGCCACCGCGCCGACCTTCGACTGTTCAGCGCCGCCGACGGTGTAGCTGTCGTATCCAAAGTGAACGGGAGCAAAACGATGCCTGTCTACGCCCGAAGAGGTGAAGGAGGATCCTTCCGAACGATCCGGAAGCGGGCTGCCGAGGTTGCCGCCACCGCCACCGCCACCGCCACCGCCGCCGCTAGCCATGTCGGAGCCACCGAGAGGTGTTCCTTGAACAAAGTCCGAATCGCTGCCGCTTGAGGACTTTTTCTTTTTCTTGAACGCGGCGCAAGAAGTGGAGGAAAGGGCGAGGGCCGCGAGAAGAACCGTGTGGGTGAGCGTGCGCAAAGTCATAAGTCTGGTAACAAAGTGTATTACTGCAAAAAGGCATGTGTTCGCTAGCCCTCTTTTTCGACAAATGAAAAGAACCCTGTGTCGTGCTGCTTTCCCCATTGCACTTTCCTGCCCGCGCAGTGGATCATCGACATTCGTTAACAAGGGATATGAAACTATTTGTCACGGGTGGTGCTGGGTACATTGGAAGCATTTGCGTGGAGGAAATCCTTAATTCAGGACACTCCGTTACGGTGTTTGACAACCTTACTGAAGGTCATCGAGGGGCGCTGGATCCTCGGGCAACCTTTGTGGAGGGCGACTTGTTGAACCCGGCTGAGGTGGGCGCCGCACTCGCGGAATCCGGGGCAGAGGCCGTGATGCACTTTGCTGCCAACGCCCTTGTCGGTGAGTCCATGACCAATCCCACTAAGTATTTCCGCAACAACGTCACCGGCGGGATGCACCTACTCGAAGCGATGGCCTCCTGCGGTGTGCGCAAAATCGTATTCTCTTCCACCTGCGCCACCTTTGGTACTCCGGAGCGCGTGCCCATTGACGAAAATTTGCCGCAGCGTCCCATTAATCCGTATGGCGAATCAAAGTTAATGTTCGAGCAAATGTTGCGTTGGTATGACGAATTGCACGGTATCAAGTATGTTGCCTTGCGTTATTTTAACGCAGCGGGCGCTAGCCAGCGGTTTGGTGAGGATCATCGCATTGAGACGCATCTCATTCCCAATGTGCTTAAAGTTGCACTCGGCCAAAAAGAGTCTGTCTCTATTTTTGGAACAGATTATCCAACTCCGGATGGCACCTGTATTCGAGATTACATTCATATTTTAGACCTCGCTCAGGCCCATATCCTTGCGCTTGGTGCAACGGAATCAGCCAAGTACAATCTGGGAACCGGCGGCGGAACCAGCGTGCGTGAAATCATCGCCACCTGTGAACGGGTGACTGGCAAGGCCATCCGGGTGCTGGAACAGCCGCGGCGCGCCGGAGACCCCGCGCGATTGATCGCTTCCTCCGAGAAAATCCACGCTGAACTGGGGTGGACGCCCAAGTATGGGGCCATTGAGGGCATTATCGCGAGCGCCTGGCAATGGCATCTGGCGCACCCGTTTGGATATTCCGGGTAAAGCACCTCCATAAAGTGCGACCGCATGCAGGCTCGCTGAAAAGGCTTCTACTGGGGCACACTGGTCTTCCCGCCGCACTCATTTCTATCTCATTGTGAATTTCACTGATCTGTTCATCCGGCGCCCGGTAGTTGCCACGGTGGTGAGTCTTGTCCTGCTTTTGGCGGGGATTCAGGCCTATTTTTCCCTCAATGTCCGCCAGTTTCCGCGCAGCGACATCGCCGTAATTAACATCAAGACGCGCTATGTGGGGGCTAGCGCCGACTTGGTGCGCGGTTTTGTGACGACGCCCCTAGAGCGCACCATCGCCAGTGCAGACGGCATCGACTATCTAGAAAGCCAGAGCGCCCAGTCGCTTAGCATCATTACGGCGCATCTCAAGCTCAACTTCGACACCAACGCTGCGCTCACCCAAGTCCAAGCCAAGATCGCCCAAATCCGAAATGAATTGCCGCCTGAAGCAGAGGCGCCGTCCATCGAGTTGACCACCTCGGACAGCCAGTTTGCCTTGATGTATATCTCGTTTTACTCCGACAGCATGGAGTCCAACCAGATCACCGATTACCTCACCCGCGCCGTCCAGCCGCGCATCACGGCCATAAACGGAGTCCAAAAGGCGGACATCCTTGGCGCCCGTACCTTTGCGATGCGCATCTGGCTCAAACCGCAGCGCATGGCGGCGCTGGGCATCACCCCAACGGAAATACGCAACGCCCTTTCGGCCAACAATTACCTCTCCACACTGGGCGGCACGAAAGGGACGCTCATCACCGTCAATCTGGTGGCCAACACGAACTTAAAGTCGGCCGAAGAGTTCAAGAGTCTGGTGCTTAAAGAGCGCAACGGAAGCATCATCCGCCTTCAGGACGTGGCAGAGGTTGTGCTGGGAGCGGAGAGCTACGACACGGATGTGCGGTTTTCCGGACAGAAGGCGATTTTCATGGGTGTTTGGGTGCTTCCAACGTCTAACAGTCTCGATGTTATCTCCGCTGTTCGCAACGAGTTGCCGCAAATTGAAAAGCAACTCCCCACTGGGATGCACATCCACCTTTCCTACGACGCTACCGGCTACATCCGCGATGCGCTCCACGAGGTGCTTTGGACCCTCTCAGAGACGCTACTGATCGTCATCTGCGTAATTTTCCTTTTTCTTGGCAACTGGCGCTCGATCCTTGTTCCGGTTGTGGCAATTCCGCTTTCGCTGGCGGGCGCCCTCTTTTTGATTCAGACAATGGGCTTTACGCTCAATCTGCTCACACTTTTGGCTATTGTGCTGTCCGTGGGATTAGTGGTGGATGATGCCATTGTGGTGGTGGAAAATGTCGAGCGCCACTTGCAGGAGGGGCTCTCCCCGCTGGACTCGGCGATCAAGGCGGCGCGGGAACTGGTGGGGCCGCTGATTGCGATGACGGTCACCTTGGCGGCGGTGTACGCTCCCATAGGCCTTCAAGGTGGACTTACGGGAACCTTGTTCAAGGAATTTGCCTTTACGCTGGCGGGGGCAGTGGTGGTGTCCGGGGTGGTGGCGTTAACGCTTTCGCCAATGATGTCCTCCAAGCTGTTGCGGGCGCAGGATTCCCATACAGGCTTCGGGGGTTGGGTGAACCAGCGCTTCGATGCGCTACGGCAATGGTATAAGCGGCGGCTCATCGAGACGTTGCGATGGCGGCCTGTGACGTTGACCTTAGCAGGAGTCACCATGCTGCTGGGGGTGCCATTTTACATGATGTCCATGAAGGAACTCGCCCCAAAGGAGGATCAGGGCGTGATTCTTGGGGTGATTCAAGCCTCCCCCAATAGCACCATCGACCAAACGATGTTGTACGCTTCACTAGTTAATGACGTGTACTTTTCGCTCCCGGAAACTTCCACAAGCTTTCAGATTATCGAAGCCTTCGGCGGGTTCTCCGGCTTGGTTACCAAGCCGTGGAGTCAGCGGAAGCGTTCCACCGAGAAAATGGTTGGCGAAGTCTTTGGAAAAACGGCGCAAATCCCCGGGGTACGCGTCATCGCCTTCACTCCCTCGGCACTCCCTGGCGGGGGGAATTATCCGGTGGAATTCGTGATAGCTTCCACCGCAGAGCCCAAGGAATTGGTGGAATTCGCCAACGCCCTTGTCGCGGCTGCGTTTCAGAGCAAATTATTCGTGTTCGCCGACACGGATTTGAAGTTCGACTTTCCCCAAACCGAGGTGGTGTTCGACCGGGACAAGGTCGCTTCCATGGGGTTGAACTTGAGCCAGGTGGGCGCCGATTTGGGCACCATGCTCGGGGGCGCGTATGTGAACCGTTTTTCCATCGAGGGGCGCTCTTACAAAGTCATTCCGCAGCTGGAGCGTACGAGTCGCCTCAACTCTGACCAATTGAAGGATCTATACGTGACAGGTCCGGGGGGGAAGCTGGTGCAGCTTTCTACATTCGCTACGCTGCGAAACACTACGGAACCACGTACACTTAACCGGTTTCAGCAGCTTAACAGCGCGCGCATTCAAGGCGTCATTCCGCCCAACATCACGTTAGACCAAGCCCTCAAGGCGCTTGAGGCAGAGGCGGCCAAAATCTTACCCAAGGGCTATTCCATCGACTACGCGGGGGAAGGCCGCCAACTCCGAGTCGAAGGCAACAAATTGCTCCTGACGTTGGCATTTTCGGGCGTGCTGATTTTCCTCGTCCTAGCCGCGCAGTTCGAGAGTTTCCGCGATCCGCTCGTGATTCTGGCGGGGTCGGTGCCCTTGGCGCTTTCCGGTGCGTTGCTGTTTTCGTTTCTGGGTTTTACGACGCTCAACATCTACAGTCAGGTGGGCTTAATTACTCTGGTTGGGTTGGTCTCGAAGAACGGAATTCTCATCGTGGAATTCGCCAACACACTCCGCACTAAGGGCGCTCCCAAGTTGGAGGCCGTGATCGAGGCGGCATCCACCCGACTGCGACCCATCCTGATGACTTCGGTGGCAACGGTGTTCGGGCACTTCCCTCTTGTGATTGCCAAAGGTCCGGGGGCGGGCGCGCGCAACAGTATCGGCATTGTCCTGGTCACGGGTATGATCATCGGAACGCTACTCACGCTTTTTGTCGTGCCCGCCGTGTACATGGCGCTTTCCCACCGGGGTGAAGACGATCCTTCCAAGGCGAGTTAACCCCAAGTGAATCCATGAGGTGAGGGTTCCTTGGTTGTCTCGGTTTCCAGCTCGGTGAGCTCAATACAAAAGGCCTGATACCATCTCTTTTAGATTTATGGATGATTAAAAGACCTCAGCACCTGGGACCGCGGAGCCCTACTCTATTCCGCAATGACTTTCTGAGTTTTTGGAGCGTCAAAGAGGAACTGGGGCTCTGCGGTCCCGGGAGAGAAGGACCAGTTTTCTTCAAGACTTGGTATGAGACGTTAAACGAATGGCGCTTAATTGGCTAAAGGAACAAAATAACGGTTCAGTAGTTGGTTATACTGCTCTTGCACTTTCGCTCGCGCTAGGGCGCTCATGTCTTCTACAGACAATCTCCACTTGGAATAGGTCATCTCCTGAAAGTCTGTGAGGAAAGTTTGGGCCTCTTGCC
>CALQFT020000147.1 GCA_943329925.2 Opitutus sp. GAS368
CAGCGACATGCGGGCAGAGTTTTGAATATGCAGCTTTGCGATCCATACCTTCGGCAATGAGCCAGGCAAAGCGTTCGTGGAGACGGTTCTTTAGGCGAGACATACTTGGTGTGGAAAAATCGCGCAGGAGGATTGAACTCGATCCACTCTTTAGACCATTATGGTGATCGACCAAAAACAAGCGAGTGTAAAATTATTAAACACACCAAAAAGTCGTTGCTACCAAGTGGATTCCGAATATCCCGAACTTTCGCTCGCGAGCGATCGACCGTGCAGGCCAGAAAATACTCCCGAAATTGACCAACTTCGCCCGATGGGGAATTGCGCAATACTGAGGGAAACACTCAAAGGAAGTGCTCAAGAATCCAATCCACGCTCAATTTTGCCGAATAACTCTGATTTTCACTGGCGAGTAAAAATCATTAAATCCAGTAACAGTCTTGCCTTCCCCTTGCCGAACCATATTCTTACTACCCAGTGAAAATGCAGGATTCTAGTAAAAGCGGGATTATCCGACACGAGAGTGAGCTCGCGGCCCACTTTCGTGAACTTATCCAAGACTATCCTGACCTTCACTGGACTTTTGGGGCGGAAAGTCACACACCGGCCAGCGGCGAATTAGACCGCTTGGCACTTGAATTCGACGGCAGCCGATTTGAGTTCGGTCTCCTCTACGCCCTAAAACCCAGCGTCCCGTGGCTGGAAAAACTTGAGGTTTCCTCCTCTTCGTCGCGCCTCTTGCTCGCCACGCCCGAGCTTTCCCCACGTGTCCTTGAGGCCTGCAAGGAACACAACGTGGCTGCCATCGACTTGAATGGCCGAGTCTGGCTTCGCGCACCCGGATTGCTTGTCGACCGCGGTCCTCTGCAAGGCCGTTCGTTCAGCTACGAATTGGAACCGCGCAATATTTTCGTCGGCAAGAGCGCACGCATCATCCGCAGCCTGCTCTCCGATCGCGACCGCATCTGGACCCAAGCGGAGATCGTGCGGCGAACCGGGGCAAGTTCTGGCCTAGTCTCGCGCATCATCCAGCATCTGATCGGTCAGGGGTTTGTGGAAAAAATCACTGCCCGCGAGTTTCGCTTTCGTGATTGGCTGGGGTTGCTTGATTCTTGGGCGGATTCCGACCGATTTCCAAAACGAGTCCGCTCCACCCTCTACGCGGGTTTCTTTGGTTCGCCTCAAGAACTCGCCGATCGGCTTCAAAAATGGGCAGAGTCTGAGAAAGTGCGATTGGCGTTCACCCAGTGGAGTGCTGCTTGGATGCGGCATCCCTATACAGAACCAGCAGTCTGCTCCGCGTATGTTGACCGTCCTCTTGGAGCTGTTGCGCTGGATGAGCTTGGCCTCCGTCCGGTGACTGACGGTGGAAAGCTTTGGCTCCACACCCCGGACGATGAGGGGCTTTTCACCGAAACCCAGCATCGTGGCGGGCTAACGCTTGTGAGCGATGCACAAATTTACCTAGACCTCCAAAGGACGGGCCTGCGAGGGCCAGACGCAGCGTCTGCATTGCGGGAATGGGAAGGCTTTTGTCGGCCATGAAATACGACACCTACCACGAGTACGACCCGCGCCACGCTGCTCTCGCTGAGAGCGCATTTCTAACTCTGTGGTCCGCACTGGGCGCATGGCATTCCGACCTCGTCCTCGTCGGTGGCCTCGTCCCAAAATACCTTTGTCGCGATCTCACCCAGCAGAGCAGCCTGCCGCTTCCAGCTACTCTTGATGTCGATCTTGGTATCGCCTTGGCTGCCGACTCCGGCCAATACGGAAATCTCCGATGGGCACTTGAAGTACAGGGATTCAAGGCCAGCGTGAAACATCCGAACCGGCTAGAGAAAACCATCGGAGCGTATCCAGTGTATGTGGACTTCCTCGTCGAACGCACCCCACACACCAGCGGTTCTGCTGAAGTGGAGGGCGTCGTGGCGAGCATCATTCCAGGTGTAAATCGGGCATTGGCAACCGCGCGAACCATCGAAGTGACAGGCATCGACCTTTACGAGGCTGAACAGAAACTGACCGCGAGAGTTTGCGAGGTAGGCCCCTTCCTCGCGCTCAAACTCCGCGCCTTCTGCGACCGTCAGCAACCCAAAGACGCATTCGATATCCTCTACACGCTTCGCCATTACGATGGCGGAACAAGCGCCGCCGTAACCGCTTTTGCCGAAGAAGTCCGTGTCGGCAATCCAGCCTGTCCCGATGCATTGCATAGCTTAAAGGAACACTTCATTCACGAATCTTCGCCGGGGCCGGTCAAGGCGAGTCATTTCGTATTCGGCCAAACAAGTCCGAATCAATCTGAAGACGTGCGATTCCGTCGTGTTGTACTCCGCCAGGATATGGTGGATGCCGCGGCTCAACTGCTCAAAGCCGCAACAGCATGAGACGTCAAACCTTGAGCTGAGCAGCAAATATTTATCACGTTCCTAGATGTGAAGACGCCACTCAACGAAGATGACTATCGGAAAGGTGCATCCGATTACGCAAATGAGGAGTTGGAGCGACTCAGAGCAGAAAACCACCACCTTCGCCGATTACTGTCAGAACATGGAATTTCCATCACTGCTTCACCCGTCAAACAGACAGAAGCACCCGTTCCAACATCGCTTCAATCCTCAGATGGAAACCTCACATCGGCATCGACGGCCGAGGAAAAAATAGCACATTTTCGGCGCTTGTTTCGGGGGCGTGACGATGTTTATGCCATCCGGTGGAGAGGCAAAGACGGCAAAACGGGATATTCACCCGCAAGCCTCAAGAACTGGGATAAACGTGATGCTCAAGGCAGACCGGAGCGAACTTTTTTACCACTCACCCATGAGGCTGTTCAGAATCATCTGACCGGACGGGAGATTATTGGTGTGTACCCCTTGCTCCCTGATGAAACCTGTTGGTTTCTTGCCGCAGACTTCGACAAGGAGGGTTGGCAGGAGGATGCTCTGGCGTTTGTGCGGACCTGTGAAGCCTCAGGAATTCCAGTTGCGCTGGAACGCTCACGTTCCGGAAAGGGAGGACATGTGTGGATATTTTTCCAAGACAAGATACCTGCGACGATCGCTAGAAAACTTGGGACAGCCCTTCTGACCCGAACCATGGAGCGACGTCATCAGATCGGGTTAGATTCCTACGACCGATTGTTCCCCAATCAGGATACGATGCCCAAGGGGGGCTTCGGTAATTTGATCGCGCTCCCTCTACAGGCTGAACCTCGCAAAGAGGGTAACAGCGTGTTTGTGGATGAGTGCTTCAATGCTTACCCAGATCAATGGGAGTACTTGAGTCGCCGAACGCTAGTCACACTCGCTGAAGTGGAGGCGGTGGTAACGGAGATCGAACGAAGTGGAAGTCTCATTGGCCTGCGTTCTTTTGATGATGATGACGAATCAAATCGTGCACTGCCTTGGCTAGCACCTCGGTCCCTGACAGCAGAGAAATTGCCCATTGATGACCCCTTGCCGACTGAAGTCCGAATTGTACGAGCGAACCTCGTGTACGTCGACAAAACCGGACTGCCTTCATCCTTCCTGAACCGCGTACTACGAA
This sequence comes from Opitutus sp. GAS368, assembly GCA_943329925.2. Classification (GTDB taxonomy): domain Bacteria; phylum Verrucomicrobiota; class Verrucomicrobiia; order Chthoniobacterales; family Chthoniobacteraceae; genus Chth-196. The sequence goes on from CALQFT020000147.1 coordinate 3,550, forward strand.
TCGCGGCCTTTCAGAACCCCGAGTTTTATCGCAATCAGGCCATGCGCCTCTCGACGTTTGGGAAACCAAGAGTCATTCGATGCGGAGACGAGCTTCCACTGTTCATTGGTCTTCCGCGCGGCTGCTTCCAAGATGTGATGGATTTAATGAGAATCCACTCCATCCAACCGAACATTCAGGACGAGCGGACAACGGGAACGACCTTGCCATTGAAGTTCCATGGCACATTGTTTCCGGAACAGGAAAAAGCCGTTCGATCTCTAATCGTTCATGATGATGGCGTTTTGTCCGCCACGACGGCGTTCGGAAAGACTGTGGTCGCAGCCCGGATGATTGCAGAGCGCGGGGTTAACACCCTTGTATTGGTACACCGTAAACAATTACTGGACCAATGGAGGGAGCGACTCGCTGCATTTCTAGATATTCCAATTCGAGAGATCGGTGCCATTGGTGGAGGCAAAAAAACACCTACCAAAAATCTCGATGTGGCCGTTATCCAAAGCCTTGGGCGAACCGGAGAGATTAACGAAGTCGTTAGCGAATATGGCCACGTCATCGTAGACGAGTGCCACCATCTTTCTGCATTTAGCTTTGAACAGGTTCTTCGCAAAGTGAAGGCGAAGTATGTTCTTGGACTTACTGCGACACCGACCCGTAAAGACGGCCACCATCCAATCATTTTCATGCAGTGCGGTCCTGTTCGTTTCAAGGTGGATGCGAAACAGTACGCCGCTCTGCAGCCATTTGAACATGTGGTTCGGCCCCGCCCTACGACGTTTCAACTTCCTCCAGCGAGTGTCTCTCTTCCAATCCATGATATTTACCGACTACTCGTTGAAAACGAACGCCGGAATGCACAGATTTTAGCGGATGTCATTGCGGCGGTGAATGACGGCCGTTCTCCAATTATACTCACTGGGAGAAAAACGCATGCAGACTGGTTTGCTCATGCGCTCGAAGGGCGAGTAGCAAACATCGTTTCACTCCAAGGAGGCCAAGGCGCAAAGCAGCGAAAAGCCGTAGCCACTCGGTTGACAGAAATTGGCGCGAGGGAGCAGAGGGTTATTATCGCCACTGGGAGTTATGTCGGTGAAGGTTTTGATGATGCCCGTTTGGATACACTCTTTTTGACGTTCCCAATTTCGTGGAGTGGAACCCTGCAGCAATACGTTGGACGACTCCACCGTTTGCACGCTGGCAAGACAGAGGTCCGAGTTTACGACTACGTCGATGATGCTGTGCCCATGCTTTCTAAAATGTTCCAGAAAAGGCGGAAGGGTTATGCCTCCGTGGGCTACAGCATCCTAGACGGACTGCTTGCGTGAAATTAAGAATGCAAAAAGCGACTCTGGTTTGCGGGCAAGGCCGCTCAAAAACCGCAAAACATTCACGCTCCACCCCCTGCTTGGAAAGCTGTGAACATCCCGCACACGCTTTCCAAGCTTTAAGGAGTTTTAAAGCAAAAGTTAGTGCCCCTGAGTCGAGAGGTGTAACCGAATGAATTCATCGGGAGATATGGGTTGCGGCCTATACCCAGCAGACGCTAAGGGCTTAAAGTGGGCGTCGTTCGTAATCACGTAATCTGCATTCGCTGTGATCGCGCAGTCCGTGAACTTGTTATCTTCTGGATCGGTTGCAATCACTTGAAACCGATAAGCGGGTTGCACTTTAACGAGAAGGTCGCCGACAGTTTCGGCCAACGAGAAGACTTTACCTAGTTGGTTCCAGCGGTGAACGCCGCTGTGTAGGACTATGATTTCTTGGTACTCGGTGAGTATCTCATTACTCACAGCCCACCTAAATCGGCGTTGAAACCACGCCTCGAAAATAACGTGAGAAGGGTGTCCTGCTTTTGCCGCTTGCAAAAGGACACACGTATCAATGCAGACGATCATCCAATCCGCGATGCTTTTATGGATTCCCTTGCCGCAATAAGCGCACCATCGAGATCGGCATACTTGCCAACCGTCCAGTCAGCAGCCAGCCCCTGCGAGAAATCAGCCCAAGCGGCGCGAAGTTCTAATTCCTGCGCCAGATCGTGAAGCACGGCAACTCCCTCATCGGGCAATCGCTCCAACTGCTCAATCACGTTGAGTCGCAAGATGTCGGGCTTAGGGTACACCCTTTTGATTTGCTCGGAAGCCGTTGACATGGGCTCACCTTACCCCATTAACGAGAGTCCCGCCAGTCTGCTTTTACGGGGTGTGCAGATCAGATTGAGGAGAGTCAATTCCGGTGAGATAACGCTCCCCCCACCAATCCAGCATGGCGGACCACAGAGAGCAGTCTTTCTGAGTGTCGGAAATACGGTGCCGACACCTATGTTACTTTTCGTATGCATAAACATGGCGATGGCAATGAAATGTCATCACCATTGAAGGTCTCAGCGCGTTATTTTAGCAGGATTTTCAGGGGCGTACGGTCGATCGCTCAGGAGTGCAAGTTTGGGATAATTGGAAAATACTCGCGTGCAACGACTTTTTGGAGTGTTAAATAATTTTACAGTCGCATGTTTCCGGTCGATCGCCATAATGGTCTACAGAGTGGCTTGAGTTCACTCCTCCGGCGCAACTCAACCGAACCGATTATGCCCCGCCTCAAGAACCGTCTCCTCGAACGCTTTGCATGGCTCATCGCCGAGGGCATGGACCGCAAAGCAGCCTACGCGAAACTCTGCCCGCAAGTCACTGATCCGGCGACCTTGGGTTACAAGCTTTACCATCGACCGGACGTCAAATGTCGCATCGCGGAAATCCAGTGCGAGGTCCACAGTCGGGCATTGATGGGTATAGACGAGAAGCGCGACCTACTGCGCCAGATGATTGAGGGGACGGTCCCGACTACGGTGAACAAGCGCAAGGACGGCACCGTGGAGGCGGTCTTTGACATGCTTGGGGCTTTGGTGGCGGATGCGAAGATGGCGGGCGAGTTTGACGGTAAGGCAGCGAAGAATGAACCTGAGGTGAAGCTAAAGTTCGAGGTGTACCATCGAAATCATCCGAACCCGCCGAGGGAATGGCTGGAACGGAAATTGGTGTTGCCGAGGATCGTCGAAGAAAGCCGCCGCTGAGGTGAAGAAATAGCGTTCAGCAGTTTGTTTTTTGGGCAGTAAATGGGCAGTAAGCTGCCCAACCTGCTGCCCAGAGCGTTCTAGGCTTAACCTCCAAATCCCTCTTTATGTGCTGTTTAGAGAGGGAGCTGGCAATCGGGCTCGAACCGATGACCTGCTGATTACAAATCAGGTAATTACGCCTCTGTGGATGGGGGCCAACAGAGTAAAACGAGACCGGCTGAGACCACAAAAAACCGCCTGAGACTTGCTTTTTACAGTAATTAACTGTACTTTAACTGTACCGAAATTGCAACGGAAAAAGCCCCCGCATGTCTTATGGCCCGAACCCTCACCCACAAACCCACCAAAGTCCGCAAGGGCGGCAAGACCAAATGGCGCGTTTACTTTGCAGCAGGGGAGCTTGCGGCTACGAGCAAGTTGAAGGAGTTCAAGACCCAGAAGGAGGCATCGGAGTTCGTCTGGGAATTTGATGCTCGCTGCCAACAACTCGGGCACCTTGCCAGCCAGACCACCACAACGGAATTGCTCCAGGCCAAACAAGCATCCTCGGTTCTCTCTGGAAGCGGATTGTCCGTGGTGGATGCTGCCCGAATGGCGGCCTTGAAGATGGAATTGGAGCGCAAGTCCGAGACGCTCGGCCTCGGTTTTGAGCGGTACATGGTGGACTGCGAGCGCAGGCGCAAAAGCGTGAAACACCTCAGAGATTTGAAGCAGACGCGGAATCTATTCATGCCCCTCCTTGGGCAGTTGCTTGTAAACCTGAGCGGAGAGCAAATCGACGCCACTCTACTCAGCCTGCCTCCAGCCTCTCGGAATTTAAAAATTCGGCATCTGAAGGCGGTCTTCAATTATTGCATCAAACAGGACTGGCTCTCGTCCACCCCCTTGAAACGGGTTGAGCTGGCCCACATCAAGTCTAAGGAAATCGAGACCTACACCGCCGAGCAGGTGCGCGCGATCATGAACGCCGTGGCGACAAACCACCTTGAAGCAGTCCCCTTCTTTGCCATCAGCTTTTTTGCTGGGACCCGTCCCGAAGAGATCATGAAGCTGGAATGGTCTGCCTTTACCGATGACGGCCAGCTCTGCATCACCGCAGCCGTCAACAAGACGCGGACGAAGCGGTTCACCACCGTTACACCGACCCTTCAGGCGTGGCTGGATTGGTTTGAGGCGCAGGGAGGCGTGAAGACGGGGCGCATTTTTTCAAGGTCACAGATGACCCTGATCCGCATACGCCGGAGAGTGGCCGAGCTTGCAGGCGTAGACTGGATTCAGGATGGGGCTAGGAAGACGTTCGCCTCTGCCCACTACAAAATCCACCAGGACGCACTGAAGACAGCCTACGAGCTCGGGCACCGTGGAACAACCATGCTGCACACCCACTACAACCAGAACATGCGCAAGGAAGAAGCGGTTCGGTTCTGGGGCATTCTGCCGCCTACCGATGGACATTGACTTGGTTCACCCCGACCAGAAGCCAAAGGGGGACCAGTTTTATGTCATAGCGTGACACCGGCTTGAGTCGGGCGTCGGCGCTCATTGCACAGGGGGCCTTAGGAGATTACTCGGCTTTGGATAGCGCTAACTGGCGCCTCAGCGTCTCCAACTCACGCTTGAGAGGGGCCCAGTACTCACGATCCCTGCGGCGCTCCTCGATTTCTTCCAAAAACAATGCCTCCTCCACCGCATCAACCCTTCCGTCCAGAGCCATCCCAAGGAGGGATCGTTGTCCTTGTTCCCCAATCGCAAGTTCTCGGAAATCGTTGCAAACAGAAAGCAACAGCTCAGGCGTACGAAGTTCCCTCAACCAAAACAGTACTCTTGGAGGATCTGGCAGTTGGTCCCGGTTGTTAAAGAAATCGGCCTCCAAAAGACGGCGGATCATCGGCCAGTCCTTGTCTCGCTGCGTCTTTTTCGCCCTCACAAGATCAGCAATCGAAAGCAGGTTGCAGATTGTCCCATCAGCCAACTCTATTGTCGCACGCCTCTGCCAGATCAACTCGAACGTATCGACTCCCCTCATCACAGACATCACATCCACACGCAACCCATCGCACTCTGGGTGCCGGCATCTGAAATGAATGGCGTGCCCCTTCTCAAGGTAGGCAACATCGAAAGGCGGCACCGCAATGACTCCTGCCCGGAGTTCCGTGAGCGCCCCTCTTAATCTATCCAAGTTTTCAGCGTCCGCCAGAATGGCGAAATCAGAGTCCCTACTGAATTCTGCCGCTCCGTAAAATACGCAG
>CALQFT020000148.1 GCA_943329925.2 Opitutus sp. GAS368
GAAGTGCAAATCGCCGCGATACGCGATCGCTTGGAGCAACTCGGCGAATTGGACAAACGTCGCGAGGTGATCCTCAACTCCTTGGGCGAACGCAACCTGCTTTCCGACGCGCTCAAAGCAAAGGTCGAGGCGGCTGACACGCTCTCCACCCTCGAAGATCTTTATCTGCCCTACCGTCCCAAAAAACGTACCCGGGCCACCATCGCCAAGGAACGAGGCTTGGAGCCCCTTGCCGACATCCTTTGGTTGCAGTCCCTTAATACCGTGCCCGCTCAGGAGGCCAGCGCCTTCGTTGATGTTGCCAAAGAAGTTCCCGATGCCGACGCCGCCCTCGCCGGGGCCCGCGACATCCTTGCTGAACGCATCAACGATGACGCCACCGCCCGCGCCAGGCTTCGCGAACTTTATGTGGCTCAGGGTGTTATTCGTTCCAAAATGGTGGCAGGCAAGGAAGTCGAGGGCGCCAAGTTTAAAGATTACTTCGACTGGAGCGAACCGGCAAAAAGCGCGCCATCCCACCGTATTTTAGCGATGCGCAGAGGCGAAGAAGAGGGGTTTCTTTTCACACGGCTCACCCCGCCGGAAGAAGCCGCGATTTCCCATTTGGAAGTGCTCTTTGTGAAAAACGCCTCCCCTACGGGACAGCAGGTTAAACTTGCAGTCCACGATTGTTACAAGCGCCTGCTGGGCTTTGCAATGGAGGGAGAAACTCGCGTCCACTTTAAAAAAATCGCCGATGAGGAAGCCGTGCGCGTCTTCGCCGACAACCTGCGCGAACTGTTGCTCGCCGCGCCCCTAGGACAAAAAACAGTCCTCGCCATCGACCCGGGCTTTCGCAGCGGGTGCAAAGTGGTGCTGCTTGATAAGCAGGGCAAACTACTGGCCAACGACGTCGTTTATCCGGAAAAAAGCGCTCGGGAACAGGCCGAGGCTGCTGAAATGGTAAAAACGGTGGTGACGCGCTTCAAGGTGGAGGCCATCGCCATCGGCAACGGCACCGCCTCTCGGGAAACCGAGGGGTTTATCCGCAAACTCGGTCTTCCCGCCTCCATCCCCATCGTGATGGTCAACGAAAGCGGCGCCTCGATTTATTCCGCGAGCGAAATCGCACGTGAGGAATTCCCCAACCATGACCTAACCGTGCGGGGAGCCGTCTCCATCGGTCGTCGCCTGATGGATCCCCTCGCCGAACTCGTCAAACTTGACCCTAAATCCATCGGCGTGGGCCAATACCAGCACGACGTGGATCAAAACGCGCTCAAGCGCTCCTTGGACGACGTGGTGGTTTCTTGTGTGAACCGGGTCGGCGTTGAGCTCAATACAGCCAGCAAAAACCTCCTCGCCTACGTTTCAGGCCTTAACGCCCGCACCGCCTCCAGCATTGTCGCACACCGCGATGAAAACGGCCCGTTCCGCTCCCGCAAAGAACTGCACTCCGTGGCCGGGCTTGGCCCAAAAACCTTTGAGCAAGCCGCCGGCTTCCTCCGTATCCGAGACGGCGAACACCCTCTGGACGCCAGCGCCGTACACCCCGAGCGCTACTCCTTGGTGGACAAAATGGCGGCCGACATTGGCTGTTCAGTAGCTGATTTGCTGCGGGACTCAGCCAAACGCTCGAAAATCGACGCCAAGCGCTATGTCAGCGCTGAAATCGGACTTCCGACTTTACAGGACATTCTTGCAGAACTTTCCAAGCCGGGTCGCGATCCCCGGCAACAATTCGAAGCATTTTCCTTCTCTGAAGATGTGAACAAGGTGGAAGACCTCAAGCCTGGGATGAAGTTGCCCGGAGTGGTGACCAACGTGACGGCTTTCGGCGCATTTGTGGACGTCGGCGTGCACCAAGACGGCTTGGTTCACATTTCACAAATCTCGGATGACTTCGTCAAAGACCCTTCTTCGGTGCTCAAAGTCGGTCAGCGCGTGCGCGCCACGGTGATGGAAATCGACCTCCAACGAAAACGCATCGCGCTTTCACTCAAAACCAACCCCGAAGTCGGCCCCCGCGAACCACGCTCCCCCACCGGTCCAGGCAACGCACCCGGCCCGCGCCGAGATGGCCCGCCCCGCTCCGAGTCGCGCCAATCAGCGCCCCAAACGGTGGACTGGTTCACCGCCGCCTCACAGAAAAAACGATAGTACTTTACCGCCCTTGCGCAAGCAGCACTCTGGAAAGCACCTCTATCCGAGGAGGCTTCTATTGGTTCTCTTTTTTTGCGAGAGCCTCTTTTACGGCGGCCTCCCAGCGGCCCCAATCGTCGCCAAAGTTGTTTTCCAGTAAAAAACCCAGCGTCGATTTGGCAATCTCAGCCATGGGATGATTCGGCGTGCGCGCCGCCGCCAGCAACACCGGCAGCTTTACTTCGTCGGAGCGGTTCAAACTCTCCGCAACGATGACCTCCTGGAACCCGGGATCCAGCCGGGTGTTCTGCACGTAAGGCAACACGGTAAGGTAATCCTTGTCGGGCAACAAATTCACGATATGGCGGGCGCTTGCGAACTGCCCTTCCCCGGGCATCCCGTTGATCTGCTGGAGCAACATCTGAGCAATGGCGGGAGTTTCCGCATTGGAACGCAGCGCCTCATCAATCTTGATTTCCCACAAGGCGAGTCCGTCTCGCTTCATCGCGAGAGGAGGCTCCGGGGTCGCAGGCTTTCCCGGGACCACGGCCGTCGGCTGGGCAGGCGGCTCGGCGGGCACCACGGTTAGCTCCGGAGCCGGAGCTGGCGCAATCACTGGCGCAGGCGCCCCGGATCTTCCGAGATACCACAAAGCCAAGGCGAGAGCCACCAGCGCAAAGCCCAAAAAAAAACGTTTGGAACGCATGATTAATTTAGAGGGTTAAATACCGGCCTGTTCCAGCAATGCCGCTAGAACTTTAGTTGCCTCGAAAAACTCGGCTGCAATCTCATAAGCCGCTCGGCAATGGACCGCATAATCAGCGTTTATCGAGCGAACACCTTCCACAATATCCTCTAGCGTCTCAAAGGCTAACAACCCTTTATCCCCGCCGTAAAGTTTAGTAAACTGCGTCTGCTGGGTGATCGCAGGCCGACCGCTGGCTAAATAACAGGCCGTCCTATCACTGAACCAACCGGTGTGCAACCGCACGTACTGGTCCTTGGCTACGGTGAACTCCCCCTTCGATCCTTGGATGTAACTCTTATAAAGATTGAAATCGATGGAGATCGGATTGGGGTCGGTGAACTGCCAGCGGTTGGTCACGAAGCGATTCAAGGCGTGCTCGTCCTTGATTTCAGTGGCGAGCTCGAACGCCTCCCCAGAAAGGGTGGGCGCCTCCACAAACTTCAGAAACTCCAACGACTTGCTCCAGAGGTAAGTGCTGCCCCTCCAGACCACATCCTTGCGACCGCTGGTGTTCCAGTTCGCGATGGACGTAAAGCGGGCGTCGGGCCGGGTCGGGCCATCCGTTTTCCAGAAGTCGGTCACCACGGGCTGGCGAGTCGGCAACCAGCGCACCGAATGCGTGGGCACAGAAAAATCAGGCGTTCCGACCAGCTCGCCAAAAGTGAACAAAGCGTGATGTTGCTTGAGGTAATCCGGGATTTTTCCGCCCGCATTATCCACCTTCATCTGCTCCACACCCGGGTCACTTTCCACATAAATGAGACGGTCGCTTTTCGCGAGATCCTCGTTCATTTCCTGTGCGCCGCAAACATTGAGAATCGCGTCGGCATCCTTGTAAAGTTCGCGAACTTTGGAAAGCGGCATCCCCGCGCATTCGGGCGTTTTGAGATAGCGCGCGCAGTAGGCCCAGCGCCCTTCAAAACCAAATTCGCGACCCAACTGATCCAGCACCTTGGCGGCGTATTTGTAGCTCTCGTTAACCTCGTAGGCTACCGGGTCGTAGGGAAGCCGCGCAGAGTCCTCAATGTAATAGACGTCATGACCAAGGCGCTGCAATCCAACAATATAATGGATATGCTGCCAAACTACGCCGGCAATCGGGCAGCCGGCCATGAAGCCCATGACGATAATCTTTTTTTTCTGCATACAAACAAATTTTTGGGGAAAATCGAAATGGAATACGTCCAGCGTTTAAGCGAGTTCTTTCACCACCATCGCGGGATTCCCTGCGACAATTGTATTGGCCGGCACCGAGCGCGTCACCACTGCTCCCGCGGCAATCACGGCATTATCCCCGATTGTGACTCCTTTGAGTATCACCGCATTAAGTCCTATCCATACATTGTCTCCTATTTTCACAGGAGCCGTCTTAATCTTAGGCCGTTGAGGCCGGTTGGGAGCGTAGGGAGAAAGCGCAATGGCATCCTGACGGCGCTGGGCGGCATCAATAGGGTGATAATCCCCATCCGCGATGGCGACGTTCCATGAAATCAAACAGTAGGAACCAATTTCCACGGACTCATCCGCCATGATCAACGCGCCGTTTAAGAGCGAATAATCCCCCACCCGCACATGCCCGTTTTCGCCCACTGAAAACGAACAGCCGCAATAACACGAAACGTAATCTCCAATCTCCACGGCAGGGTCCTTCTTGCCTTTGAAGTTTTTAAAGATTTGCGCGGATTCAATATAGCAACCAATCCCAAACCGAACATTGGGAGGAATCGGCTTGGGCCACCAGTCATATTCAACGGTCCGGTCGGGCTGGATATTGCTCATAAAAAGGAGAAAACGTGGTTAAAAGGCTTAGCGTAAGTTTGTTTAGATGACATCAGATTGTCGACTTGCGAGAGATTCCGCGATCTTAAAAGCGATAACAACTTCTCCTCCACCCCAAGTAACCGTATTCCACGACTCTATCAAACTTGCCAGCGACGCCCACTCCAAATGGCACTGGGTCAGCCGCCAAGTCGCCGTCGCCGCCCCTGTAATACCAATTCTTGAAGAAAACTGGTCCTTCTCTCCCAGCGCACGCCCCAGCTCCGCTTTGACGCTCCAAAAACTCAGACACTCCTTGCGGAGCTGGGGCTCCGCGCTCCCAGGTGCTGAGGTCTTTTAAGCATCCCTAAACCTAAAGTTAAGAAAGTCCTGCGGACGTTTATGGCAGTGCTCCTCCTCCTCCCTGCCTAGAGATTGCTGGTCATCTCTTTAATCTGTTTGGTGGCAATACCCAAGGGACGGTCCAGCGGAACGCCGGCACAGGCAAGCAGCGTAGTAAGCAAATCACCTTGATTGCCCCTAGTATCGGCCAAAAAGCGTCCAGTCTGGATCGAACCGCCTCCCCTTCCTGCAATGATGAAGGGAAGGTTTTCCCGGGAGTGCTTGTTTCCGTCCTCAAGGCCGGAGCCCCACATCATGATACAATTGTCCAGAAGGGTGCCGTCGCCTTCTCTGAGGCTGTGCATCTTTTTGATCATATAGGCGAATTGAGAGATGTTGAAAGCGGTGATGGCTGCGACTTTATCGAGCTTGTCAGATTGGTTGTTATGATGGGTCTGGGAGTGATGTTCGTCCTTGAACCCGAGTTCCGGATAGGAAACTCCGTTTGGCGTCGAACCTATGTAAGTGCTAACGCGAGTCGTGTCGCTCTGGAATGCGAGCACGTTAATATCGCACATCACCTGCATGTATTCACTGCGATTGTCGCCCACTGGAATCTTGATCTCGATGGGAGGGGAATCCGATGCGTTGCGCTTGCTGACACTGACGCCGGCCTTCTCTAGGGCCGCCTCTTTCTGGCGATATTCGATGGCGGCAATGCGGCGTTCCACGGAACGCACGCTGTCCAAGTATTCGTCGAGTTTGTGTTGGTCATCCTGAGGCAACTTCCGGCGCAGGTCCTTTGCTCCGCCGATAACCAAGTCCAACATCTGTCGATCCAGTGGATCCGCCTGAGCCGCACGGCCGGATTCGTCGGCCTTTCCGAAAAGGCGGTTCAGAACGCTGCGTGGATTCGTCTCCGCAGGGACAGCCTGCGTGGCCGAGCGAAAGCTGCAGTGCGAATAATAGCCCTCGTTAAGCCCCTCTTGGTTTTCCTTGTGCGTCTGCGGCATCGTTGCCAACTCCAAAGACGGCAACGACGTGAGCCCGCCCACATAGTTGGCTGCGATCTGATCCGCGGAAATCGAGATGTTAATCTGATTCCGTCTATTCGAGTCCGGCAGCGCCGCGGTGAGCCAAGTGGACAACTCAAGCGCATGGGGTGCGCCATTGAATGGCGCGATTGGAACGCCTGAAATGCCCTTCATCAGCAAGCACTCGTGGAGCACCGGCCACAGCGATTCCAAAGCCGGTGGCGGCGAGGCAAGGAAACTCTCCGGAGTCGCGGGCCAGAATTGATCCATGATAACCCCATGTGGCATATACATGAATCCGAGGCGAATCGGTGGTTTCAGCGCTTTTCGCTTCCCTGAATCTGCCCAGCCCATGGTTTCCAAAAGCGGGAGCGCGAGTGAGGCCCCGATACCTTTCAGGCAAGTGCGACGAGTGAGGCGAAAATTATTTCCCATTGGATGCGGCGGTGGCGTGTTCTTGAATGCGATGATTGACGAAAGGATAACTGCTGACGACTTCAGAGATTAGCGTCTGAATGCGGCAGTCATCTTTGGCGATAGTCTCCATTAGGTGATCCACCACGATTTCGTCATAGCCTTCCAGCTGCCGGCACAAGGCGTAGGCCAGCAACTTCTCAGTGAGGTTCCTCGCGAGCTCTGCCTTTCGGGCGGCAATAATGACCTTCAGCTCCTTGGGAGAGGAGAAGCGCTTCCCTCCCGGAAGCTCACCGGCAGCGTCAATGGCCCCGCCCGAATCATCCTGCTCACGCCAGCGCCCAATGGCGTCGAAGTTCTCCAAGCCAAATCCGATGGGATCGAGAATCTTGTGGCAGTTGGCGCACACGGCGTTGGTGCGGTGCAATTCCGTGCGCTGACGCAGAGTCAGATTCGCGACCGTCTTCTTATCCTGTTTTTCCAAAGCAGGAACGTTGGGCGGTGCTGGCGGAACATGTTCTCCCAGGACTTGTTCGAGCACCCACACGCCGCGTTTGACAGCGCTAGTGCGGTTAGGAAATGAGGTCACCGCCAGAATACCCGGCATTCCCAATATCCCCCCGCGATTCGCATCCGTGAGCTTCACCTTGCGCATCGCCGGTCCGGCAACGACATTTTCCAGACCATAAAGCTTTGCGAGTGTTCCGTTAAGAAAAGTGTAATCGCTGTCCACGAAACTGACCACGCTCCGGTTTTCGCGCACGATGCTTTCAAAAAACAACCGCGCCTCCTCATACATCGCCGAGCGCATCTCGCCGGTCATTAGCGGGAATTTGGCCGTATCGAAGGTTTTGTGCTCCAGATTATCAAGCCCAAGCCACTGCGCACCAAAGCCATCAAACAACGCTCGGGAACGATGATCCGCCAGCAAGCGCCTCACCTGCCCCCCAAGAACCGCCGGTTCGTGGAGTTTTCCACTATCTGCCAAGGCAGACAATTCGACATCGGGCATGGTTGCCCATAACAAGTACGACAAACGAGACGCCAGTTGATAGTCATCAAGGGAAACAATTTCGCGCCCAGATTCAGCCTCCTCGGCTGGGGTGATAAAGAGAAACTGAGGCGAAACGAGGATTGCCTTGAGCATCAAGCGCAGTGCCGCTGGATAGGCGAGTTTACGTTCGTACGCGAGGTCGAAGACACTCAGAAGGACATCGAGTTCTGGCTGCGTTGGCGGCCGGCGATAAGCGGCTCGGGCAAGCGAGCTCGCGACCTGTCTCGCGGCCACTCGAGGATCAGTCCCCAGCGTTGGCGGTTCACCAAACAGACGCTTTTGCACATCGGTGGGCGGCGCATCGCTTGGCGCCAAAATCTTATCCACCCCCTCATTGGCGATTCCTAGATACAGCTCCGATTGTAAAGACGACAACGTATTTAGATACCCTTCGCCAAACACTTCATCGGGCAACTTATGAGCGAGCGCCGGATCAACACCGAAGAGATCCTGCAGCGTGTTGCCATACTCTAACTTTGTCAGACGACGGATTACGAAAGGCCCTGGGTCTTTCGGACTGAGATACTTGATCTTGCCGATACAGTCCGCAAACTTCTGACGCTCCTCATCCGTTGGCTGCTTGTCCGCATCCTCCGGCGGCATGTCGTGGGCCCTCACGTTGAGGAGGCCTTGTTTCCAACGTTTACTGGAAACAACGTCGCCGGGGCTTTTAAGCGCTGCCAGGTAGTTGATACCGCCCTTCCTTTTCTTTTCCCCGTGACACTGCGCGCAATAGGTCTTCACAAAGGGAGTGACCCCATCATGAAAAGACTTTTTTGCATCGGCCTGAAGCGCGGCGAAATCCGTATCGTCCGCTGACGCTGCCCTACAAGGGAGAGACAGCGACAACGCGAAGCCAAAAGCAGTCAGGAGTATCATGCCACGGCTAAAGGTTCTTTGGTTTATCATGCTAACTTTTTCAAGGCGCTAGTAGGCAGTGAGGTCTAATTTGCCGGTGGATTTCTCCTTTTTACGCAGTTGTCGGTTCCGATACCGGAGGCATCGCTCCGCCCGCAGTCTATTAATAACCTCGGGACACCTATACGGTGATTGAGCGCAGCGACACCACCGGAATATGTCCAGAACGAACTGCATCCTGAAGGGATGCCAGCAAGCGATCCAAACCTCCGATGACGCACACAACGCTGACTGGCATCCCGTTGGGATGCATTGTGTTTTCTACTGGCTTCGGGCCCGTGAACTCGCTCACGAGAAGGGGTTGGTGATTTGCGGGATTTCATGGAGGCGGCATGTTTGAGAGTGACTTTGACTTCACTCCTTCCGGGAGGAAGCTCCCCAGACCCGACCTCAACGGCACCGAAGAGACTGATC
>CALQFT020000149.1 GCA_943329925.2 Opitutus sp. GAS368
AGCGAGGGGCGGCGGATTGAGAAATGGAAAGGTCTCTATCTCCCCAAGCCCAAAGGCTTTCATACGCAAAATCACCTCCGCCAAATTCGCCCGCTGAATCTCGGGCTGCGTGAATCTCGGCCGCTTCGCGAAATCCTCCTCGTCGTACAACCGGATCGCAACGCCCTCACGCAGACGCCCAGCGCGTCCAGCCCTTTGATTCGCACTGCTTTGCGAAATGTCCTCCACAGGTAACCGCTTGGTTCGGGTACGCGGATTGTAGCGGCTCATTCGCGCAAGACCGGCGTCCACAACATAACGGATCCGAGGCAAGGTGAGTGATGTCTCCGCCACGTTCGTCGCCAACACCACGCGCCGACGCGGCCCCGGGCTGAAAATACGCGCCTGTTCGGCAGCAGGCATACGACCATAGAGCGCAAGGACTTCCGTGCCTCGGCCAAGCATCTCCTCCATCATCTCCCGCACTTCGCGAATATCGCGTTCTGTAGGAAGAAAAACGAGCACATCCCCATCGCCCGATTCCAGCAAAGCGTCCTCAGTAGCGCGCACTGCGGCATCCATATGACTGAGCGGTTCATAGGCGTCCCTCGTGGGGAACGATTCAAGCGGGCGGTAGCGAATCTCCACCGGCCAAAGGCGCCCGGACACCTCAATAACGGGGGCACCGCCGTAGGCTTGGGAAAAAGCCTCAGTATCGATAGTTGCGGAGGTGATGATGAGCTTGAGCTCAGGCCGGCGGGCGAGCAAGCCCTGCAAGTAGCCCAGTAGGAAGTCGATGTTAAGGGAGCGCTCGTGCGCCTCATCGATGATCAGCGCCGAATACGCGCGCAATTCCGGGTCAGACTGGATCTCCGCCAGAAGAATGCCGTCCGTCATGAACTTAATGCGAGTCTCGGGTCCGGTGTCGTCGTTAAAGCGCATTTTGCAGCCGACTTCCCGCCCCCAAGGCACTCCGAGCTCCTCAGCCACCCGTTGCGAAATGCTCTGCGCCGCCACACGCCGCGGTTGCGTACACCCGATGCGCAGCCCTCCTTCGGCAAGCCCTGCCTCCAGACACATTTTGGGCAACTGCGTCGTCTTGCCCGAGCCCGTTTCCCCCGCAATCACCACGACTTGATGGCGCCGGATCGTCTCCACGATCTCCTCCCGCCGCGCCGTGATGGGCAGATCTTCGGGATAACGGATCTTAAACATGAAAGAGCGGGAATCGCGGAGAACGAAGCAGAAGGCAAATGAGCCTGCTTCGTGCGCCATGCAACTCCTCCACTAAAGCACTTCGCTGACCTCAGCTTTCAGCAAATCTTCAAGCGTTTCCCGGCGGGAAATAAGCTCCGTACGGCCATCCGGCTCCAGCCAGACTTGGGGCGCCTTGCCTATGGAATTGTAATTCGAACTCATCGCATAACCGTAAGCTCCGGCATCGCGCAACACCAGCAAGTCACCTGAAATGGGCATCGGAAGGTGTCGTGGATTAAGTAATTCCGCATCATCGCGGGTGAAAACATCGCCACTTTCGCACAACGGCCCGGCCACCACAAGCCAGCCAGACTCACGCACTCCGCCGTCCTGCGCCACCACTTCTATCCCGTGATACGAGCCGTACATCGCCGGGCGCACCAGATCTACAAAACCCGCGTCCACCATCGCGAAAGTCGCCCCCTGCCCTTTCTCGTTGGTCTGCGTCGCCTTGACCTCCGCCACACGGGTCACCAGCACGCAGGAGGAAGCCACGAAATAACGACCGGGCTCAATTTCCACACGCAATGGCCGTCCCGCCGCAGCGCACAATTTCTCCCGGCACCGCGCAAAAAGCGCACGGAGCGGCTCCAGCGGAATCTGGTCGGCCGCATCGCGGTAATTGTGGGGAATTCCGCCACCCAGACTGACGGCCTGGAGGTCAGGAAAAAGGGGAAGCAGCGCGGCGAACTCGTCGGCAAGGCGCTCCAAATTGTCGTGTAGTTCCTGAAAACGCGGACCGCTGCCGATGTGCGAGTGCAGCATTACTGTGCGCATACCGGCGTCGGTGATTTTCTTGGCCGTCGCGGCCAGGTCGCCTGACCAGACCCCGTGCTTGGAGCTGGGGCCGCCGGTGTCGCAGGAGTTCACGTGCCCGTGGCCGAAGCCAGGATTCACCCGAATGGACACATCTCCTTTGTAACCAGCAGCCGCCAGTTGGGCGATCATTCCGGGGGAGCCGATGTTTGGGAGAATTCCTTGTTGGAGAACCACTTCAAGGGCGTTGTCCCGGAAGACGTCACTGGTGTAAAGGATCACCGGCGGGGTATGCCCCGAGGCGTGCCCGGCATGAAGCGCCCGCAGCATTTCGTTTCCTGAAACCGCGTCAATCCAAACGCCAGCCTGCTGCATCTCGGAAAGCACCTTGGTCGCTGGGCAGCTCTTCATGGCAAAGCGCGCCTGCAAACCGTCGGAGGTAATGAGTTGGATTTCTGAAATCCTTTGGCGCAAGGTAGCAGCGTCGTAAAGCCAGAAGGGCGTTCCAACTTTTTCAGCTAAAGACAGTAGCAAGGCGGGATCTAATTGCATGGGGTGGTGGATGTGATTTGGAGAATAAACTCCCGAGTAAGGGCTAATGACAATCTCGCGCTCCATCCCAAACTTGCCAGGGCGGGCTAAGCGGCGGGTTCACTCCGGAATTCAGAAATTTACAGAAGCTAAGACTAATCCAGCGTGCGGATCTGGCTGGCGGCCTCGCGGGCGCGGCGACGGTCCATGGCCCAGACAATCCAGATGCAAAGTTCGTAAATCGCCACCACCGGCAGAGCCAGCGCGACGAAAGTAAACGGATCTGGGGTGGGCGAAATCACCGCTACCAACACCAAAATCCCTGTGATTGCGTAGGGGCGCGTCTTGGAAAGCACGGGGTAGGTCACCATCTGCAAGGCGGCGAGCCCCAACACGCCCACGGGCAATTCACACAGAAGGCCGCAGGCGATGGTGAGGTGGGTTACAAACCCAAAGTAGTCACGCGCCTGCCAGCGCGGATCCATCCCCATGGATTTGGCGTAGTTACTAAACCAGTCAAGTGTCGTGGGAAGCACATAGGAGTAGCTTACAAAGGCACCGGCACCAAAGAGCACAAAACCCGCAGCGATAGAGGGAACCAGAATGCGGCGCTCCTTGGTGGTCAGAGCGGGCAGCACAAATTCTGCGAGAAAATAGAGGAGGAAAGGGAAACTGAGAATGATTCCCGCATAAAAAGCCAGCTGGAGGGAGATCATGAAGGCGTCAGTTACCCCCAGCGTTATAAGCGGTTGGTTTCCTTGAATTTGCTCCAAAGGCTGGCGCACGATCCTCGAAATGTCATTAACGAACAGGAAGGCGAGTCCCATCCCAGAAGCCAGAGCGACGGCCATTTTAATCGCGGTCCAGCGCAAATCCTCGAGGTGATCGAGAAAGGGCTTAACAACGTCGCCTTGGGTTTGCTCGCGAAATTGAAACAGCTTACGGAGCCAATTCATGGGGGTTTGTATGCACGGGTAGAGTTGGCAAGCATAGTACAGGACTGGGAATAGGGCAACCCTCGCGAGGGGGACTTAAAAGAAGAGCCCGCTGCGATTCTAAAGGGGAGGGCCTTTGGATCTGCCAACGCACGGACCTGGAGGGCGGCAGACGGCAAATATGCTACGCTAAAGTGAACTAGGGAGAATCGGCCGGAACCCCATGTTTTGCGTTGCCCGCCCCCCATTCCCCCACTAATAGTATCTAGGCCGGCGGCGAGTGCTACCTATTGTGGCATTCACGACATTTACACTTCTTAGCCACAATGTTTTTTTCACCCCATCAGCCCCATAGAGTTGCGCCAGCACCCCGCTCCAAACCCCCTTTCCAGACCTTATTGCTCCCCGTTTAGAGCCCAAATTAGCCCCCTCTACGCACTTCCAGAGCACTGCATTTCGCATTTTCCGCCCATTTCCACCCTGCGCCGCCCGCCACCCAACGCTTTTTCCAACCATTCCATTTCAACGCCGCCGAATCCCGCCCCAACTAACACCATGAGCTCCGCACTTTTAGCCACTTTCGAACCCGACGCCACACCGGCTGATCCGCTCAATTTCACCAGCGCACAGGGAGATGTTTCCGCTCGCGAAGTAGGGGACGTCGTCGTTTACCAGTTTCGCAACAAGACGTTCCGTCTGGACAAAACCAAGGCGAGGGAGCGCTTGGCTGGCAAGAAAGTGATCAACGGGCACCGTTCCGCAGAACTCAACGTGCTGCCGCTGAAGTATCACGAGGCCTATCGCATCTACAAGCAGATGAAGGCCAACCACTGGGAGCCGGATGTCATCGACATGTCCAAGGACGCCCATCAATGGAACACCAACGCGCTCTCGGCAAAGGAACGCTGGATCATCGAAATGAGCATCGGCTATTTCTCTGCTGCTGAGGGAATTGTTGGCGATTCGGTGCTCCACGTCATAGAAGACAACCTCACTGCGGCCGAACTGAAGCACGCGTCGCTGCGCCACATCGCGGAAGAATCCATCCACATGGATTCCCTGCTACACATCATCGGGAGTTTGAACATCGACTTGGACGAAGTGACGGCGAAGTTCCAGGACATCCCCTCGATTTTCAAAAAGAACGCCTTCATCACTAAGCACATGCCCGCGCTGAAAATGGGCATCGACCTGACGCAGACGGTCAACAAGCAGGCCTTCGCCAAGGCGCTTTTCGCCATCACCCAGGTCATGGAAGGCACGCAGTTTTACGCGCTTTTCGCCATGGTGCTTTCCCTGCACCGCCAAAACAAAATGACCGGCATCGGGCAGATGTTCCAGTACACGCTGCGCGACGAGTCCAACCACATCGCCTTGGGCCGCTATATTTTAACAGAGCTCATTAACGAAAACCCTGACATCTGGACCAACGAGTTCCGGCTGGAGCTTTGCGAGTTCATGCGTGAGGGCGTGGAACTAGAAAAAGAGTTCGTGAGCGACTGTTTGCCCGAAGACATCGTGGGAATGCGCCAGCAGGAGTTCCTTGATTTCGTCGAGTTCAACGCCGACCGTCGTCTTCAGGGCCTCGGCTTGCCCACCCTTTACAAGGTGCGCAACAACCCCTTCCAATGGCTCGACGAGGTCATTTTCCTCAAAAAGGAGAAGAATTTCTTCGAAACCCGCGTTACGGAATACCAGACCAGCGGCAGCGTCCAGAATTCTAACGAAGAAGACCTCATCTAATCTGAGTCAGAGGGCGCGACGCTTCTGAAAACTCCCGCGCGGATCCGTTGCCCCGCCGCCGGTGTTGTTTTCACTTACTCGCCCGCGCCCCCAGATCCACGCCCTTCCCGCTTCCCCTACCCCGTTCATTTTCACCGCCTCGCCTTCGCACCCACTCAACCGCACCACCCCGCACCACCCCGCATGTCTTCCAGCTTTGTGCTTCAATCAGACCAAATGACAGCCGATATACCGGCCATTCCCACGGAGTCAGCCGATTTCCCTAGGGTGATCCGACGAGATACTCCGCAGTCGCTTCAGCAAAAGCCGCACATTGTCCCATGGTTGGGACACAAAATTGAGCGTGCCGTGGCGGCGGCGTGTGCTTCCGTGCAAGCAGACGAGTCCATCGGCCGACAAGTACGAGCTGAAATTGAATTCAGGGTCCGCAGGGAGAATCCCTCGTTTGTTCACATCGAACAGCTCCAGGACTTGGTGGAAGACACCCTCATGGATTTGGGCCACAACCGCGTGGCCTTGGCCTACGGCAAGTATCGGGCCAAACGTGCGGCACTGCGTGACCTAGCTCACGAACAGTCTTACGAAGTCGAAACCGGGCAACTGGAGCTCGCCACGCACGAGCAGCTGAGTGATATCCGTGCACGCGTCTCCTTTGCGCTCATTGGGTTAAAGCTGGAACTCTCCGAGAGCGAAATCATCACCCGCCTGTTGCGGTCCA
Organism: Opitutus sp. GAS368; assembly: GCA_943329925.2. Lineage (GTDB taxonomy): Bacteria > Verrucomicrobiota > Verrucomicrobiia > Chthoniobacterales > Chthoniobacteraceae > Chth-196. Next base: position 5,920 of record CALQFT020000149.1, read on the forward strand.
CTTCGATGTCGCTGTCCCCCTCCGAACGACGGGAGACGATCATCCTCAATGCCAAAGGCTTGCTTGAAACAGAGGCGGACTCCCGCTTTGTCGCCGGACGCATTCTCCTGACCTACATTTACGAGGAAACCCTCGCCTGGCGCATCACCGATGGACCCCAAGCGCTTAAGGAAGCCCATCGCAGGGCGTTTTTAGCCTATATCCCCCTCGGCATCCAGCTCGGCCGTCTCGACCCACGCCTTGCCCAATTCGATCTGCGCACCCTCGCTGACGCCGTGGATCCCTTCGCCGACCTCCAGTTCGATTTCCTTGGGATCCAGACCCTTTACGATCGCTATCTCATCAACCGCCGCGACACCACTACAGGGGAAAAATTGCGCCTCGAAGCGCCCCAGATCTTCTGGATGCGCGTGGCCATGGGCCTTTCCCTGCTCGAAAAGGAGAAAGAAGCGCGCGCCATCGACTTCTACACCCTCTATAAAACCCGTCGCGGCTGCTCTTCCACGCCGACGTTGTTTAACTCCGGGACGCTCAAAAGCCAGCTATCCAGCTGCTACCTATTGTATTGCGGAGATTCCATCGAGGAAATCACCGAGACATGGAACCGCTTCGCCCATCTCTCAAAATGGGCAGGCGGTCTGGGCTGTTCTTGGACGGCAGTGCGCGGCACAGGTGCCCACATTCACGGTACTAACGGCGAATCCAGTGGCGTGGTTCCCTTCCTCAAGGTGTCCAACGACATTGCCATCGCCGTCAATCAAGGAGGCAAACGCCCCGGTGCGCTTTGCAGTTACCTCGAGCTCTGGCACATGGACATCGAGGACTTCCTCGATCTGCGCAAGGAAACTGGCGATGACCGCCGGCGCACCCACAACATGAACACCGCCCACTGGATTCCAGACCTGTTCATGAAGCGGCTCAAAGCCATTTCAGAAGGCCTCCTTTCCAAAGAAGCGACTTGGACGCTGTTCCGCACCAACGAAGTCGCCGACCTGCCGGAATTACACGGAAGCGCCTTTGAGCGCCGCTATTTGGAGTACGAGACCCTCATGGAAGAAGGGAAGATCTACGGACGCAAAGTGCGTATTCTCCAGTTGTGGAAGCGCATGATCGAGATGCTGTTTGAAACCGGACACCCGTGGATGACTTTCAAAGATCCCTGCAACGTGCGCTCGCCCCAAGACCACGTCGGAGTGATCCACAACTCCAATTTGTGCACCGAAATCACACTCAACACTTCCACCGAAGAAGTCGCTGTTTGCAATCTGGCCTCGGTGAACCTGCCCGCCCATCTCACCCCGGAAGGTGCCATCGATCATCCCAAATTGCGCGGCACCGTCGAGATGCTCATGCGGATGCTGGACAACGTCATCGACCTCAACTTCTACCCTGTGCCGGCGGCAGAGCGGGCGAATATGCGGCATCGGCCCGTTGGCCTCGGCGTGATGGGTTTGCAGGACGCCCTTTACATCAAGCGCATTCCGTTCGATTCGCTCGAGTCAGTGGATTTCAATGACGAGATCCTGGAGGCCATCGCGTATTACGCCTACACCGCTTCGGCGAAGTTGGCCGCCGAACGCGGCGCCTACCAGACATTCAAAGGCTCCAAGTGGGACCGCGGTATGATGCCGATGGACACCCTGAATCACCTCGAAAAAGAGCGCGGTGTGCCAATCCTCGTTGACCGCAAGGAGCGCATGCCTTGGAACGAATTGCGCGCACTCATCAAACAACACGGAATGCGAAATTCCAACTGTATGGCCATTGCGCCGACGGCGACCATTTCGAACATTCTGGGGTGCACGCCTTGCGTGGAGCCGACCTACAAGCACATCCACACCAAGTCCAACCTCTCGGGCGAGTTTGTGCGAACCAACGACCTGCTCCAGCGCGATCTTCAGACTCTGGGGCTCTGGGATCAAGCCATGTTGGACGACCTCAAGTACTTCGATGGCTCGGTACAGCACGTCGACCGCGTTCCAGACGACATAAAGCGTTTGTATAAAACGTCTTTTGAGATTGAGAATACGTGGATTTTGCAGTGCGCAGCCGTGCGCCAGAAGTGGATCGATCAAGCGCAAAGCACGAATCTCTGGCTCGAAAAGCCCGACGCACGCGTGGCGAGCTTCATGTACCGCGAAGCCTGGGAACGCGGCCTCAAGACCACCTACTATCTACGCACGCTCAACAAGAGTAACATCGACAGCGCCAGCCGCGACCGCCGACCAGCCGTATCCGCTGCCGCTGCAATCAGCGAACCCGAGATCGCCCCAAGCGCCTGCTCGATTCAGGCGATGCTCAACGGGGAAACCTGCGAGTCCTGCCAGTAATCGAGCTCGAATGACTCTGCAAGTGCGGCTCTTCCGGGTGCGGTGTACTCGGCTGAGCCGCTTTTCGCATGCGTGCTGAATCACGACTATCGTGATAGAAACGGCGTAGCGCACCGCGAAGTAGGGATAGATTCCTGTGCCTATAATGCCAAATCTTGAAGAAAACGGGTCCTTCTCTCTCGGGACCGCGGAGCCCAGCTCCGCTTTGACGCTCCAAAAACTCAGGCAGTCCTTGCGGCGCTGGGGCTCCCAGGTGCTGAGGTCTTTTAATCATCCATAAATCTAAAAGAGATGGTATAAAAGGCAACCAGCGAGAGAGGGGGAATCCTTCCCCCACCGCTAAAAAAGGAATGGGGCCGCTACGCCCCCCATCAAGGACGGCCGTCTAGGCCTTTGGCGCGGCGCTATAACTTCCTTCCACCCGAGCGGCCACATCCATGTAGCCGTAGTCCGCTTCGTAAAGATCCTTG
>CALQFT020000150.1 GCA_943329925.2 Opitutus sp. GAS368
CTCGCACCGTTGCGGAAATTATCCACGCCGGTCATCAGTTGTGAGCGGGTGGGAGTGCAAAATGGAGTCACGTGGAAGTCGGAAAACCGCACGCTTTCATGGTGAAGCTTGTCCACGTTGGGCGTCTTCGCCACCGGGTTGCCGTGGCATGAGTAGTCGCCATAACCGGCATCGTCGACCAAGATGACGATGACGTTTGGTTTGGCGCCGATATCCGCAGCGTTTAGTGCCGCCAGTGGCACCAGCAGAAGGGCGGCGAGGGGTGCAATCGTGTGTTTCATGGTTTTGCTCCTGGGGACAGACACTCGAGTAAAACCGCTCTAAAGTGCGCACACAAAGTGTCTGTCCCCTGCGCACATCCTCCTGCGCACATCCTACTTGGCTGGCGCGGGTTTGAGTTCATTCTTCAATGGTCGATCCCACAGCGGTTCTTTGTTCTCCGCATCCCAACGTTTCCATTCTTCGCTGAGACTCGCCACGACCTCAGGCTTCTCCGCAGAGAGATCCTTGGATTCGGAAATGTCCGTGCCTACGCGGTAAAGGGCAGGTTTGTTATCCCCATCTTTCACTAGTTTCCAGTCGCCCTTCCGGATTGCCCAACGGTGCAGGTCGGGTCGACCGGGCGGGAAACGAAACCTCCAAAAAAGCGAGTCATGGGCCTCTCCTGTTTTGATTCCAGTGAGATAAGGCAGTATATTCGTGCCATCCAGACCCGATCCATTCGCGGATTTTTCAGCACCAGCGACACTCAACGCCGTGGGGGTGATATCGATGCTAATCACCGGTTCATCATAGGTGCTCCCAGCAGGAATGTGCCCTTTCCACTGCGCAAGAAACGGAATCCGGATTCCTCCTTCGAGAACCTGTCCTTTCACCCCACGACACGGGTCGTTTTTGGAAGTATTCTGCCCATATTCAAAGTCGGCATCTGGCTGGGGACGCGCTTTGCCAGTGGGGCCGCCATTGTCGCTGAGGAAGAAAACCAACGTGTTTTCCTCGAGCTTCGTTTCGCGCAGTTTATTCAGTACGCGCCCGACGTTATCGTCCAGAGAAGCCATCATCGCGAGCATCGTGCGACGGTGCAAATCCGGGATGTGAGAGAACTTCGCGAGATCTTCAGGCTTCGCCTCCATCGGCCAGTGGGGCGGCACAAACGCGACATAAAGAAAGAAGGGTTCGTTTTGGTGACGGTCGATAAATGACACCGCCTCGCGCGCAAATGCGTCCGTCGAATACTCCGGTTCCTGTACGGGATTAGGTCCGCGAAAGATGTCCTTGAGAGACCCAGTCTTTTTCTGCGGGAACAGCACGCCGCCATTCGGACTCCAGAAGGTCTCGTCAAATCCACGATTGTACGGCCTGAATTCCTCAGTCCGTCCAAGGTGCCATTTACCGATCATCCCGGTCACATAGCCTGACGCCTTCATGCGATCACCGATGGTACGCTCGCTCACGGGCAGACCAGCAGTCGGCTCAGCAGCGGGCCCGGGGTTCGCCTCAAACCCAAACCGATTTTGGTATCGGCCAGTGAGTAAACCGGCCCGCGAGGGACAGCACTGCGGGGCGGTGACATATCCTGCAGTACAGCGAACCCCATTCGCCGCTATGGAGTCGATGTTGGGCGAAACGACCTCCTTTGAACCCTGACAACCGAGATCGGCGTAACCCAAATCATCCGCAAGCAGGATAATGACGTTGGTCTTTTTCGCAGGGGTAGTGGGGTCAGCGGCGTGGAGAGCAAAAGGCAGCCACAACAGGGCGGAAAAAAGAAAGCGGTAAGGTTTCATCACTGGGTTAAGCTTCTGGGGGGGGGATAAGCAGCGCGACGGGAGGGTGCCACTCTGTGGCAGGCAGAAACACTCACGGTAAAGCCCAAACAAGAACCGATTCCTTATTGAGATTATGAGGTTGCTCAAAAAACACATTTCTCACCCGTTTTGCTCTGCGCTATCGCCAGAGCGGCTCGATTTGCTCGGAGTTCCATTTGTCCCAGACCGCCAACATCTGCTGGACCCGGCCCGGTTCCTGTGGAGCTAAATTTGTGACCTCCCCAATATCGTGAGTCAAATCATAGAGGTGCAATTCCTTACCATTCCGCTCAAGCTTCCAATCACCGAGTCGCATCGCCTTCTGCTTCCCCACCCGCCAGAATAAAGGACGCTCCCGCAAATCCGTGACCTGACCCGTGAGGAGCGGCATCAGACTCACTCCATCCATCGTTGTTTTTTCCGGAGGCGTCTTGGCGAGATCCAAAGCTGTCGCCGTCGCATCCATCGAAGTCACTGGCGTATTCAGCTCCTGCCCTGCCGGGATATGATTTTTCCACGACACAATAAACGGCACTCGAATTCCCCCTTCCAGCAACTCGCCTTTTCCGCCACGCAACGGCGCGTTTCTCGAGGTGAGCTCTTTTGTGGGACCGCCGTTGTCACTCAGGAATATCACTAGCGTGTTCTCCTCGTTTCCGCTTTCCCGTAATTTCGCGAGGACTTTGCCAACGCTATCGTCCAGATGAGCCAGCATTGCAGCGAAGATCCGCCGTTGAATGTCCTCAATGTGCGCGAATTTCTTCATGTATTCGTCGGCTCCCTGCATTGGGCTGTGGACCGCATTATAGGCAAGATAGAGAAAGAAGGGCTGCGCCTGATGACGCTCGATAAAGTCACAGGCCTCGCGTGTGAAGACGTCGGTAAGATTTGCCTTTTCATCCACGGGCTGGCTGCTGCGCAAAAGCGGATTATCGGTGTCGTATTCGTGTTCATGGTGTCCCGATTGGGTACTCCACACGATCCGGCCATCCGGCGAACTCCACCGCCCCTTTCCTCCATCCGGAAGGGTCTTTTTTCGCAACCAAGTCGTCACGCCCTGCCAGGGGCTTGGCACATAATAATGTCCTTCATGCAGGAACCCGAAAAACTCATCAAAACCTCGCCTCTGCGGATGAAACTCCGCGGTGCCCCCGAGATGCCACTTTCCAACCAATCCCGTTACATAGCCACTATCTCGCAACCGATCCGCAATGGTCCTCTCAGCCAGTGGCAGTCCTATTCCGGGTATCACGTTTTTGGCGCCCGTGGGGTTATGCTCGAATCCAAATCGAGTCTGATAACGCCCAGTTAAAAGCGCAGCTCGCGAAGGCGCACAAAACGGTGCAGTGACATAACCACTCGTGAAACGCGTTCCCATCGCCGCCAATGCGTCAATATTGGGCGTTGGAATTTCCTTCCCTCCGTAACAACCGAGTTCGCCGTAACCGAGGTCGTCAGTGACAATCACAACAATGTTCGGTCGCGTAGCAGCCTCTACAGCGTACCCGGACGGCAGGCCAAAAACTGCAACGCTCAAGGCTGCAACAATCTGCATGAGGGAATTTTTCATCACTGGGTTTTTGGGGGCTAGGCTAATACAGATGGCGTTGGACTCTTTCTAACGCAAATCCGGTACGCCTTCTATTTCTTGGGCAAAGGAACCTGTGAGGTCGTGCGCAGGTAGGAGATCAAATCGCGGACCTCTTCGTCAGACAGCGCCTTTAGCAATCCTTCTGGCATCATCGAAATTGGTAGTTTCTCGCGAGATTGAATCTCCGATTTCGCAAGGACTGTATCCTGACCAATCACACGCAAAGTCAATTGTTGCGCATCCTCTGCTGCCACAATTCCCGACACCGTACGCCCGTCGCGAGTCGTCACCACAACGAGGTGATAGGCCTCCTGCATGATTTCACTCGGGTTAATAATTTGCGCAAGGATGTAATCGAGGTTCGCACGATTCGCCCCCGTAAGATCCGGGCCGACATTTCCACCGGAGCCGTAGAGCATGTGGCATAGCGTACACGAACGCTCAAACAACGCGCGCCCTCGGGATACATCCGCCTTCGCCAAATAAGCATCGGTTAATAACGCTTTGTATTTCGCCGTGTCGGCTTCTTTATCGCTGGCGAGCTGCGTAATCGGCCCCCAAAACTCCACAAACGATGGTCCAATCACACGGTAGAGCTGACGCGCGGCAAAGGCACTCACATCACTCTTTGGAATGCGGTTGTCTTTCATCGCATCAACCAGCGCCTGCGCGGTGCTCCGCCGCCCGGAGAGCGTAAGGATAGCCTCGTTCTTGTGATCTGTGGACATCGATGCGTAGCGCCCTAGGAGTTGTTGTCCTACTTTAGGATCATCAAACGCGGCAAGTGCCCGAACCGCGTCTATACGGAGCGCCTCTTCATCCAAGAGCGACAGTACAACGGGCAGCGCCGGAGCATGAGTAGAGCGGGCAAACGACTGTAGGATTTCGCGGCGTTGTGGAATCGGCGTTGCTTTGTTTTGAAGCGCCGCGAGCTGCGCACCCACGGCGTTGGCGTCGCCAAACAGTTGGCCAATCTGCGCCACGAATTCGCGCAACTTCGGTTCATTAACAGCCGCGAGTGCCGCAGCGGTAGTCTCCCAATTTTTGGGAGCTTTTACCTCGCGTTTATCGAGCGATCTCAACCCGTCGCGCAGGCCTTCCACAAGAAGGAGCCTAGTGTTGAGATCGGTTGTTTTGGTGAGCGCAGCAGCAACTGCTTCGGATTGTTTGGCAACACTCGCACGGCGGGCGACGTATTTTGTGAGCACTGGAATCCGACTGCCAACCCCCAAGGCCAAAGCGCGGGGAGCGTCCTCGGCAACCAAGGGCTCGATACCGAACCAAAGCATCTTGGGCAAATTGTGATCCGTGTCGTCTTCAGAATGTGCGATGAGCTGTTGTGCAATCGGCCAGCGCTCAGCCAGCGGCATACGCTGAAGGGCAGCCGCTACATAAAGCCGCACGATAGGTGAGGGATCCTTTTCCGCGAGTTGCGCGAGTTTGTCCAACGCGGCCCGGCTATAGGAGGAATCTTCCCCGAGCAGTTGGATCGCCCAACCCCGGACATAGGGTTCAGCGTGATCGAAGAGCGGCAAGAGGCGTTCCTCGGGCAGATTTTTGGTCACGTGCAGCGCCCACAACGCACGCAGTTGGTGAGCGGAGGTCTTGGATTGAGCGAACAAATCCCAAAGTCGAGCAGGCACCGAAGCATCGAGGCGTCCCTCGGCCGCGCGTTGCTGGAGGAGAACGCGCGCCCGGCGGCTGTACCAGTCGTTTGCGTTCGTGAGGAAACTCAAGAGCTCGACGTCTGTCTTCGCGTTGAGGTCAAGATTGGCGGTGCCTGGGAGTCCCTTCGGGGCGAGGCGGTAGATACGCCCGGTCTCTTTGTCGTGGGTGGCGTTGCCGCAAATCTCGGTGTCGTGCCAATCGAGAACATAGACCGCTCCATCAGGCCCGATTTCGGTACTGAAACCCACCCACGCGTTGTCGTTTGCGAGCAGAGTCTCGTCTCCATGATGTCCCACAAACCCTGACCCTTTTGGTTCCATAATATCGGTGAGCACCGCATGTTCGTGGAGATTCGCCATGAAGATCCGGTCGTGGTACTCCTTCGGAAATGCGTCGGCCAAGTAGACGCGAGCTCCGCCGTGGGCCGAGCGGTGACGGTGATCCGCGATCGTTTTGATATCATCAAAGACGTAAGGGTTAATGTGTTTGCCCCCCTGACGGTGGTAAATACCGCCGGGAATCACATGCCAAAGGTGCGGAATCACACAAGCGGTGATGAACATCTGGCCGTGATCATCAAAATCCAGGCCCCAAGGATTGCTGAAACCGTGCGCGACCACTTCAAAACGATCCTTTGTCGGATGATAACGCCACACTCCGCCGTCGATGAATTGCCCGTCTTTGACTTCAATACTAGTCGGGAATGCATCCCCCTTGTGCAGGATCGTCCCTCCGTTCAGGGGCTTGCCGACCGTCGAGGGCGTAGCAAATCCTTGGCAGCCGTAAAGCCAACCATCCGGTCCCCAAGCAAAGCTATTAAAGATCTCGTGCCGATCTCGAATACCCCAGCCCGTAAGGCGCACTTCGTTATTACCGTCCGGCTTGTCATCGTGATTTTTGTCCGGAACAAAAAGCAGGTTCGGCGGAGCACCGAGCCACAACCCGTCAAATCCAACCGCGATCGCCGAGGGGAAGGGAATCCCTTCCATGAATACCGTGCGCTTATCGAATTTCCCGTCACCGTCCGTATCTTCGAGGATGAGAATTCGACTATTTCCGTCCGCGGAGAAACCAGTGCTGCGCGTTTCGTAATCTCGATTTTCAGCGACCCAGAGACGTCCGCGATCATCCCAGCAGAACGCCATCGGTTGCGTAATCATGGGTTCGACGGCAGCAAGCTTCGCCTCGAGCCCGGCGGGAACCGTCATCCTTGCGACTGCCTGTTCCCCAGTGAGAAAAGCGGCAGCGCTGCCACTTTTGCGAGCGAGCACCATGTTTTCGATGAGGACCTTTTTCTGGGTAAACCTTTCCCATTCCTGGTTCACCGTTTCCTGATCCAGTTTGCCTGTGTAGACGACAAACTGATGTCGAACCGTCTCCGATTTGCCCTTTTCAATGGTCCAGTCACCGGTGATGGCTCGGCAAGGTCCGACGCCCATTTGGCCATCCACCCGCCAGGCCTGCGGATATCCAGCGTTCTTCGGATGATCAAAAATCGCGATGTGAGCCTGATCCTCACGTCCATCGATCTTAAGTCCTAGATCGACCCAAAAGGCGTTCTTGGTATCGGCCAAACTATTGCGAAGTCGATCGTTATTCACTACGGCACCATCCATGCCTAGCTTCCATGGCATGCGAAGGAAAAGACCGCCGTACGGTTGTTTGGCCATAGTCAGGTCCACAAGACCTTCACCCTTCCATTCCAAGTCTAGTAGGTAACGCTCACCACTGTCGCGCATCGTCCAGATCTGGGTCTCGGCCATCACTGGGTTACCGTCGGCATCAAGGAGGTGATAAACCGTGATCCACTTGACCGATTCGCCTTCCGCAATCAGAGGGGCACTGGAGACCTTGCGCCAGAAGCCTGCGCCGGGATTGTGAAAATAATCCCGCCCATTCACTTGCTTGAGGCCCCAGTAAAGCCCGGTCTGGTGCTTGTGATGCGCCGGACTCAACTCCGTCAGCACACCTTTGCCATCTGGCGCAACAATCGGGTGTAGAAATGGACGGAAATCCGGACGCGCGTTTTGGGTCAGGATCGGTTCCGCGACATTTTGCCGAAAGACAGAGATGGTGTTGGCGCTACCATCCTGACGCAGAGTAAGCGGCGCAGCCTCGGTCCCAAAAGGAAACACGGCTAACACGGCCACAAGAAGAGGAGGGAGGTGTGAAAGGATTTTCATGTGAGGGAAATGAAATGGGTTGAACGGCGGATCGGCAACGGTCGGAACGGGGAAAAGAAACGTGCTCTTTAAATGCCCGTAGATGGCGATTTCCCAAAGGACATATTTTGTTATGAATCGGACATTCTTGAGTGGCGTCGGGATCCTCAAATCCCATTGGCTCACTTCATTCAAGCCGCCAGTCGGCCGCTAGGAACCGCAGGGGACAGACACTTTTTTCCGCTCGCCAGCCACTTATCCAGCGCATAATGCAGGAAAAATTGGCTAGCAGCGGCGAGATGACTGCGCCCTGCGGTGTCCCCTTTTCCCTCGCTACCAGTTCCCCATTCGTTTTCTGCACCGGTGCCTTCAGCCTAACGCTCCCGCGTCCAGGCTGAAGAAATCGTGCTGGGGGGTGGGGGGTGAAAAGCAATTTCCTATCCTTTTGCGTGTCAACGATTTACTTATCGAACTCCTCCGCCAGTGCGCGGAGCTGGCGGAAACGGAGTTCTTTGAAAAAGCGACGATCGGTTTTCATGGGGTTGGTTTAGCCTGAGCGTAAATGGCTTTACTTATTTGGCCACGAATAGCTCGCGCAAATGAAGGTACTGCAGGTGTATTGTAATAAATGGAATCCTCCATGAAAAAGATCCTCCAGCTCCTCACTATTCTTCTCACCTCCCTCGCCACGCTCCACGGCGCCGACACCTTCCTGGTCGAGGACGGCCAGCCGCGCGCTGAAATTGTCATCAGTGACAAGCCTCAGCGCTCCACACGACTCGCGGCGCAGGAGTTGCAGGATCAGATCGTAAAGATCAGCGGCGCACGTCTGCCCATCGTGACGCAGCCGAGCGCCAAAGCGGTGAAGATCTTCGTCGGGGCCAGTGCGCAGTCGCCGATCAAGGCGGATGGTTTGCAGCACGGCGCGTATCGCATCGCGACAGGCGCGGATTGGATGGTGCTCATTGGCGACGACAGCGATTTCACGCCGATCGAACCGTGGGCGAAGAACAGCAGCGAAGTCAAGAGCGGGAAGTTGCAAAGCGAGTGGGACAAGATCACCGGCGCGCAGTGGGGGGTGCCGGAGCGGGGCATATATAAGCACCGCATGACGCTGCCGGGCGACATCGGCCGGCCCACTGCACAGGCTACGAGCGCCAAGCCGGAGCCGTTGCTACTCTGGGGCTACGATGAGCGCGGCTCGTTCAATGCGGTGTGCGGCTTTCTGCACAAGCTCGGCGTGCGCTGGTATCTGCCGGGCGAATTGGGTGAAGTAGTGCCGTCATCGAAGACCATCGCTCTGCCGAAAATGGACGTAACCGTACGCCCGGACTTCGCCGAACGCCGCTTCAATTTCCGTTTCGGCACGAACAGCCTAGACACCTCCATGTGGGCCATGCGCCTGGGCCTTCGCGAGCCTCATGGTCGGCAGACGGCGCACGGCATGGACGGCATGACGCATCGCGA
>CALQFT020000151.1 GCA_943329925.2 Opitutus sp. GAS368
AACTCACTGATCTGATTCGCTTCAAGGGGAACTGGTATTGCGGCTTTCACGAAGGGGAGATTCACCACAACCATCCTACGGGCCGCGGGCGCATCATTTCCTCGCCCGATGGCGAGCACTGGGAGACTGTGGCGCTTTTGCAATGGGACACGCCGATGGCTTCCGCCCCTGCCAGTGCAAGGAATGCGCGGCTCTTTATGGGATCCAGCCAACGACGAAGCCAACCGACGGCATTGCCTTCAACAATGACCGCGCATGGGGCGAGAAGATCTGGATCATGCATCGCGATCTGGCGCTTCGGCTGATGAAGGATCGCCCGGGCAAGAAGGTCATGATGACCTCCTACGGCACCACGTTGCAGCCACCGCAGAGCTTCCGCGAGTTCCCGTAAAACACGATCATCGAAATGATGCACTCCGACGAGGAGGCGTTCGCCGCGTGGACGCAGCTCAAGGTGCCTGGAGGCTTTTCGGCCTATCTTTACAACTGGGGCAACTTCCATCTCGTGGGGCTGACTCCGCTCACCACGATCTCGATGATCGCCGTACAAAACCGTCTGCTGGTGGAGAACCACGTGCGCATGGTGCAGGTGAATGGCAGTCCGGGCGCTGGCCAGTGGGGGCTCGAAGGGCCCAACATCTATGTCTATCTGCGGCTCGCGATCGACCCGGAGCGCCAGACGGCAAACGAACTCTTCGACGAGTATTTGCAGGCCGCCTTCCGCGAATGCGAGAATCCGATGCGCCGCTTTTTCACCAACGTGCAGAAGCGTGTGGAGCTGTGGCGGGTGTTGCGGGAATACTCTTATCAATCTGGCCGTGATCCACTCTTCGCCCTCAGCACCCTTTGGCCACCGGATGTGATCAACTCGCTGGAGGAAGACCTCGCCTCAGCGGAGAGCGGTGCCGCGTTGCCAGAGGTGAAGCGCAGGCTCGATATCGTGCGCTACGAGTTCGACTTCCTGAAGCACCTCGCGCTCGTCATCAATGCCTGGCGGAATCATCAGGCGATGAACAACGCGGCATCGCTCACGCAGTTGCTTGATGCGGTGGATGCGCGCAATGCGTTCGTCGCCAGCGTGGTGAATGGCGATGCGAAGTATCCGAAGAAGAATCCCGCGTATCGATCCGCTAAAGAGGGCGACCTAAAATATGCTGGGCGTTACTTGGATCGCGCGCCGTTCAATTGGGACACTGAGAAGATGCGCGCGAACCCCGCACAGATGCTACAGAAAAGTCAGTCGCTCACCATCGCACGAGTTGTGGGGCCATTGACGCTCGACTCACCGCTCTGGGAGAAGGCCGAGTCTCATCCGCTCATGCCCACGGGTGCCGTCGTGACGAAGCTCCAAGCGCCAACGACCTTCCGCGCGCTCTTCGATGATACGAATCTCTATGTCCGCGTCAGTGGAGAGCAACCGGCGAACAAGATGGTCTTCGTCGCTCGCGGCCACGATGCGGAGCTGTGGTTGCAGGAGAGCATCGTCATCAACGTATCGCCCATCGCCGATCGCAGCCGCTACTACTACTTCGCCTACGAACCCGATCCGACTTCATTCAATGAGGCCGAGCACGGATTCATAGCCGACTTCCTACACCCGCGTTACGGCTGGAACGACGAAGGCTGGAATGGTGCGTGGACGTTTGAAACCAAGCTCGTCCCGGCGATGAACCGCTGGGAGTCCATGGCCATCATCCCCTTTGAAACAATACGCACGAAGCCGCCGAAGCCCGGCGACACTTGGTATCTCAATGTCGGCCGAGTGCACTTCACGGATTCCACTGGCAAAAGGACCAGCCGCGAGTTCTCCGCGTGGACCGGCAAGCTCAACGCCTCGCGCATTCCCGGCGACGCCGCCTTCGGCAAGGCCATCTTCAAATGAACGCGTCCGCCAAGCTACGCTTTTCTCGTCTCGTCCTCGCCGCCACGCTGTGCCTTTCTGCGCCTTCTCACGCGATTGAATACACGCAGCTCAGAGCCGTGAAGCAGCTCACTGCTGATAAACGCTACGACGAAGCCATTCAGAGACTCCAAGCCCTGGCAGCAAAGGCCGACGAGGCTGGAGAGAATTTCCATTACCTCGAACTTGCCCTCGACATCGCCGTCAAATCACTGAAGGACGCGGCCCGCGCTCTCGCTCTCACCACCGAGATCAAAGACGCCGCGTATCGCGACTTCGCCCGGCTGAATGTGCTCGCCGACCTTGGGCGCTTCGATGAAGCGCTCGCCTCCGTGCAGGGCAAAAACGTGGACACCTGGCCGGTGCGCTGTCGCGGACAAGCGCACGGTATTCTCGCCGAAATCTACCATAGTAAGAAGGACGACACCGCCGCGTTGGAGCAGTGGCAGCTCGCGGCCAACTACTCCGGCGCCGAAGTGGGGGTCCGAGGTCGCGCCCTTCGCGAAGCCGGCGTGATTCATCTGAAACGCGGGGACGCAGCGAAGGCTGAGGAGCAGTTTCGCAAGGCGCTCGGCGTCACTCCCTCGGGTTACGCCTGGCGCACCGAGAGCCTCATCGCGCTCTCCAGTCTGCTGGTCCAAAACGAACGCGCCAAGGAAGCGGTGCAGGCCTTCGACGGCATTTATTTCACCAAGATCGCAAACCTCACCTTAAGAGGCCATCTCCTCGAAGCCTACGCCCGAGCGCTGCTCGCAGCTGGAAAGAAAATCAAGGCCATCGAGACCTTTGATCAACTTCTCCAGCTCAGCCTTCCCGCCGCTTGGAAGGAGCGTATCAACAAGGAACTTGATCAGATGGCCGAGGATTTTTGACCATGAAAGTAACCCTCCAATTCTTTACTGCCTTGCTGCTCCTTGCCTGACTTAGCGCACTTCAGGCCGCGGACACGTTCCTCATCGAAAGCGGTCAGGCTCGTGCGGAGATCGTCATCGCGGAAAAACCGGCGCGCATGACCAAGCTGGCGGCGAAGAAATTTCAGACGTATCTGGAGAAGATCAGCGGCGCGAAGATCGCGATTCGCAGCGCGCCGACGGCTGGGAAGTTTCACGTCTTCCTCGGCAATCCTCCCATACGGAAGCGTTGAAACTCGCCACGGGTTAACGCCCCCGCGCTCAGGCTGAAGAAATCGTGCCGGGGGGTGAAGAGCCAATTACTATCCCTTATACCTTGATAGGCAACCGGATCACGGAAGAATAAGAGCATATGACCTCCTTTCCTTTATCGCGTCGTCGTTTCCTTAATAACAGCGCCGGCGTCGTGGCTTCGCTTGCGAGTTTTGGCAGCTTCCAAATTCTGGTGCGGGCGACTCTACCGTTCGAGCGTTTACAAACTGGGAACGAGACGATCGACCGCAACCGGCAGGTGGCTCTGGATATTCTTCAACCCACTGCGGCGCAAGTGGAGCATGCAGCGGAACTTCATGCCTCCTCACTGGTCTTTGATACCTACGGGTTCGCTCCGCACGCTGCAATTGATGCAGATAAGATTAATGAAGCCGTAAATGGGGGCGCTTCCTCCCGAGAGCTCAGCAATCTGAGGGAGGAGATTTCGATGACCCGCATGGCGACGGACGAGCGTGAGCGGAAGGAGTTTTTTGCAGCGTTTGAGGCGGCCGGTGTGACCTGCATCTTTCAAAATGCAGGAGAGGAAGGAAACGATCCTCAACGGTTAATCAATCGGCTCGCCCGGTTTACCTACGCAACGGATCTGCTCCGTCCGGAACTATCGAAGGCAGGTAGCCCGGACGATATTGAGCGGACAAAGCGCGAAGGAAAGCGGTGCCTCTATCTGACCGGAAATGGAGTGCCGTTGCCGCAAGCGTGGGAGAATGTGCGTGATGAATTGGGGGTGATTCGAATCTTCAAGCAGCTCGGGATCCGGATGATGCACCTGACGTATAATCGCCGAAACCCGATAGGGGATGGGGCAGGCGAGCCTCATGATGGAGGCTTAAGCGACTTTGGACATTCGGTCGTTTTGGAGATGAATCGACTGGGGGTGATCGTCGATGTCGCCCATTCCGGATGGAAGACTGCATTGGAGGCAGCGAAGGCGTCCACAAAGCCGATGATGGCAAGTCACACCACGGCGGCTGGGTTGTTTCGCCATTTTAGAGGCAAGCCAGACGATACCATCGCAGCGATTTGCGACACCGGTGGGTTGGTCGGCATTTGTTGTGTTCCTCGGTTTCTCGGTGGAAAAGGAAACATAAGTGCTCTTTTGGATCACATCGATTACGTGGTGAAACGGTTTGGAATTGAGCACGTGGCCATTGGAACGGATACGTCCTATGTGTCCCGGTTTGAAAAGGAAGAGAGAGCCAAAATCCAGCGGCGAGCCGATGGCAGTCTTCCCTTGGGCGCGTCCCCCCGCTGGGATCATTTATGGCCACGGGACGACTTTCAAACCACGCTTGAAATGGACCAAAGCGTAGCTTGGACAAACTGGCCGCTTTTCACGTTAGGCCTAGTGCAGCGAGGTTACACGGACGAGGCGATCCGCAAAATTATTGGAGGCAACACGCTGCGGGTGACGCGCGCAAATTTTGGAAGTTAGACCGTTCTCAAAAGGAGGGACGGCTGGACCTTTAGTCCTGGCTACGGCCGACTTCCTGCGGGGCTTGGCGGTAGAATGTTTCACTCTCCGTATTTGTTTTATGGAGTCCAAGCTCAAGCGTTCGTCGGCTCCGCATATGCTCCGGGAACACAATGGCAAATGGGGTGTAGCGTGCGTGGCCCAGGAACGCGCCATGAGTCTAAGCGCCAATCAACTGTTTTATCGCAACAGGGAGCCCCCCTGTCTTTTAACGCCCCCCGCGTCTAGGCTGAAGAAGTCGTGCCGGGGGGTGAAGAGCAAATTACTATCCTTTCCTTTGTGCCGGGGGAGGGAAGCGAATTACTATCTTTTGCCTATGAGTTCACTATCCATGAGAATTCCATTTATCCTACGACTGGCGGTTGCTGTTGCCGTCTCCACCAACTGCGCGTGGGCCGACATTAAACTTCCCGCGATCATTTCCGACCATATGGTTCTGGAAAAGGCCGCAAAGGTTCAGATTTGGGGCAGCGCCGACCCAGGCGAGGAGGTGACGGTGTCGCTCAATGGCATCGCAGCCACGGCCAAAGCGGATGCAGCCGGCAAGTGGATGCTTGCACTGAACCTGAAGGATTCAACGCCTGGGCCGTTTGAAATGACGCTGGCAGGCAAAAACAAACTGACAGTTTCTGATGTCGTCGTCGGAGAAGTCTGGGTTGCTTCGGGCCAGTCCAACATGGAGTTCATTCTTAAAAATGCAATCGGTGTCGAAACCGAGATGGCACAGCCCTCCAACCCGCTTCTGCGCCAGTTCGCCGTCAAAATGAACGCAACGAGCGAGCGCATGGACGATGTCCAAGGGAAATGGGTTGCCGCTTCACCTAAGACGATCGAAAACTTCACCGCCGTTGGATATTTCTTTGCGAAAATGCTTCAAAAAGAACTGAGCGTCCCCGTCGGCTTAATCCACACTTCCGTGGGCGGCACGCCTTCCGAAGCGTGGACCAGCGCCGAGGCATTGGATGCCGTGCCCGACCTTAAGGCCACGAGCGAGCGGCTCTGGGCTGCGGTAAAAGCTGCACCAGAGAATAAAAAAGCTTTCATTGATAGCATTGGAGCTTGGACCAAGGAGAACGGACGCGAAGACAAGCCGTGTGCCGATGTCGCCGCCTATGCCGGGTCGGATCTTTCCTCTGGCGGGTGGGTGGCTGTCAAATTGCCAGGCGAGGTGACCGCACCAGGACTTCCTCAAGCGGGGGCTGTCTGGTTGCGCAAGGAAATCAATATCCCGTCCGCACCGACGGAAAACTTTCCCCTTTCCCTGCCGATTGACGGATTCGACAGCGTGTATTGGAACGGCAAGCTGCTCAAACAAACCAGCATTCAGAACTTCGATGGCTTGGGATCCATCCGTCGAAAAGGCCCATTTGACGTCGCTCCAAAAGACGTAAAGGTTGGAAAAAACATTCTCGCCATCCGGCTTTACGAACCGATCAGCCCGGCGATATTCCCTGCGAACACCGGAGGTCCTAGGGCCGGTTCAGGCGGTTCAATCTCGCTGGCTGGGGAATGGTTGGCGAAAACGGAGTATCAATTCCCCTCCCTCCCGGCAAAAAAAACAGCTGTGGCTCCGCGGCCTCCGGAAAATCCTCCCGGGCTTAACAGTGTGGCCAGCTTCCTCTTCAATGGCATGGTCCACCCGATCATCCCGTATGCGATCCGGGGAGTCATCTGGTATCAGGGTGAATCCAATACGAGCCGAGCCTACCAATACCGGACCACTTTCCCTCTATTGATTTCCGACTGGCGTAAGCAGTGGAAACAAGGGGATTTTCCATTCTATTTCTGCCAGTTGCCAAACTACAGGCCAAAGGCATCCATGCCCGGCGAGAGCTATTTGGCCGAGTTGCGCGAGGCGCAGTCCTTGGCGCTCAAGCTGCCGAATACTGGGCAGGCCGTCACCATTGACGTCGGAGAAGCAGACAACCTCCATCCCCGCAATAAGAAGGACGTGGGCGAGCGCCTCGCGCTCATCGCCCTCGCCAAGGACTACGGAAAATCGCTCCCGTTTTCCGGACCGGTCTATAATTCGATGAAGGTCGAAAGCCGCAAGGCGATCCTCAGCTTCCTGCACACAGAGGGAGGCCTCACGGCCAAGCCCCTGCCGGAAACCGACGTTGTCAATTCCCTAACCAATAAGACCGCGCCGCTCGTGCGCAACAGCCCGAATAGCCAGCTCGAGGGCTTCGCGATCTGCGGAGAGGACAGGAAGTGGGTTTGGGCGGATGCAAAGATCGACGGCAGCAACGTGATCGTCTGGTCGGACAAGGTGACGTCGCCTACGGCCGTGCGTTACGCATGGGCGCATAACCCGACCTTCAACCTCACCAACGGCGCAGGGCTCCCCGCCTCGCCATTCCGCACCGATGACTTCCCGCCAGTGACCCTGAAAGGGAAGTATTAAGAGTCTGGCACCCAACATGAAAAGCGTATCAGTCATTTTTTAAACATGTGGCTCCATATTGGCTCCATAGGATTCGCTCTCATTCCAGAGGGGTTTACCTGTCGATAGTCAATCTGCCGGAAGGGAGGTTCGTGGCCGCAGGGGGCTTTGCGTGTGAATGCGGAGTGGTTCTTGAGTCTTTTGTAGGGGCCTGAAATTCAAGGCTTTTTGGAAATAATATGAACGATGCAGCGTCATGCGTTCTGTCCGGGTGCAAAATTTTGCACCTTCGCGTTGAGCACAACTGTAAGCCTGAGGGGGCCCCTTTTTGACCAGCTCTCCCCAGAATTTACATTTTCCGGTTTTCCATGATTCCGGGAGCATCGATCAGTGCGTGGACCGGAATTTTGGCCGTGCCTTCAAGTCCTAGCTTCAGCATCAGGCGTCACATTGCCGAGTGTTCTTTAATCGTTTCTTTTTCCATAGACTTCATGCAAGGATCGCATCTTGGGTCCATGGAACAAAAGACCTATCGACGGGGACAAGGGCCTAAGTTTTGGCTCAGAACGCGGTCAAATTTTCGTTATGTTCCGTGCCGTAAAAAGTAATTCTCTCTTTAGCGCGCCCTGCGAAATCCCACGCAAGCTATGCTAAACAATCTTCACATGCATAAGATTGTGCTGTTTTTTTGATTCAGCCCTCGCTCTATTCTGTGGTCCACGCCGCGGGTGAGTTCCCGAAAGTTTTCAGCGACCACTCGGTGTTACAAAGGGAATGCCCAGTGCCCGTTTGGGGGACGGCCTACCTAAGACAGGTCTTCTACCTCGATGTCGGCAACAAACTCGTCGAGCCCGCTGGAAGCATTAGCCCAGCCGTGATGCCCGCAAACTTTGCGTCGCCGGCCCCGGCTACACCCGCCTGATGGAGGCGATAGGACCAACGCTTGATAAGCGGCTGAATGAAGGCCCGTAAAACACCCAAATGAAAAACACACTCACCGTTGCACTCATCACTTTGAAATCATCTTGGCGATCTGTGAGCCGACGGCTTCAGGATCAGCCTCGTCGGCTATCTTCGTTATGCTCGGCTCTCACCGTCCTACTCCTCGCTTCACTGACCCCGCTGCCTGCCATGGCTGCCGACCTAGCCGCCGGACCGGCCGCCGACGTCGAGCGCCGGCTGCACCCCGCCCTCTCGTCCCCGCCGCTCCGCCTGCCCGCCGTGTTCGACGAACAGAGCGTCGTCGCGCTTGCCGACGGCCGGCTCATGTCCGTGCCCGCGGAAGGCAACGCCACCATCGTCAGCTCGGACCACGGCCGCACCTGGTCCGCCCCCCACCCGCTTCGCATCAACGGCACCCCGCCGGTCATTCCTACCCGCGGCCCGCTGATCCGCACGCGAAGCGGCGTCCTTATCCTCATCTTCCGCACCCTGGATGGAATCGACACCCGCTGGGACGAAGCCCAGCGCGAATGGACGCCCGCCTTCCACAACCAAAACAATCTCTGGATGACCCGGAGCTGCGACAACGGTGAAACCTGGGACGTTCCGCAACAACCGTTCCCTGGCAACTACGGCACGATCGTGAGCACGATCCAGACGTCCGACGGATCTGTGGTCGTGCCGATCCAGGTCACCCTGCAGCAACCGGGCCGCTGGGGCATGTTTGGCTTCCTCACCAAGGACGACGGCCAGACTTGGCAGCGCAGCAACCTCATCGACATCGGCGGCAACGGCCACCACG
>CALQFT020000152.1 GCA_943329925.2 Opitutus sp. GAS368
GGCATCCCTTCAGGAGGCGGTTCGTTCTGGACATATTCCGGTGGTGTCGCTGCGCTCAACCACCGTATAACAGCAGCGATGCCTCCGGCATCGGAACCGGCAACTGCGTAAAAAGGAGAAATCCACCGGCAAATTAGACCTCACTGCCTACTAGTGGAACTGCTCTCCGTCCGCCTTTAGATGCTCCTCCGCACCGTGGCGGGCGTGCTCTGGGAAAGTTTCTCCACCGACCGCGGGCTCTCTTGGTCGGAAGCTGCTCCGTCGACGTTACCCAATCCGGGATAGCGGTTTTTCATCTGCCGTCTCTCCTCAGGAAAACTCCTTTTGGTCAGCAACTTAAAACCAAAAATTCTATCACTGGCGCCCGTGGCTTGAGGCGGGTCTTTTAGCTGCCGAGTAAACCCCTTTACTATACTGCAATTAAATAGAGCGCGCATTGGGGCGCGCATCTGCTCCAATATTCCTAAATTACTCCCATGAAACGCCTCCTTACATTCGCAGTCCTGCTACTTTTCTCTTCAACGGTGATCGATGCCGCCGGCGTATTCCTCACCGAGAACGGGGAGGCGCGCGCGGAGATCATCCTCAGCGAAAAGCCCCAGCGTTCCGTCCGACTCGCGGCGCAGGAGTTGCAGGATCAGATTGCAAAGATCAGCGGGGCGCGGCTGCCCATCCTCACGCAGCCGACGGGGAAGGCGGTGAAAGTGTTCGTCGGAGCCAGTGCTCAGTCGCCGGTCAAGGCGGACGGGCTGCAGCACGGCGCGTATAGGATTGTCACCGGCCCGGACTGGATGGCGCTGGTGGGGGACGATACCGACTTTACGCCCACCGCGCCCTTTGCGCAGAGCAACAGCGACATCAAGCGCGCGCAAGCGGAATGGGAGGCGCTTACGGATTCGCACTGGGGGATTCCGGCCAAGGGTCTTTACAAGCACCGGCTCCGGCTGCCCGGGCGCACCGGCAAGCCGGAGGGCGTTGGTGCAGAGAAGAACGAGACGTTCGATGTCTGGGGTCTCGATGAGCGGGGAAGTTTTAACGCCGTGTGCGGCTTCCTTCACAAGCTTGGTGCGCGCTGGTATCTGCCGGGCGAGTTGGGAGAAGTGCTGCCTTCCATCCCGAGCCTCGCGCTGCCGACTCTCAACGAAACCGTGAATCCTGATTTCGCATTGCGACAATTCAACTTCCGGTTTGGCACCGTCGGTCTCGAGACCTCGCAGTGGGCGATGCGGCTCGGGATCCGCAACAACGAGAAGCTGCAGATCGCCCATGGCATGGATACGATGACCGGCAACGATGCGATCTTCGCGGCGCATCCGGACTGGTTCGCCCTGTATGGCGGGAAGCGTCACTACAGGCCCGGCTCCAGCAAGAACCAGCTCTGCTACTCGAACGAGGAGCTCTTCCTCGAAACGGTGCGTTTCGCGCGGGCGATGCTGGACCAGTACCAGCTTGAGAGCGTCTCTATCATGCCACCGGATGGCTACACCTCAATCTGTCAGTGCGAGAAGTGCAAAGGGAAAGACTCGCCCGAGCGGAGCGACCGCGGACTGCTGAGCGACTATGTCTGGGACTTCGTGAACCGCGTGGCGAAGGAGGTGGGGAAGACGCATCCGCGCGCGAAGATTCTGAACTGCGCCTATGGAGTCTACACCCTGCCGCCGCTGAAGATCGACAAGCTGGAGCCCAACGTTATCGTGGCCATCGTGGGAGGACGCAGGCCGATGAACAAGACGGGCAGCAAAGCCGAGGGTGAGGCTGCACCGCAAGCCCTGCGCGCTGCGTGGATCAAGAAGACCGACAATCCCGTGCTCATTTTTGAGAACTACCCCTTCACCGATCGTGGATGGTATCTACCGGCCTTCGCGGCGCATGCGCTCGGCGACTCCGTCAACGCCACCAAGGGCATATCCCAGGGGGAGGACGTCTGGCTCACCGTGCGGCAGGATTTCGACAAGGTCGGCATCGGCTTCAACCACTTCCTCGTCTACTTCACCGCCCGCATGTACTGGGGAGGAAAGGACGCAGATGTGGATGCGATGTTCCGCGAGTATTGCCGCCTCTTCTATGGCCCCGCAGAGCAGGAAATGCTGGCTTTCTTCACAAACTGCGAGGCGAACTGGATCGCCATGGAAGAGGACAAAGCGAAGGCCGATGCCGCACTCGCACTGTTTGAGAAGGCCAAGGCCAAGGCCGATGCTACCAGTGTCTACGGGAGGCGGATCGCCCTCATCGACGATTTCCTCAAGGGTCTGCGGATGAAGTCGCAGCAGTTGGGCCAGAAGCGCGGTCCCGTCCCCGTGGTGCGGCTTGTGGGCGATGCGAAGGACATCGTCATCGATGGGAAACTCGACGACGCCTACTGGCAGAACTGTCCGGCCTCCGCCACGGGCCGATTCCGCGAACTGCAAACCGGCCGCCAACCCCTCTTCGGCACGAGCTTCAAAACCGGGTGGCAGGGAAACAGCCTGTGCATCGCAATCCGCTGCGAGGAACGGCCCGGAGAGAAACCGAACAACACCGCCACGAGGAACGGTGATCAGGCGCTCTGGTATGGGGATGCCGTGGAGATAGAGGTCGCAACGGAATCGCACACCTACTACTCGATCGCCGTCAGTCCCTCGGGAGCCGTTGTCGACCTCGACCGCGGCGCTCCGCGCAGCCAGTGGTTCAGCTGGCATTCAAAGGCCGAGGTCGCCACCCAGATCGGCGAGGACCACTGGACGGTCGAGATCCGGATTCCGGTGACTCAGGATGAAAACGACCCGCTGCACCAAGTCATCGGTCGCAAACCCACGCAGAGTCTTCCCTGGCACATCAACCTCTGCCGGCAGCGCATCCGTGAGGACGGCATGGAGGTGAGTGCACTTTCGCCGACCGGGACGAACAATTTCCACGAGACGATGAAGTTCGCGCACCTCTACGACGGCCGTTCTCACCAGTTCGAAGACGACCCGAACTTCACGGACTTCGTCATCGGATTGCGCGATGTCGGCAAGCTCCGAAAGCCCGCCGAAGCTCTTCCCGCCTTGCTTGCGCTGGCAGAGGGTAAGATCACCGACTACCAGAAATCCGTGGCGCTCGAGCAGGCGGCCGCCGCCGCAGTAGCGCTTAAGGACTTCGCCCAAGCGGACGCACTTGCAGCACGGATCCCGATCCCTGCGGTGCAGAAAACCGCGCAGATGCAGAACCTGCTCGCACAGGCGAAGGCGCCGCAGGTTGTTGTGCAGTTCGCTGAGGAGGACATTGCGAAGTGGCCCTTCTGGAAGCGGGGCGACGGTTATCTGGTGAGAGGCCGCGCCCATCTTATTGCCAAGAACGCGAAGCAAGCCGGGGCCGATCTTACGCATGCCCTTGAGTGGCTCGCCGATGACGCCTCCCGGAAGGCCGCCCAGAGGGGTCTGCAATCCCTTCAGTCAGCGAAATAAAAGGCTCGTGAGGGCCTCTCTTCGCGGTGCTTCCAAAAGGAAAGGATAAGAATTCGCTTTTTCCCACAGCACGATTTTTTCAGCCTGGACGCGGTAGCGTTAATGCTGACTTCACCGGTTTCCTGCCTGAAGCGGTCACTGGGGTTTCACGGTGAACAAGAGCCGGGCGACCTTTGTTGCCAAATGGAGTTGCCGGGGCGAACAAAAGGCCGTCGCGTATCCAACCATAGGTCCGGACGGTTTTCGGTATCCGCAGCCGCTCACCCAGTTGGATCTGAGTTTGGGTTATCAGGTTTCGAGGCGCGTGCTCCTCTCCCTGAACGTGCGCAACGCCACGAACGTCGTTCATTTGGAGAATGCGAGGGGATCGCAGACGCCGCGCTATGCCAAGGAATTTTACCACGGCGTGTTCAACCGCATCATCACCGTCGGCGTGAAAGGTTCGTTCTGAGCATGGCTGCCGCGAATCGGAAAACTCATGCCGCCACCCGGCTCCGCCTCGTCTTTGCGTGCGCCATAGCGGCTTTCGCGAGTGCGATGGCCGGAGCGGCCGAGCCGGTTGACTTCGGGCGCGAAATCCTGCCGATTTTGTCGAATAATTGTTATCACTGCCACGGTCCCGACGAGCAGGAGCGCAAGGCAAAGCTGCGACTCGACACGCGGGAGGGAGTGCTCGGTACCGGCAAGAGCGGCGCGATCGCGGTGATTCCCGGCCGGAGCACGGAAAGCGAATTGGTTCTGCGGATCACTTCTCCGCATGAAGACGAGGTGATGCCGCCCCCGGAGGCGAAGCAGAAACCTTCGGCGCGCCAGATTGAGTTGCTGAAACGCTGGGTCGACGAAGGCGCACCGTGGGGAAGCCACTGGGCCTACCAGCCGTCTCGGCGGGCTGCCGTTCCGACAACGCGCTCCGGAGGCGCCGCCATTCGTAATCCCATCGATAATTTCGTGGTCGCGCGGCTCGAACGCGAGGGCCTCAAGCCCGCTCCGGCAGCCGACCGGCGCACTCTCGTCCGTCGGCTCAGCTTCGATCTCCTCGGGCTGCCGCCTGACGGTGAAATCGTGCGGGCCTTTCTCGCGGACGAGCGCCCCGATGCCGATCAACGGCTAGTCGAGTCCCTACTCGCCTCGCCGCATTTTGGCGAGCGCTGGAGCCGCCACTGGCTCGACTCGGCCCGCTACGCCGACAGCGGCGGCTATCTCAACGACACCGCGCGCCCGTTCGCCTACCTTTATCGCGACTGGGTGATCAACGCGATCAATCGGGACATGCCGTTCGATCAGTTCACGGTCGAGCAACTGGCTGGCGATTTGTTGCCGAATGCGACCTTGGATCAAAAAACCGCGACGGGCTTTCATCGCAACACGCTCAAAAACGACGAGGCTGGCGCCGACCGAGAGGAGGATCGCTGCAAGGTGGCCGTGGATCGCACCGCGACCACCGGTGCGGTGTGGCTCGGTCTGACCGTCGGGTGTGCCGAATGCCACACGCACAAATACGACCAGATCACCCACCGCGAGTTCTACCAGCTCTACGCTTTTTTCAACAACACCTCCGAAAAGGATCTGCCCGCGCCTCAACCGACTGAACTCGACGCGTATCATCGAGCCCTGAAGATCTGGGCGGTCCAGGGGAGTGAGATTGAAGCGCCGCTCACCGCCCGTCTGCCCACTCTCCTTGATACCAAATTACCGGCGTGGGAGCGTGCCGCAAAATTGCCGGTTGCACGATGGACTGTTGTCCAGCCCGAGGCGGTGACTTTTGTGACCGAGGACGATGAAACCGTCCTGACCGCCGCGAAGGATCATTCCATCGAGTCCACCACCGGAACGCTGCGCTCCCGTTTCATCGTTGCCGCGAAGCTCAAGCAGAAGGCGGTTACGGCATTTCGGGTGGAAGCCTTGACCGCTCCGGGAAAACCGGTCGGTCGATCGAAAGCCGGAGACTTTGCGCTGTCTGAATTTTCGGTGCTGGCGAAAACCGGAGACGGGGCCCAGCGAAAAATCGAACTCACGGCCGCCCGGGCGGATTTCTCCGCCAATAGCGGGGCGGCGTCCGAGTCCATCGATGGGATGCCGAACACGGGCTGGTCAATCGCTCCGGAGGTGAACCAACCCCACGTCATCGTTTTCGAATTAAAGGCCGCGGAGGATTTTTCCGAGGAAACGACGGTCTACTTCGAGCTGCAGCACCAGGCGGTGGGCTTGATGAAGCGCTTTCGGCTCGCTGCCACGAGTTCGGCCAGCCCGGTCGAGGCAAGCACGCTCGCTGATGAGTTGCTCGCGATCTTCGATACGCCACCTGATCGGCGTTCGCGCGGACAACAACTCGCGCTGACCCGGCATTTTGCCGGCCTCCATGACGACGAGGCGAAGCAGCAGATTGCCACCATCGTGGCGCACGAGGCGAAGAAGCCGGTCCACCCTAAAACCGTCGCCGCCACGTTAGTCGCCGAAGAGCGGAAAACGCATATTCATGTCCGCGGTGACTTCATGCAAAAAGGTGATGAAGTGCAGCCCGGTATCCTCGCCGCGCTCCATGCGTTCACACCCCGGGGCGGGAAAGCCGACCGCTTGGACTTGGCGCGATGGATCGTCGATCCGGCCAATCCCCTGACGGCACGGGTCACGGTCAATCGCATCTGGCAGTCGCTGTTCGGCCGGGGCCTAGTGGCCACGGTCGAAGATTTCGGCACCCGCGGCGAAAGCCCATCGCATCCGGAATTGCTGGATTATCTCGCGACCGAATTTGTGCGGCTGGGCTGGAGCCGGAAGGCAATCATCCGGTTGATCGTGAACTCGGCCACCTACCGGCAATCGGCGGCCCTCCGCCCTGAGTTGATGGACCGCGATCCGTTCAACACGCTGCTCGCCCGCCAGAATCGCAACCGACTCGAAGCCGAGGTGATTCGAGACAGTTTTCTCGCTGCCAGTGGACTGCTAAACGCGAGTATCGGCGGTCCGAGCATTTATCCTCCGCTGCCCGCCTACGTGACCGCGGTCGGCCGCGACACCTCTTGGCCGGCGACCACGGGAGCCAACCAATACCGGCGCGGACTCTACATTCATCTGCGACGCAACATTCCGTATCCGATGCTGCTGACCTTCGATGCCCCTGACTCGACGGCCGCATGTTTCCAGCGCGAGCGATCGAATACGCCACTCCAGGCGCTCACATTGCTGAACGATCCAGTTTTTTTCGAGTGCAGCCAGACCCTCGGCCGGAAGCTCAGCGCCGGACCGGGGCCGGTTGATGCGCAGCTGCAACGCGGCTTCGAGCTGTGCTTGGGCCGCGCGCCGACGGCGGCGGAAATGAAGTCGTTGCAGTCGCTGCACCGGGACCAGCTGGCCTTGAACCACGGTGACGCTGGGGCCGCGCTGGGTGCGGTTGCGCGGGTCATTATGAATCTCGATGAATTCATCACCCGCGATTGAAGCCTGGCGACCGAACGTTGGGCTCTCCAGCCGGTGAAGTCTTACCTTTATGCAATCTTGTCTTACTCGCAGAAAATTCCTGACCCACACTGCTACCGGGATAGGCGGGCTCGCGCTGGCGAACCTGCTGCGCGGTGATGGGCTGTTGGCCGGGCCGGCGGCCCAGCCGCACCACCAGCCCCAGGCGAAGCGCTGCATCTACATTTATCTGGAGGGCGGGCCGAGCCAGATGGATCTTTACGATCCGAAGCCGACCTTGAACAAGCTCGACGGCCAGGCGCTGCCCGAGTCGATGCTGAAAAACATGCGCTTCGCATTTCTCGCGAAGGAGTCGGCGCGCGTGATGGGGTCGCCCCGGACATTCAAGCGGCACGGGCAGTGCGGCATGGAGTTGTCGGATTTGATTCCGCACATCGGCTCGATCGCGGACGACATTTGCCTCGTGCGTTCGATGCACACTGATCAATTTAACCACGTTCCCGGCCAGTTGCTGATGAATACCGGCTCGGCCATCGCCGGCCGCCCGAGCGTGGGTTCCTGGCTGGGTTATGGCCTCGGGAGCGAATCGAAAAACCTGCCGGAGTTCGTGGTGCTCGTCGCGGCCGGTCGTGGCATCCCTGGTGGTTCGGCGAGCTGGTCGAGCGGCTTCTTGCCGAGTAAATATTCCGGCGTGCTGTTTCGGAATGAAGGCGCCCCGGTGCTAAACGTCGACAACCCTCCGGGCATCACGGACGAGATGCAGCACCGGAGCATCCAGGGTGTCACCGAGTTGAACGCCCTGCGAAATGAGGCGATCGGCGATCCGGAAATCGACAGCCGGATTGCGGCCTACGAGCTGGCTTACCGGATGCAAATGGCGGCGCCGGAGGTGATGGATCTCCAGGGCGAATCACAAGAGACCCTCGACCTGTATGGAGTCGATCGCAACGAACCGAAGATTGAGGGCGGCAACCGGGGCGGCATCGGATTGTTCGGCACCTTTGCGCGAAATTGCCTCATGGCCCGCCGTTTGATCGAACGGGGTGTCCGGGTGGTGAAGCTGTTCCACGCCTCGTGGGACCACCATAGCCGGATCAATGTCGAGCTGCCTCACAACTGCGCGTTGGTCGACCAACCGATTGCCGCGCTGATCAAGGATCTCAAGCAGCGCGGACTTCTGGAAGACACGCTGGTCGTCTGCGGCTCGGAGTTTGGCCGGACCGCGTTGGGCGAAAACCGGCCGGGTTTTCGGGTGGTCACGGGACGGGACCATCATCCCAACGCCTTCAGCCTCTGGCTGGCAGGCGGTGGCATCAAAGGCGGACAGGTCATCGGCGAAACCGACGACATCGCGTGGAACGTCACCAAGGATCCCGTGCACGTGCACGACCTGCATGCGACGATTTTGCATCTCTTCGGCTTCGACCACACCAAACTGACCTATCGCTTCCGTGGCCGGGATTTCCGGCTGACGGATGTCGCCGGCGAAGTGGTGCCGAAGTTTTTCGGGTAGTCTACCCCGATCTGATCGGCAGAGTGCTCATTACTTTTTTTCAGTAACGGCCATGCGGACGTCGATCTCCTTGGTTCTCGATTGCTCATCGCCCCCGCGGATGAGGGAGAAGTCTATAAAAGCTCCTACTTCTTCTGTGTTACAAAATATCCTCAAGACGCGGCTCGATCTTTTTCTTTCGCAAATCAATATCCATCTGCCGACGTCGGTGTCGTCTGGCGAGGGCTTTTTGCACATCTTCCTCAGTCGCTTGAGGGCGCGGCAGGTAACACTCAATCACCCACGCGATATCCTCTGCGCTCAGTAGTGGCAACTCATCGGCTA
>CALQFT020000153.1 GCA_943329925.2 Opitutus sp. GAS368
GAAATCCCGCAAATCACCAACCCCTTCTCGTGACCGAGTTCACGGGCCCGCAGCTTCCAGTCATGCCGAGGCATGCCCGCGATTTGCCGGCGGTTGAGCGTAGCGACACCGCCGGAAGCCAGTAGAAAACACAACGCACCCAACGGGAAGCAAGTCCGAGTTGTGTGCGTCATCGGAGGTTTGGATCGCTTGCTGGTATCCCTTCAGGAGGCGGTTCGTTCTGGACATATTCCGGTGGTGTCGCTGCGCTCAACCACCGTATAACAGCCGCGATGCCTCCGGCATCGGAATCGTCAAATTCGACCTCACTGCCTACTAGTACCTAATTGTAAACGTTAGCAAAATTACTAAACCGATTTGCATAGCCCGCCTGGCAACGCAAATTATCCTTATAGCGCACGAGAAGCGCACGAGAGAAAGCGGCTTGCTTCCATGTCGCGAAAACCATGCTTAAATGCCTCGGCGGCCTGAGTGTATTTACTTCAATCAATTTGGAGAACACCAACGCACCCAAACTTTAGGCAAAAAAGCTCTGGATCTATTGGCTCCCACCGAGGAGGGGGCTTTGGGAGCAAAGGCAACCGTGCCGCTACTCCCTGCCGATTCTGAGGTGTGGGCGCATTGAACGGAACACATGGGGGCGCAAATGTGCCGGATCGGCAGCACGTGCTATTCGCATTTGAGCGGCCGAGCTGGGCAGAACTGGCGCGCTACAAAGAGGGAAGGGTACCATCGCATCGGCTTTGGGGTTTTTGCGAGATGGGAGCCCTGGGGGTAAGCGCGGAGTTATGCGCCACTCCTGATGGCCTATTCGGACGATTAGGCACTCAGGGGTGGCGCGTGTGGCAGACGTCTTGGATGCTGCGCCAAAAGAATGTCAGCGCGATTGTTGCTGTGCATGAAATCAGCGCCGTTTTCCTGCTAGCGATCAGGAGGCTGGGTTTTCACGGGCCACCCCTGCTGATCATCAATTTCGGACTGCTTCATCGCAAAAGTCAGTCAGGCTTTCGCCGTTGGATTTGGCGGAGGTTGCTCCCCAGTGCGGATGCGATCGTGTCTCTGGTCGAAGCTCAGAGTGAAACGGTTTCCAATGTTTTCGGAATTCCCATGGGGCGCTGTCATTTCCTCCCGATGCCGCTCGATTCTGCATTTTTCCAGAAAGTCGATCCGAGGGAAGAAAAAGGGTTCTGTCTGGCTGTCGGCACTAATGACGGCAAGGATTTTGAGACCCTTTTGGAGGCGCTTCCGTTGGGACAGTCGCTGGTCATTGTGACGGATGGATTTAATGCGGCGAAAATCCGGGCGCACCGTTGTTTTGGGTCCGGCATTCAGGTGCGTGAAGCTGTCCCTGCGGTGGAGTTGCGGGAGTTGTATCGGCAGGCGCGCCTAGTGGTGATTCCGTTGGCTGACACTCCGCACGGTTCGGGGCACACGGTGCTCATGGAAAATATGGCGCTTGGAAAAGTCCTGATTGTGTCCGCGAGCCGGAGCATGCGCGGGTATGTAGAGGATGGCATCAATGCGATTTCTGTGCCGGTGGGAGATGCGGGGGCTTTGCGCAAAGCAATGCAAAACGTGCTGGCACATCCGGAGCAATTTGAGGCAATGCGGGAACGTGCGGCACTCGATGCGCGGGTGCGTTTCAAGGCGGAGGATTTTGCCAGGAAGCTTTTGGTGTTGTGGAATTCGTTGGCTGGGGCGCGCGGGAATCGAGCCGTGCGGGGCAGCGATTATCAGGCAATGCAGGATTCTGTTTCAATTAGAGAGGTAACAAAACATGCACCTATACCGTGAATTAAGACGACGGCAACAGTTCGGGCGGGTAATTAAAGTGGCCGTCAGCGGCATTGGCTCAATGGGCCGTGGGATTGCGCTGCAATTGCGTGCCATGCCCGGATTGGACGCTTCCATTTTGATCAATCGCAACACTGATCGAGCCGTGGAGGCGTGGATTACCGCTGGGTTCGTCAGAGAGGACGTTGTGATTAGCAACGACGCCCGATTATTGAATCTTGCCGTGGAGCAAGGCTTGCCGTGCGTGTGCTCTGATACCGATGCGGCGCTTGGCGTTGCGGGCATTGAGGTTTTTGTCGAGGCCACCGGTACAGTATCGTACGCCGCGCGCAGCGTTCTGGGCGCGATTCAAGCGGGAAAGCACGTCGTGGTAATGAACGCGGAATTGGACGCTACCTTGGGATGTTATCTCGCCGAACGAGCCCGCCAGCGTGGCGTTGTTTACAGCTACGCCGATGGGGACCAACCGGGGGTACTCATGCGTATCCTCGAATGGGTGGCCACCCACGGATTTGAGATAGTGGCGGCTGTCAACTGCAAGGGATTTTTAGACGTAAGCGCCACTCCGGAGACTTCCAAGGCCTGGGCGCTTCGCATGAAAACCAGTCCGCAAATGGTCTGCGCTTTCACAGATGGCACCAAGATGAATCTGGAAAACGCGATCGTCGCCAATGCTACGGGGCTTATTCCCGAAGTCCGAGGAATGCACGGGGTTCAAACTACGCAAAAGGATGCTGTGCGCGATTTTGCTGCAATTCTGGGGCGTCCAGGAGTGGTCGACTACACGCTCGGTGGAGATTTTGGCGGCGGTGTTTTTGTCATTGGACGTTGCTCTGACTGGGACCGTGTGGGGCACTATTTTGACTACTTAAAAATGGGGTCAGGCCCAGACTACCTGTTTTTCAGACCCTATCATTTGTGTCACTTGGAAACCCCGTTGTCCGTTGCTGAGGCCGTGTTGTATCGAGAGCCCACCGTTGCGCCCAGAGGGGCTCCTGTGGCGGAAGTCGTCGCCGTGGCAAAGCGCGATTTGCATCCTGGCGAACGGTTGGACGGCATGGGTGGGTATACGTTCTATGGCCAAGTGGACACGGTGGAGAGAGGAAGGGATTTTCTGCCGGCAGGTTTGGCCGAAGGTTCGGTGGTGGTGCGAGCGATTCAGGCAGGAGAACCGGTGCCGCTCAGCTCCATCGAGCCGCCGATGGACGACTATGCGCGAAACCTCCGGCAGTTGCAGGATACGCTTTTTTTCACCTTCGAGCCAACTCCCGCACATGCGAATATCGCCAGAGCTTAGTATTATCGTCCCGGCGCACGATGCTGGGAGCTTTATCGCCCACACTATTGCGAGCATTCGTGCTCAGCAGTTTGATGCTTGGGAATGTATTGTGGTGGATGACGGCTCAACGGACAGCACCTTTTTGGAAGCGCAACGGGCGGCCTCTGGAGACTCCCGATTTCGCTTTGTTCGCCAGAGCTGTGGAGGCGCGTCCAAGGCTAGAAACCGCGGTTTTTTGGAAAGTCTCAGCTCGGCCCCTTACGTTTCTTTTATGGACGCGGATGATGTGTGGGAACCAAATGCCGTTTCTACTTTGGTGAGCCGACTGAAAACAAATCCTCAGGCCATAGGCGCACATGGTTTGGCCGAATTCATAGACAAAGACGGACTTCCAGTGGCCGTTGGCGATTTTTCTGCCTTCGGTCGCAGGCGCTTGGGTTATTATCAGGGAAAAATTATAGTGTGGCCGCTTTCTTCTCCCACAGTGTTTGAGACGCTGGTGTGGACTGGTCCCGTCTACCCCCCAGGACTGCTGGTGGCTAGGCGGGAGGCGTACGAGCGTGTGGGATTGTATGATCCTCGCCTGAGGTATTGTGAAGATTGGGACATGTGTTTGCGATTGAGTCGGATTGGCCCTATTGAGTTTGTCAACGAGGTGCTGCTGCACTACCGGAGGCACGGGGCTAACGCCTCCATGGACATTCGCAGCACTCGCAAAAGTGTGCGCCGCTTGCACTATAAAACCTTCTTCTCTCCTGAAAATTCTCCAGAGCAGCGCGAAATGCTCCGCGCAGGTTGGAAAGCGTGGCAGGTTTTCAAACTGCGCGAAAAATGCAAGCAAGCCGCTGCTGCGGGCCTGAAGGGCTCACTTTGGACGGTGTTGCGAACGGCGGCAGAACTGCTAATTCACTTGCTTCGATTTGCGCGAGGCCACCCAACGCAGTCTGGCATTTAACCTGCGACGCAAAAGGCGGCCTTCGTGACGCAGTCTGGAAACGGGTCAAGCGAACATCCACCGACAAATTGCGATAGAGGCAACAGCACCCGTGGCGTCAGCGATTAAGCCGGTAGCCAAAGCGTGGCGGCCGCGGCGGATGCCGATCGCGCCGAAGTAGACCGCCAAGACATAAAAGGTCGTCTCCGTACTTCCAAAAATCGTAGCTGCGGTACGGGCTATCAATGAGTCTGGACCGAACCGGGTGACGAGTTCGGTGAACAGACCGGTGGTGGCACCCCCGCTTAAAGGGCGGACTAAAATCAAGGGCAACAAGTCAGCTGATACTCCCAAAGGTTGAAGCACTGGAGCCAACACGCGGGCCACAAGTTCTACTGCGCCCGCTTCTCGAAACATCCGAACCCCGACTAAAATTGCGGTCAAATAGGGGATGATTCGAAGCGCCACCTGCCAGCCCTCTTTTGCGCCATTCACGAACTCCTCGTACACTTTCACCCCTCGCAATGCAGCAAACAGCACAAAAAATCCCATGAGAAACGGAACCGCCAGCAGGGAAAGCACGCCGAGCAATTTGGGGAGACCTGTCTGGTTTTGCAGCGCTTCAGGCAGTGGAGGCGGAGAGAAAGTTAGAAAATCCGGACTCCACTGCTGCAGAATGTCAAAGGCCGGGCTGAACCAAGTCGGCAGAAGCAGAAGGGCGGAGAGTAATACGAAAAGTCCACCGTACAATAATAGGAGAGCGAGCGAGGCTCTCGTCAGCGGTCTTGGAGGAGATATCGGCGCGACTTGGGGTTCAGGCTCGGCGGCACCACTGCTCGCATTAGGCTCTGGGACTGGAACAGCCGGAAAATCCTCGGGCCGGATACGAAATGCGGGCAGTCGTTGGAGGAATTTCACGACAAGGATTCCCACTGTAGCGGCGGTTGCGCTGGCGAGTAGTGCGGTGGCGAGAATGGCGGTGGGCTGTTTGGAGCCCTGTGCTGCTAATATCGCGATGGCAGTGGCAGGAACGAGTTGGATTGAGCTGGTGTTGATTGCCAAAAATGTGCACATCGCATTGGTTGCTACTCCTGGATGTGGGTTGAGCGTTTCCAGACAGCGCATGGCCCGCAGCCCCAGCGGCGTGGCGGCGTTGCCCAAGCCAAGCATGTTTGCCGCCATGTTCAAAACCATCGCGCCCATGGCTGGATGCCCCACGGGAACTTCGGGAAAGAGCATTCGCATTAAGGGGTGCAATTTGCGAGCAAGTGCCTCCACCAGGCCGGACAGTTCGGCCAGTCGCAGCAACCCGAGCCATAGTCCCATTAATCCGGCCAGAGGGAGTGCCACGACGGTAATTGCGTCTCTTGCGGCGGAGAAAGCGCCGTTAGTGACCGCCTCGAGTCGGCCGGTGAAGCCTCCCAAAAGGATCGATATAAGAATTAAACCCAGCCAAAGGCCATTGAGCATCTTTTTAGTTAAAAGAGATCGCTTCGAGAGAAAAGCCAAAGCGGCAGGTTAAACTTAAAAAATCAATTTTCCTCGATTTCCAAACGGTTATTTCAATGAAAAATATCCATCACGCACTCGTTTGACTAAGTAGCCGCTGGTGCTAGAGTTTCTACATGGTTTCCCTCTCCCTCTCCGCGGCTCGACACTTGCAATTGCTCCTTGAGGAGCAACTGCTCGAGCCGCTCGTTGAAACAGGGGCTTCCGCGCCTGCGGATTTATCGCAGTCGGATGCGGGTGGATATCCGACAGGCCACCATAGTGATCACGGCCTGTGTGGCCCCGTCGGCAAGGGTCTCCGCGTTGTAGTGGAAAAAGGTGGTTGTGCGGGACTTCAATACACGATGACTTTGGACATTTGGCGTACTGGGGACACTGTGGTGGAACGCGATGGAGTAAGTGTTTTTATAGACTCGGCCAGTTTTCCTTATTTGTCGGGGGCGGAGTTGGATTATTGCGACGACTTGGTCGGGACAGGATTTCGGTTGCGCAATCCGAATGCCGTGCGAAGTTGTGGCTGCGGCACCTCGTTTGAACCCTCAATGGCCAAAGCTCCCAGTGAGGGACTAGTCGAGGCCGTGACTGGCGGAGGTTCAGCAGGCGAGGTAGAAGCTGGTTTGGAGGCCGCGGGCTAGGGGTTTGATTGTTAGAGGTGCGTCATGGCAATCGGCATCATACAAGGAGAAAGCACAAAGTCTTCCGGACGGGATAACCTGTTTGTGTGGACTGTTTTTTTATTGCTGCTGGCGGGCCTCGTCTTTGGCTGTTGGCTGGGCAGTTTTTATGTTTTTGAACATCCGGAGAATCCGCGCGCTTATAGGCTTCTCAAGCGGCTAAACAAGCTGCCTCCTCCGGTTCGGTTTGCCCTGACAAAGGCCCCTGCGGGGGAGTTTTTGGAGGCGCAACGCGTCTTTGAGCGCTACAGCAAATGCACTGCGGCGCAGTTCGCCTATGAGAACGAGATGCTGCTTCGTAATTATTTACGAAATTATGCGGAGACAAAACGGTTGGTTCCTTATTTGACGGGGAAGTATGTCATTCTGAAGACGTACGAATTACAAAAAAGTGACATTTTCACCTCGGGAGTGGTAGTACTCACGCAAGCCAGTGCATTCCCTCAAATCTTGGCAGAAATTGTATGCCCCGCCCCTACTGAAAACGTAAAGGAGTTGCTGGCATTACTTAAGCCCGGCCTCGAGGTGCGTCTCCAGCGGACCTTGGATTTATCCGCGATAGTGCAGGTGAACCATGCCGTCGATGGGCGGCTTCAAGTCACCGTGGTCCCACTGCTTTACGGTAATTACGCGCTTAAAAACGGCGTCGGATCATTCTCTTTGGAACCACCAGATTCCCTCAATGTCGCCGCAGGATTCCCAGTGGTACGCGGGGAGGAAGTGCGCTCAGTCATTCGCGATGTGACCCGACACCGAAACCTTGCCAACAGTAATGGGAACGCTGCTACAAGCGGAGGGGAGGCGTCGCAAGTGGAGATCGTGCGCGTTGATGAATTCCCCGTGGGTAGCAGCGTCGCTGGTGCGCAGGCGAATCCGGTGCAGCCAGAGGATTCCCCCACCGCAATACAGTCGCCTGTAACCGTCGGGTTGCGAGATCGCCCGCAGCAGGAAACTGCGGCTACTGGGGCGGCGCTCGCGACCGCTGGAGAGGAAGTCTTGCCCGCGTCCGTACCAAAGGTGCAGTTGGTGCAGACAGCGCAGTCTAGCCACGCCCCAAAAACGGAGGGTGCTCAAGTTTTAGCCAAAGCGGGCGCAGGAGGAGCGCCGAAACCCGATTCGAAAACCTCCTCAGCCAAACTCACCGCACCGCAGATAACGCCGACTGATCCCCAAATTTCGGCGCATCCAGCACGCCCGAATGGAGCTGCCCCGCCGCAGGCAGGGGCTACGGCTCAGTTTGGAGCAGCGTCTCCACCAGCCGCCTTTCCCGAGACGGTCCCTATAACAGAATCCTCCGAGGCTATTAAGCAGGCTTTTCTGGCAACAAAGTCGCCGCCGCAACAATCACTGGCACACCCCTCGCCGCTGGGAAGTAGTTCTGGCAATGGAGTCGGTAACAGCAGCGCTCTAGCTACGGGAATTGCCGGTGGAAAGACTGCCGGAAAACCGATCATTTCGCCCCCCACCCCACCAAAAAACAATCAGGAAGCGAGTACTGCGGCCGTATCCAGTCCACCACCTGCCTCAATGCTTTTGAAGCCCTTCCTAGCGGCCGCACCAACGCCTTCGCTCAGTCAACCCACGGGATCATGGAAGACGTTTGGATCTGGCAAACAGCCTTCCGGTAAGTCGGTCACTCCCGAGCAAGCGACGGCCTTGCAAGGTCGCAACGATAATGAGCCGCTTTATCTCCACGGAAAGTTTGTCGTCACAGCGGCCGGCTCAAATCGGGCGGTACTTCGACAAAGCAGCACCCCCGATGGTAGGCCCTCAGCGCGCGTCATTGTTGAGTATCCGTCGGGGGCAATTCCCCCGCAACAAGGCTCAGCAATTGCCCGTGAGGACGGGCGCGGCTTTGAAATCCGGGAGGTTCGGAGATCTCCTGATGGGCAGGTGAACATTTATGTGAGGGAAGTCCTCAGCCGGTGAGCGGGGCGCCAGATGATTGCCATTTACTGAGGTTATCCCGTAGAACTCCTCGATTATTTCCGCCGCTCCACCAACAAGTCCACTGAACTCGAACGTAGCCCAGTAGACGGCCTCTGCGAGGATTGCACTAGCATTTACTTGAATAAATTCGCGTATTTACCAGTGAAGGTCTTTGCGTTTACTTTAATCCGCGTCCATTCAAATGGCGCAGCCTCTTGATTGTAAGCAGCAATGAAGGCGTCAATCTGGGAAATGAGCTCCTTCACAGACCGGAAGCTCATTCCTCTCAATGCTTTAGCCGTGAGTATACTAAACCAGACCTCCACCTGATTTAGCCATGACGCATGCGTCGGCGTGAAGTGAAAGTGGACTTCCGGATGGGCTTTTGCCCACGCCTCCTTTTCTACCTTGTGCGTACTCAGGTTGTCCAAAATGACATGGAGTTCCTTGCCTGGGTACTGTGCCACCAACTGATCCATGAACTTCAGGAA
>CALQFT020000154.1 GCA_943329925.2 Opitutus sp. GAS368
AGTGGGTGCGCAGTAGGAGTTGCAAGGGAAGGTTTGCTGCAATTGAGCAAGTTTTGCCCCTTCAAGATTGCAACGCCACCGCTCTGCGCTGCATGTAATTGCACTTGGGTTGCACTTTCCTAGCATCTGAGGGGGTAGAATTGTGAAGCTTTTGTAAGCTTTAAGCGCCCCCGAAACACTGCGGCAGCACAACTGCATTTATATTTATAAAGTGTTGCCAATAATTAATTTAATCTCTTCAAAAGAGACTAACCATTCGTACTCGAGAGCTCTTGAGCGGGGCAAACCACCAGGCAATGGACCAATGCCATGTTTCTAAACCACAATAGAGACTTCCCTCCTCTCGAGCGCCGCACGCCGGCACTGCATATTGGAAGAAGAAATTATCAGGACAGTTGCTGAACAGTATTCACTCCGCAGAAGTCATTGCCGCTAATCAGCAACTGCACTGCGAGACGAAGCAGTGCCACGCCCTCTGGCTCGAAAACGCTGCCCGAACAACGCCAGCAACCCATACGGGGAAGTCGGATCTTATTGACGAATTTGGCGAATCCGTCCGAAGTGGTGACCCTTATGAAATTGCTTCCCCTTTTGAGCCTCATCCTTCTGCCCTGCAGCGTGTTTGCCGCCGAGGCCGACTTTGTCTCCCTTTTTAACGGCAAAGACTTAGACGGATGGAAAGCCAGCGACAAACCCGGCACCTTCTCTGTGGAAGGCGGACGCCTCGTTGTTCACGGAGATCGTTCTCATCTCTTTTACGAGGGTCCAGTCGGAAATCATGATTTCAAAAACTTCCATCTGCGAGTGGAGTTAATGACGCATCCGGGAGCCAATTCAGGAGTGTATTTCCACACGGAATTTCAAGAAACCGGATGGCCCGCCAAAGGCTTTGAAACACAGGTCAACAATACCCACAAAGACCCAAAAAAAACTGCTGGCTTGTACGACATCTCCGACAACTTTACCGCACCCGCAGCGGACGGACAGTGGTTCGTGATGGAGATTATCGTCGAAGATAAGCACGTCGTTACCAAGGTTGACGGCAAAGTCATCGTAGATTTCACAGAGCCCACTCCGAGCGCGCCTTCAGAAAAACATCGCGACCGCGTAATTAGCCACGGCACGTTCGCGATTCAAGGCCATGACCCAGCCAGCGTGGTGGAATATCGCAAAATTGAAGTGAAGACACTCAAGTAACCTGCACATTCTTAACACTATCTCTTTGCGCCATGCGTTCCTCCTTTTTTCAAACCTCCGCCCTGTTGCTTTCAACCCTCGTTTTCGCCTCCGCGGCGGAACCCAACCGTCTCTCCGAGCAGGAGGTCGCAGCAGGATGGAAACTGTTATTTGATGGAAGCACCACCTCCGGCTGGGTGGCGCTTGGCACCAAGACCTTTCCAACCAAAGGCTGGAGTGCTGTTGATGGCACCCTGCGTCACGAAAAATCCGGCGGCGGCGGGGATGTGGTCACGGCGGAAGAGCATCTAAATTTTGAGCTGACTTGGGAGTGGAAAATCGGCCAGGGCGGCAACAGCGGAGTGAAGTATAATTTACCCGACCCGGCCAAGGCCCTCGGATTTGAGTTCCAGATGCTTGACGACGAAAAACATCCAGATGCGACCAAGGGACTCATCCACCAAACTGGGGCCCTCTACGATTTGATCGAGCCCGATGCGGCACGCAAGACCAAGCCCGCAGGGGAGTGGAACCAGAGCCGCATTTTGGTCAATGGAGCGCACGTGGAGCAATGGCTTAACGGAGCGAAAACGGTGAGTTTCGAGATTGGCAGTCCGGAATTGCTGGAACGTGTTGCGAAGAGCAAATACGCGAAAATAAAGGGCTTCGGGATCAAAACGGCCTCGCCGATTCTGTTGCAGGATCACGGCGACGAAGTGGTGTTTCGCGACATTAAACTGCGAGACCTGCCCGCCAAGTAGCCGCTGAAGTCCCAAACCGCGGAAGGGCGGCTTTACTTCTCTTGCTTCAGTGACAAGAGCACGGAATGCAGCACCTTCCAGACGTTCTCCGCGACGTGGAGCTGTCCCTCCGCGGTCGGGTGGATGAGATCTGCCTGATTCAGGGCGGGAATCCCACCGACGCCTTCCAACAAAAACGGCACCAGAAGCGTGGCGTTTTCGGCCGCGACTTTGGGAAATAACGCCTCAAACGCCTGCGTATAAGGCGTCCCATAATTGTCGGGCATGCGCATCCCTGCCAAAATGACGACCGCCATGGGACATTTGCTGCGAATGGAGCGGATGATGCCGCCCAAATTTTCAGCCGTTTCCGCTGGTGGAATGCCCCGCAACCCGTCGTTTCCGCCTAAAGCGATGACACACACCGCCGCGCCGGGTCCCAGCGCCCACGCGACCCGCCGCAACCCTCCCGCCGTGGTGTCCCCGCTTACTCCGGCACCAACAATCTCAAATGGAAGACCTTCCTGCTCCACTTTTCGCTGTAAAACCGCAGGGAAAGCCTGCGACCGCTCCAAGCCGTACCCCGCCGTGATTGAATCCCCAAAAATCACCACCCTGCGGCTGGTCGCAGTTTCCGCCACAGCGCTCTGAGCCTCCATACGGAACCCCATTTGTGCGAAAAGCACCAAGCCAAGCCAGCTAAGCAGCCAAAACCCCACCAACTTGCGTTGCACGTTCATAAGAATTTCCTCTTAGTATAGCTTGTGTGCGACATTGTCGCCATGGCTGAACTTCATCCATCTTTGAATGCAGTAACTCCCGTCCCACCGGTGTTGGAGGTGCGGGGCCTTTCAAAAACCTATCAGGATGGAGGCCGCTCCCTGACGGTTCTGGTGGATGTCAACATGGAGGTGCAGCCCGGCGAAACCTGTTCCATCGTCGGCCCCTCTGGAAGCGGTAAAACCACGCTGCTGGGCCTGTGCGCCGGATTGGACGACGCCACCACTGGCAGCGTGCGCTTGGACGGCTTAGTTTTGGAGACGCTCGCCCAAGACGGACGCGCCGCGCTCCGAGGCCGCAGCGTGGGGTTTGTATTTCAAAATTTTCAACTAATCCCAACCCTTACTGCACTAGAAAACGTACTAGTTCCCATGGAATTACGCGGCGAAACCAATGCACGAACCGAGGCGGAAGCACTCCTCAAAAAAGTCGGGCTCGGCGGACGCCTTACTCATTACCCCCACCACCTCTCCGGCGGGGAACAGCAGCGCGTGGCGCTCGCAAGAGCATTTGTGCGCCCGCCCAAAATCCTGTTCGCCGACGAGCCCACCGGAAACCTGGACGCCGCCACCAGCGAGGTCATCGTGGAGATGCTCTTTGCCCTCAAGCGTGAAAACGGAACGGCTCTGGTTCTCGTCACCCACGACGATTCGCTGGCGGCGCGCACAGGACGCATCATTAGAATGCACGCGGGGCGGATTGTGTCGGACCAACGGGGTCCTGCATGAACGCGACCGCCACACCAACGCTCTTGAAAGCGCTGCTTCAGCGCTGGACTTGGATCATGGCCTTGCGCGATGGACGCAGCCAGCGCGGCCGCCTGGCGCTTTACGCGCTCTCCATCGCCGCGGGAATCTGCGCGCTCACGGCCATCCACACTCTCAAGGCAAGCGTCCAAACCGGTATCTCCACCCAAACCAAATCCCTTCTGGGTGCAGATTTACTCATATCATCCAGACGCCCTCTCTCGGAACAGAGTCTTTCAAAGCTCGCCCCCTGGCTCCATGCGATGGGCAAGGAAACCGCTTTTTCCTCCATGCTCAGCCTCCCCTCCGGCGAGCGTTCGCGCCTTGTGCAAGTGCGCGCCATCGAGGGGGGCTATCCGTTTTACACAACGGTGGAGACCGAGCCGCCGGACGCCTGGCAACGACTCCAAACAGAACGCGGAATTATTGTCGAACCGGCGCTTCTAGAGGAATTCGGACTCAAAGTCGGACAGAGCTTTAAGCTGGGTGCCTTGGAGTTGCCAATTCTTGGGATCCTCCAAAATGGGATGCCACGCAGCAACCGTTTCAGCGGATTTGCCCCGGAAGTTTTGATGCGTCATAGCGATCTGGAGGCCACGGGGCTGGCCGGCGCGCAGAGTCTGGTATTCCATCACCGCGCCTTGGAGTTGTTGCCTGAAAGCGAATCGGAGCGGCAGGTGACTATCGCTGCGATCAAGCGCGTGTTTCCAGAGGAAGGCGTCCAATTTCAGACGCCGGAAGATAGGCAAGAAGCCATCGAAGAGAGCCTCAACAAGATGCAGGAGTTTCTTGGCGTCATAGCTTTAGCGTCACTGGTGTT
Source organism: Opitutus sp. GAS368 (assembly GCA_943329925.2). Lineage (GTDB taxonomy): Bacteria > Verrucomicrobiota > Verrucomicrobiia > Chthoniobacterales > Chthoniobacteraceae > Chth-196. The sequence continues at coordinate 4,263 of CALQFT020000154.1, forward strand.
GGGAGGCATAGGAGTGGCGGGGGCCATTCACACCCACGTGCAGCGGCGAGTGCCCACGGTTGCGATTTTGCTGTGCCTAGGCTGTCCGACGCAGTGGGCGTTTGGCATTTATCTAGCGCAGGCCATGACAATCGGGCTGCTGGGAACTTGCGTGGGGGCGCTCAGCGGAGGTGTTTTGCACGGGCTGGTGGTGCATTTTTTGGGGAGCAGCCTTCCCTTTCCCGTCGCCACTTTGCCCCAACCATTAGTGGTTCTGGAAACCGCAGCAGCAGGGTTCGTGCTTTGTTGTGGATTTGCGCTGCTGCCGCTGCTGCGAATCCGCGACGTATCTCCGGGAGCGACTCTGGGGGAACGGCAGGTCGGCCAGCGCTCCGGAGTGATTTTGGAACGCGGCGTTTACCTGCTGTTGGCGGGACTGGTTTGGAGCGTCGCCCGACTCAACGGCACCACGCCTTTGCGGGCGCTCTGGCTCACAGGCGCGCTGGCCCTCGCCTTCGCGGCGCTCACACTCACGGGCCATGGATTAATGCGGACCATGCGTTTTCTGGTGCGCCCAACCTGGCCGTATCTTCTTAGGCAGGGCATTTCCAACTTGTTCCGTCCACACAACCAGACGCTGCTATTTCTGCTCTCGCTGGGACTGGGCGTCTTCCTGCTGCTCACAACGTGGTTCACCCGAAGCTTGGTGTTGACCCAACTGCGCATCGACGACCGCGAGTCCCAAGCCAACCTATACCTCGTAGACGTCCAACCGGATCAGGTCGCCACCGTGAGCGACCTGTTAAAAGAACAGGGCCTCCCCGTGTTGCAAAGCGCCCCGATGGTCGCCATGCGCATCGAGTCGGTCAAGGGGCAGACCCTCGCCGCACTGGCACCAGCCAACGCCTCAGAACGCCATACCCCAAAATCCACCACCCCGGCCTCAGTGCGCAAAGTGCCGCGCTGGGTGATCGAGCGCGAATACCGCTCCACTTACAGAGCCACCCTTAGTTCCGACGAAACCATCGTCGCTGGAGCGTGGCCGCCTGCGCCCGTGGCAGCAGAAGCACCCGTGCCGATCTCCTTGGAGCAGAAGCTGGCGAGCGACCTTGGCATCGGCATTGGCGAGGAGATGGTGATGGACGTGCAAGGCCTTCCCTTGCGTGTCCAAGTCGTCTGCCTGCGCAAGGTGGACTGGAGTAAGTTTAACTTGAATTTCTTCATGGTTTTCGCGCCCGGCGTGCTGGAAAACGCGCCCCAATTTCACCTCCTAAGCACACGGGTTCCCTCCGCTCACACTGCAGGCCAGTTACAGCGCGCCCTGCTCCAACGCGCTCCCAACGTGAGCTCCGTAGACCTCAGCTCCATCCTGACAACCGTGCGCCAGATCCTGGAAAAAGCCGCGCAAGTCATCCAGTGGCTGGCCTGCTTTACCATCCTCGCCGCGCTGCCCATTCTGGCAGGAGCCCTGCTCAACGGGAAAGAACAGCGAGTAAAGGAGAGTCTTCTTTTACGCACGCTTGGGGCGTCCGAAATCCAAGTGCGCACCATCGTGCTGGTGGAGTATGCGAGTTTGGGGAGCCTCTCCGCGCTTAGCGGCATCCTGCTGGCGCTCGCCGCGCAGTGGGCCGAAGCGAGGTGGATTTTTAAAATGCCGCTCCAACATGAGGTGCTTCCGATGCTCCTCGCGCTGGGTGCTGCGTGCGGCGGCTCGATTGTGGCGGGTTTATGGCTGACTAGAGGAGTCTGTAACCAGCCGCCATTGGACGCATTACGTCAGGAAAGCTGAAAACTCCGGCCAAGCGGCCCTCGTAATTTGGAACCCAAAACGAGTGGCGTTTAAATCCTGCAAGGTTGCTTGAGAAGGAGTCACATGAATGTTACTTTTGGTTTCATGGTTCACCGGTTAAGAAAGCTTTCACAAATGAAAGCGCACCCCGCATCTCACTTTATCTCAAGGGAGCTTAGCTGGCTGGAATTTAATCAACGCGTACTTTCCGAGTCGCTGGATCATAAAAACCCCCTGCTGGAACGGGTAAAGTTTTTCTGCATCGTGAGCTCGAATCTGGACGAGTTCTTCGAAGTACGCGTCGCCGGGCTTAAGCAGCAGATCGAGAGTGATGTTGTGGAGCGTTCCATAGACGGGCGCACCGCCAGCGAAAGCTTCCGCGCACTGCACGAGCGCGTACGCAAAATGATGTCCCAACAGTTTCAGTGTTGGAGGGAGGATTTGGTGCCGAATCTGGCCAAAAACAACATCCGCTTTCTGCGTCCGGATGAGTTGGACGCCAAGCGATTAGCTTGGCTGCACGAATACTACCAGCAACAGGTTCGCCCAGTACTCACCCCATTGGGAATCGACCCGGTGCATCCCTTCCCGCAGTTGCTCAACAAGTCGCTCAATATCATTCTACAACTTGAAATTGAGAAAGACGGCGAAGTGTCAAAACGACTTGCCGTGGTGCAGGTTCCCCAGGTCCTCCCCCGCTTGGTACGCCTCCCCGACGAAGATGAACACCGCGAGTACATTTTCCTCGGCCACCTCATCGGCCATTACCTCGCCGACGTTTTTCCTGGCACCAAGATACTTGGTTACTGGCACTTCCGTGTGACTCGCAACAGCGAACTCTACATCGACGAGGACGACGTTCGCAATCTGCTCAGCGCCGTGGAGCAGGAATTGCATAACCGCCGCAAGGGCGCCGCCGTGCGCCTCGAGGTTGACCAGTCCATGCCTTCGGAAATTTCCCAGTACTTGCTGGAAAATCTCGATCTCACCGAAGAGGACCTCTACCGCATTGACGGCCCGCTCAATCCAGTACGCCTCATGGCCATCTGCTCCGGCGACCACTCTCCGGAACTACGCGACGCCCCGTTTGTGGCGCCCGTGGCGGCTTCCCTGCGCGACGTTAAAGACTACTTCGCTGCCATTCGCCAAAAGGACATCCTGCTGCATCATCCCTACGAAAATTTCAGCTCTGTAGTCGAATTCCTCGAACAGGCTGCCCGAGACCCTCAGGTGCTCGCCATCAAGCAGACCCTCTACCGCACTGGCGGGGATGCCCGCATCGTCGGCGCCCTCATGAGCGCCGTGCGCAACGGCAAACAGGTGACGGCGGTGACGGAGTTAAAAGCGCGCTTCGATGAGGCCAACAACATCCTCTGGGCCCGCCGTTTGGAAGAAGCCGGCGTTCACGTAGTCTACGGCATGGCACACCACAAGGTGCACTCCAAAATGGCATTGGTCGTGCGACGGGACGAAGACTGCATACGCCGTTATTTGCACCTCGGGACGGGCAACTACAACCCTTCCACGGCGAAAAATTACACGGATATTTCTTTGTTCACCGCGCGGCCCGCGTTCGGGGAAGACTCCACGAATCTCTTTAATCTGCTCACGGGCATAGGACAATTTCAGGGGGCGTCCAAACTGCTCATCGCACCCTTTACGCTGCAGGAGCGCATCATGACGATGATCCACAACGAGACAGAGAACGCCAAGGCCGGCAAGCCCGCCAAGATCGTCGCCAAAATGAACGGCTTGGTGGATCGCGAAATCATCGAAGCCTTGTACGCAGCCTCCTGCGCAGGGGTGCAAATCGACCTCATCATCCGCGGCATCTGCTGCCTGCGCCCCGGCATCCCGGGAGTAAGCGATAACATCCGAGTGCGTTCCATTGTGGGCCGTTTTTTGGAGCACAGCCGTATTTACTATTTTGTAAACGCCGGGCATCCAATAGTTTACGTCGGAAGCGCCGATTGGATGCCACGCAATCTCTACACCCGCGTGGAGGTGGTTTTCCCAATTGAAGAGCCTTCTCTGAAACAACGCGTTATCGAGGAAATCCTCCATAGAATGTTGGCCGACAACACCAAAGCCTGGATACTCCAACCTGACGCATCCTACCGCCAAGCCTCACCCAGCGATGGGGATTCCCACAATTCCCAAGCTGAATTTATGGAAATCGCAGCTCCTACCACGCGCAAAAAAGCGGTCCGCGAACAAACACGCCAGAAGCTCGGCGTGAAAAAGAAAACGGCCAAGCGAGCAACGAAATAACTGCCCGGATTTGGGCGGTGCGAGCACTACGGCCCGGATGGGACGCAGCCCCAAGGCAACGAAGGCAACGAAGGCAACGAATGCAACGAATGCAACGAACCGTCTGCGAGCAACTTTGCTATCCTCGGCGCTTGAGCACCAGACGCTTTAATCGAGAGGCGTACGGAGGGCTCCAAGTGGTGATTTCGGGATCCTCGGCGAACGCGTTATGGATCAGGCGCCGCTCGTAGGCATTCATGGGCTCCAGCTCCAAGGGAGTGCCTGTGCGGCGGAC
>CALQFT020000155.1 GCA_943329925.2 Opitutus sp. GAS368
CGCCAGTGGCAGCGAAGCCCGCTGATATTTCCAAACTCGACCCCGCAATGGCCGCAAGCCGAGCGACTGCGGCGGAGCTCGATTGGCACGACGTGACCCAGTGGGGCGTCGAGGGCAGGGAATGGACTGGACAGGAACGCGCGCGCTATTTTGATCGCCTTCCCTTGGCGGCCGAAAAAACAGTGACCCCAGCGGTGTGGAAGCTCAGTCGGGATAGTGCCGGGATGATGGTGCGTTTCAAGACGGACGCCTCGGCTTTGCATGTGCACGTGAAGTTGGCGAAGGAAACGCTTGCTCTGCCGCACATGCCCGCAACGGGAGTCAGCGGCGTGGATTTTTACGCGCGGGATGATTCTGGAAAATGGAGGTGGGTGATGGTGACCAAACCCTCAACACAGGAAATGCGGGTGGAGGTGATTAAGGGACTGGCTACGGGTTTACGGGAGTACGCGGCTTATTTGCCGCTTTATAATGGGGTCGATATTTTGGAGATCGGCGTGCCGAAGGGCGCAAAATTCGAGGGCTTGGCGCCTCGGCAAAAGCCTGTGGTTTTCTACGGGACATCCATCACCCACGGAGCTTGTGCGAGCCGCCCGGGGATGGTGCACACTGGAATTTTGGGGCGCAGATTGGACCGGGCGGTGGTGAACCTTGGGTTTTCTGGAAACGGCAGAATGGATGCCGCTGTGGGGGATTATCTCACACAGATTGATGCGTCGGTTTATGTGATTGATTGTCTGCCGAATATGCAGCCGGCGGATGTTGCGGCAAAATGTGCTCCTTTAGTTCATCAGTTGCGGAGCGTCAAAGCGACCACCCCGATTATTCTCGTCGAAGACCGCCGCTTTACCAACGATTGGATCACTCCCGCAAAAGCCAAGTTTCACGACAGTAATCACGCTGCGTTAAAAGCCGCGTTTGACGCGTTAATCGCTGAAGGGATTAAAAACCTCCATTACATTGGAGGGGACGCGCTTTACGGAACCGATTCGGAGGGCGCGACGGATGCCTCGCACGCCAATGACTTGGGGTTTATGCGGCAGGCGGATATCTTCGAGCCAGTGCTCCGAAAGGCGCTCGCGCAGTAGCCGCCTACCGCCTCAAAGCGAAACGCCCCGTTTCCACGGGATGAAGTCATCCTGTCCAAGCGAGACCGCCTTCGGCACAACCTGGCCGCTGGCGGTGCGCAGGCTTAAGTCGAGCAGATCCTCCGCCAGATCGTTCAAAGAGCGCTCTCCTCGGATCATCGGCCCGGCGTCGAAGTCGATGAGATCCTGCATGCGCCCTGCCAATTCGGAGTTTGTGGCAATCTTGAGGGTGGGACAGATGGGGTTGCCAGTCGGGGTGCCAAGGCCGGTTGTGAAAAGGATCAGGTTACAGCCCGAACCGGCCATCGCGGTGGTGCATTCCACGTCGTTGCCCGGCGCGTACAGCAGCGAAACGCCGCCGCGTCGCACTACCGGCGCGCCGTAATCAAGTACGTCGATTATCGGCGCGGAGCCCGCCTTGGTGGCGGCACCGGCAGACTTGATGGCATCCGTGATGAGCCCGTCGCGGATGTTGCCCGGACTCGGGTTCATGTCGAAGCCGCTGCCGCAGGCGCGCGCTTGGGCGTCGTATTGCGCCATAAGTTCGGCAAAGCGTTGAGCGAGCTCGGGAGTCACGCAGCGGCGGCAAAGGTCCTGTTCGGCGCCGCAAAGCTCGGGAAATTCGCTAAGCACGCTCGCGCCTCCGGATGCGCACAACAAGTCAGAGAGGCGGCCCACCACTGGATTGGCGCTAATGCCCGAAAAGCCATCGCTGCCGCCGCACTTCACCCCGACAGTGAGATCCGAGATGGGGCAGGGTTCGCGCTCAAACCGGTTCACCCCAGCGACGCCGGCGAAGGTGGCACGCATCGCCTTCTGGAGCATGTCGCTTTCAGAGTGCGCTTTTTGTTGTTCGAAAATGGCCAGTGGCTTGTCAAAACGCGGATTGCGCAGCGCAATTTCACGTTCCAGAACACTGATTTGGGCGTGCTGACATCCGAGACTCAGAACCGTGGCTCCGGCGACGTTGGGATTGTTCAAGTAACCGGCGATGAGAGCGCAAAGGGCGTCGGAATCCTGCCGGGTGCCACCGCATCCGAAGGTGTGCTGCAGGAATTTGATCCCGCCTACATTTGCGAAAAGCGGGCTGTTTGGGGCGAGTGCTCCGGTGCCAAGTTTTACTTCCCCGAGCGCATCCTCGTGGGGATGTTCGCCCCATTGCGTGACTAGGTCTCTCGCGAAGGCCTCGTAGGGAGAGCTTTTGTGGTAGCCCAACGCACGATTGAGTGCGCTTTGCATCACAGCAATGTTCCTGTTTTCGCAAAAAACAAGAGGCACCACCAGCCACAGGTTGGCCGTCCCAGAGGATCCGTCCGAGCGCCGGTAACCGGCAAATGTACGATTACTCCAGCGCGTCACATCTGGGGGCGTCCAGCTTTGTGCGCCGCTTTCCGCTGTGAACGGATCGGCCGCATGCACGAGGTTTTCCGTGGTCAGCAGGGCGCCGGCGGGTACTGGACCTCTGGTGCGCCCCACCGTTACCCCGTACATGGTGACTTTATCTCCGTCGCCAAAATCCCGGGCGGCGAACTTGTGTTTGGCCGGGATGGCCTCGCGCAACGTCCATTGGTTGGAAGCGATGGCGACCCTCTGGCCGTTAGCAAGCGGTTGAAGGGCTACGATTGCGTCGTCCTTTTCATGAATGCGCTGGATCTGAAAACTCATGGGTCAAAGAGCAGTTAAAAACGGGGTCTGAGAATTGGAGGAGGAGGGGAGTCGTCTCTTTCCTTAAGGCTTTGCTGGAGCTGGGCCACCGGCTTTGACGCTAAAATCATCGTACTGCACATCGAGCTGATTGGTTGTGAGGCTCACCAACGTTTTTGAGTCGTGCCCGATGCCTTCAGACTTGAATGTCCCAACAGCCTTGCCATCCAGACTGACTTCCACCTCGTCGTTCCAAGTCCGTACGAGCATCGTATGCCAGTCTTGCTGGGATAACGTCACTGGCATGCGCTTGGTTTTAGTCTCCAAGAACGCTTTTTGTTCCGCACTCAGCCCCTCGGGCGTTTTTTTCTTTTCGTAAATGTCGTTTTGGAAGTTGCCGGTTTTGGCATCCGCTACGGTCACCCCCGCAGGACTGATGGTGACACTACAGATGTGACCGGCGTGGGAGCCTTTGTAATTCTTGTCATCGAGCCATAAGTTGAAGCTCTTGGCCTTATCGCTCAGATAGCGAAACTTTACAGAAACTTCCAAGTCACGCTCGGGTTCAATGCGGATATGATCCACCGCCGAGTGATCAGAGTTCTCAGGAGTGATGCCCACCAGCACTCCGTCTTTGACGATGCTGGCGCTTTTATAATGGCCCCAGCGCTCGCCGAAAGCGGTCCCGGAAAAGTTATCAGTGAACAGGGTGCGGCCGTAGTAAGCAGCGGCCTCGGCTGGTTCGCGGGCAAAGGCAGCGGAGGCGAGGCAGAGGCCTGTTAATAAAAGGGGCAGGGGGAATCTCATAGGCACCGATTATCTCAGGGACGCTGAGATACAAAAGCGCAAAGCGCGGGAAGAAATTGCGGCGAACTGCGCTGGTGGTGTCTTTTGATCGCTCAATTGGGCGCCCCATGTTTTTGCCGCGCTCTGCGAATCTCTATGGGGACCTGTTCCTTCTGGAACGACTTGACGGGCCACGACTGAAAGAAGCACATTTTTAAACCTCACTATGAAGCCAGTTTCTAAAAACCTATTCGCTCGGTTCCTGCTCACTGCTTTGGTTACGTTTCCCGCTGCATCTGGGTATGGTTGCTCCAGTTGTAGGGGCATGCTGCAATCCGATTGGGAGACTCAGGGGTTGACGTTTGGAACGGGCTTGCGGCTGGATCTGCGCTATGACTATATCAACCAGAACCAGCTGAGGAGTGGAACAGGGAGGGCAAGCTGGCCCGCAGGGCACGAGCAGGAAATTTACACTAAAAGCCAGCACTTAAACGCTGCGCTGGACTACAGTTGGACTCCCGATTGGGGTCTTAATTTGCGAGTCCCCTTTATCGATCGGGATCACAGTACATTTGGCGAGGCCGGCGACGGTTCGGATGCGGGCACCTCGCACAGTCGTAAGATTGGCGACATTAAAATCGTGGGCCGGTATCAGGGGTTTTTGGAGGCAAAAAACCTAGGAGTTCTCTTCGGAGTAAAACTTCCCACAGGCAGTTCGAGTGAGACTTTTAGCGGTGGACCGATTGCAGGAGACCGGCTGGATCGCGCCCTTCAGGCAGGGTCTGGAACCACGGATGTCATTACGGGGATCTATTATTACGGTGAGTTGGTTCGCGATTGGAGTTATTTCTCAGATGTAACAACCCAAATTCCAGTCAATAGCCACGAGGACTATCGTCCCGGAGCCTCCTTGGATTTCACCGCTGGGATTCGTTATACGGGCTTCCAAGGGCTGACTCCACAAATCCAAATCACGCCTCGGTTCGCCGCCAAGGACAAGCTCAACGGCGACGCTGACGCTGACAGCGGAGGAACGACGGTTTATCTCAGCCCCGGGCTCACCGTTCCCGTGAGCAAAAACGTGAAGATCTACGGCTTCGTACAGTTGCCAATTTATCAAAACCTGAACGGCTACCAGCTCGCGCCAAAGTGTATCTTTTCAGTAGGAACGCGCTTCGAGTTTTAAGCGTTGGCTGATTGCGCGAAATGCGTTGATCTCGCTGAGGCTTTCGGATGCTCCGGATGAGGGAGGTGGAAGCCGGTTTCTGTGCGAGAAAGCTACTTGCTCTCCGCGGGCTTTGCCGTGGGCAGGGTGGGTTTGATTGTCACCCATTCGGAGTTGGGCAGGGCTTCCCAAACGCGGAAGTTGCGGTAACTGGCGACGGTGCCGACACCGAACATGATGCTGTGTTTGTCCAAGCCGATCAGGGGATTGCTGCACCAGGCGCTTTTTCCATCCATAGTGGCGGTCATTTCCTCGCCTTGAATCTCCATGATAAGCGTGTGCCATTCACCTAGCTTGATGGGATTAGGGATGCTGGAGGCAGGTGATTTGCCGCGCTGCTTGCTCCCTGGCTGGAGGCTGTTTGCATCGTAGGGCACCAAGCTCAATCCAGTGGGACCGACGAAGATGCCGCAGACGTAGTCCTTTTCATCGGTGGCTTTGATAAACAGGGAGCGATAGAGACGCCCTTCCGCAGGGACGTCATCAAGCCGCACCTCGCACTGGATGACTACATTTTTGAAGTCGATGCCATAAGAGATTGTCGCGGGATGATGGGCCTCCAGAACTTCAGTGCCTGTGAGGGTTCCATCCGCCACGGACCATAGATTCCGCTTCAGCAGCCCCGGGCGATAACACCAACCGGTGAAACCACTGGCGAAGCCATTCGTCTTGCCGTCAAACGGCTCGATGGATTTGGCGAAGTCCTCGCTGAGCAGCAATTTTCCGCGAGTGGTCATAATCGTCTTTGGCAGGTCCAGCGCCGAGGCCGTTCCGCAGGTGAAAATGGCGATCAGAGCGGAAAAACAAAGCAGAGATTTCATGGGGGATAGAATAACTAAAAACGTAACAATTAAACGTTCCGTATTTAGATTGAAGGACGCAGTTTTTTTGGGAACAAAAATTTATCTATCCGTTAAGAATGTAAACGGGTTACACCTTGGAATAGTCGCAAACATCGAACTCAGACCACAATGAAATCTTTCAGCCGTCGGGAGTTTATTCATACCACCGCCCTGACGGGCTTGTGGGGCTTGGCTAATCTTAAGGCTGCAGCGCTCGAGTTGCCGTCATTTATTGCACAACGTCGGTCATCCACGCTGAATTACATAGAGTCCATGCGACTCAAGGATGGGCCATATGGCCAATATCGTTATGCGGCAGCCATGCCGGAGTGCACTCTTTACAGTTCCACGTATGCGGCGATGACCCGCAGCCTTTATCGCGACCTCGACTCACTGACGACAGACCAGAGGCGGGAGTGGATTGGCTACCTCCAGTCGCAGCAGGACGACGATGGTTTATTTCGCGATCCTCGAATTTTCGGAGAGGGTTGGTATAAAGCCGATCCGGAGTGGTGCGGACGCCGGCATCTAACCTGTCATGTCATCACGGCTCTTACTTGCCTGGGCGCCGTAGCAGCGAAGCCACTCATTTGCCTGGAACCTTTTTATGACAAACGAAAGTTCCTGGCGTGGCTAGTTGAACGCGATTGGAGCAAGGTGGACTTTGTCGGCAACGAGGTACTCAACGTCGGCACGCTGCTGCAATACGCTCGGGATTTCCAAAAGGAGCCGAGAGCAGGGGAGTCTATGGGTTTTATGCTTGCTTGGCTCACAGAGCATCATCTCGACGCCACCACCGGACTTTGGGGCAATTATGACACCAACACGGGGCCGGGCCTCTCTCGCGGTGTGATGGGCGCGTATCACTTCTGGCTGCTCTATTTTTACGACCGCGCGCAGGTGCCGCACGCCGAGGCTGCCGTTACGCACATTCTCCGCACGCAGGGCGGCAAGGATGAGGGGTTTGGTCAGGGAGTGCATGGCCCGCGCAGCAGCGCCTGCGAGGATATTGACTCCATTGATCCTCTGGTGCGACTCCTCGCAACCAGCCGGCAACGAGGCGCCATTGAAAAGGCCCTCGCTCGGGCAGAAGATCATGTATGGAAACACCAGAATGACGATGGCGGCTTCACCTGGATTCGCGGCACGGCATTCCAGTATGGTCATCCGCTACTGTCTGCTCCCGTCGATGGCAGTGGCATGTTCCCCACTTGGTTCCGAACTCTCTCTCTCGCCTATCTCGGCAAGGGGTTGTCAAAATCACACTCGGCTTCTTTTGCTTGGCATTTCTCTAACTGCCCCGGCATCCAGTTTTTCTTTGCATGAAAATTCCCTCCATCACGTCTCTGGTGACCTTCCTAATCACTTGGAGCGCAAACCTCCAAGCCGAGATCCCAAAACCCACCGATGCGCCGCTGCCGCATTCACCTGCGGAAAGTGCGAAGCTATTTAAACTGCCTGCGGGATTCAGGATGCGTCTGCTCGCCAGTGAACCGCTGATCAGCGAGCCCTCTGGCATCTGTTGGGATGAGAAGGGGCGTTGTTTTGTCTGCGAGCTGCACGGCTACAATATTGAAGGCCAATATGATATCGATGAGCTGAATAAGTCCGGCCAGCTCGACGTGCAGGTTCGGCGCATTCAGGCAAGCGAGGATGCCAAGAAGAAAGCCGAGACCGAGACTTATGGCACAGTAAAGCTGCTTCTCGATACGGATGGTGACGGAGTCATGGACAAAGCCATCGTGTGGGCAGATCACCTGCCGCCTTGCTACGGTATCGTCGCGGCGAATGGTGGTATTATTGTGGCCTGCGCCCCTGATATCGTTTTTCTCAAAGACACCACCGGCGACAATAAGCCCGATGTGAATGTGAAACTTTTCAGTGGCTTCGGCACCGGCGCACTGGAGCGTGGTATTAATGCACCGACTTGGGGGCCGGATGGCTGGTTGTATTTTGGCCGGGGTTGGCCGGGTGGAGAAATCACCGGGCCGAACTTAAAGAAGGGGACCACCCTTCCGGGTACTGACTTTCGTATTCGCGCTGATGGCAGCGCCATCGAGCCTGTCAGCGGTAGCTCGAAGACCATCGGTATGGCCTTCACCGATAGCGGTGAGCGCTTCGTCTGCACAACCACGCATCCAGGGTGCTTCGTCACGCCCATCCCGTGGCGCTACCTCAGGCGCAACCCCGACGCCGCTGCGCCTTTGCTGGATTCGCCGGCCAGCGACGACACCCGCGTCTATCCCATCGCCAAACCGCACCCTTGGCGCACTAAGCGCGAGCAGAATCCCGAATATTTCGCGTTCTACAAAAAAATCAGTCTCAGCGATGCTGCCGCGTCGGGTTACTTCACCTCGGGCTGCAGTCCCCTTGTGTGGCGTGGGCAGTATTTCGTCTGCGAGCCGGCTCAAAATCTCATCCACCGCGCTGAGATCGTGCGCGATGGCACCCGCCTGCGACTACAACGCGTAAAGGGCGAGGAGCAAAGCGAGTTTCTCGCCTCACTCGACCCGTGGTTCCATCCAATGAGCCTTGCACACACCCCAGATGGCAACATCGCCATCTGCGACTTTTATCGCGAGATCATCGAGGATTACTCCGCCATCCCGAGGCACCTTCAGCAGCAATACGGGCTCATCAATGGTAATGATCGCGGTCGGATCTGGATTCTCGAAGCCACGGAGCCCTACACCAAGCCGACGCTCAGTGCAGCCGATGCTCTGGTGGGGGAACTTCGCCAAAACGACGATAAGCCACTCGATGCCAACACGCTCGCAATCAGCCACCGAGCGGACTTGGAGCCGCAACTTGCCCTCCAACTCGCGTTGAGCCTCGGGCCAAACAAAGACGCACTCATTGCCCTCGCGCGCAATTTCGGCCAATTGCGCTGGATGGACGCCGCCATCGCGAGTTCAGCCAGCAAGCTGGAAAAGGATCTCCTTCTGGCCCTCGCC
>CALQFT020000156.1 GCA_943329925.2 Opitutus sp. GAS368
GTGCGCCCCATGGAGGAGATGATTCACATGATCACCTTGGGTCGCGCTTATGACGCTGCAAAAAAAGTTTTGGATATCAGCGATGATTCTGCCGGTAAAGCGATCCAATACCTAGGCAATCAAGGCTAACATTTGTTGAAGCTCTGAAGCCTTCCTCTTTCAAAATTAATTCCAAACCTAAACCGTTCCTAATACTGTTAGACAGCGTTCTGTAACGCCCCTTAAAATAATTGCTTAGCATTTCGGCAGTTGTCCCCTTTATTTCCATCACGCCCTACGGAACCACCCTTCACTCCTATTTTTTAATTTATGATCCAATCCTTGTACGCCGGAGCCTCCGGCATGGAAGCACAGCAGCTGAACCTTAACGTTATCGCGAACAATCTCGCCAACGCCAATACCACCGGTTTCAAGCGCAGCAAAATCGAGTTTCAAGATCTGCTCTACCAGAAGCCCCGTACCGCTGGCGCTGATGCGGGCAATGGGAATCTTTTGCCCACTGGGTCTGAACTCGGGAGCGGCACCCGCGTAGTTGCCACTGCTAAATTGTTCACGCAAGGCCAGTTGACCCAAACGGGTAACGAGTTGGACATGGCCATCGACGGCGACGGCTTCTTCAAAGTGCTCCGCGTCGACGGCACAGACGGCTACACCCGTGATGGCACCCTTAAGTTGGACGCTACCGGCCGTTTGGTGACCAGCGACGGTTTGCCGCTCGTTGGGTTGCCTGTTCTTTCTGATGCACGCTCTGTCAACGTGATGCCGACGGGCGAAGTCAGTTACACTGACAAAGATGGCAAAACAGTGAAGGCTGGCTCATTGCAGCTCTACCGTTTCCCCAACCCAAGCGGCCTTCGCAGTCTTGGTGGCAACGTTTATGCCGAAAACGACTCCAGCGGCACCGCGTTGAGCGGTTCACCAGGAGTCGCAGGCATGGGCTCTGTGATACAACGCTTCCTAGAGTCTTCCAACGTCAACATCGTGGAAGAAATGGTCGCCATGATCCAGGCCCAGCGTGCGTACGAAATTAACTCCAAGGCCATTACGACCTCGGACGAAATGCTCGGCCAACTCTCCCAGCTGAAACGCTAATGCGCGGTATCCGGCCACTTTTCGTCGCTTTTCTTGCCGTTCTCGGAACGGCAGCGACGATGTGTGCCGATTTCAACGCCCTCCTTTTACCGGTTCCAGGCGCAACTGTCGGGCGCAACTCCCTGTCTTCGCCGGCGGCTCCCGCCACCAAACCCGGCGCTGCAGGCGGGCAATTGCTCAAACTGCAAACCTCGGCTCCGGACGCGCAGGCTCTCCTTACCGAAAGCGAATTGCTCACCGCGATCCAAGCCGACTTGCCCAAGCGCTTCGTGATCGAGGGCGAACTCCGCGTCACTCTGTCAAGGCCGTGGACCGCAATCCCCCTTCCCGCTCCGGAATTTTTTGCCGAGTGCGTGCAGGTGCCACCGGGTGGCCTCGCCAGTGTCATGCAAGTCACCGTGCGCGGTGTCAGCGGAGGAAAAATCGTTGGCGAATGGCCTCTGCAGGTGCGTGCAGAAGTCTGGCGGGAAGTCTGGCTGGCTCCGCAGCGCATGGACCGTGGTCAGATGCTCCAGCCCAGCCTGCTGACGGCCAGAACCGTAGATATTCTCAAAGAATTCAACCCACCCATCGCCGCAAACCAAGACCTCTCGGGCTTTGAGCTCGCGCAGGCGGTTCAAGCCGGCAAGCCCATTTCCCGCAAAGATCTCGTCGAACGTTCACTCGTTCGTAAAGGGCAGTTCGTGGATGCCGTCGCCAACGAGGGCGGGCTCAACATCCGGATGCGTGCCCAAGCAATGGAAGCCGGCCCGGCGGGTGCAGTCATCCGCGTGCGCAACCTAGACAGTCAGAAAGTATTTTTTGCTCAGGTGATCAATGAAAACCAAGTTCAAGTCCGCTTCTAACGCTGCGTGTGGCGCCGCCACACTCGCCTCGCTCCTGCTCTCCGCCGCCCCATACAACGGATGGGCCGGCTCTCTTTGGCGCGAAGCCGTAACCGATGAGCGCGGTATGTTTGCCGATAAACGAGCCCACCGCCTTGGTGACATTGTCACCATTACTATCAGCGAGACCACCACTGCGACAAACTCCGAATTGCTCACCAAGGCCCGCTCCGCCACCGGTGGCCCCGGAATGGCCAGCAACTTGATCAACCAGCTAATTAATGCGGGCGCCAACCAGCAGTCCGCTGTCGCCGCCGGAGATCGCCGAAAATTTCCCACCAACCTGCTGCCAAAGCCAGCAGGAGCCGCCGCCGCCCCTTTAATCATCTCTCCCGACGGCACTTCAACCTACTCCGGCAAGGGCACCCTTGAAAATAAACAGGTTCTAACCTCCGAAATGGCCGTCCAAGTCATCGACGTGCTGCCCAATGGCAACCTCGTCATCGAGGGCATCCGTCAGGTCTCCTTCTCCAAGGAACGCCAGTTTATGTCGCTGCGCGGGATTATCCGCCCAGCTGACGTCAGCGCGGACAACAAAGTCTCCTCTGCCGCGATCGCTGATGCTCGAATCGACGTGGTTTCCGAAGGCAGCGTCACAGAGGCTCAGAAAAAGGGCTGGTTGCTGCGTTTGGATGAAAAGATCAGCCCTTATTAAACTCCCCCTTTGCTGATATCCCACTTTAGCGTCTCTCCTCGGCTTTTTGAAATCCCTGCCATGCGTCATTTTTTCCTCACTCTCCTGAGCCTCACTTGGCTCGCCGCTTCCGCCATCCCGGCGCAAGCCGCGCGCGTGAAGGACATTACCCTGATCGAAGGCGGTCGGGACAACCAGTTGGTTGGCTACGGCTTAGTGGTCGGCTTGGCCAACAAAGGCGACAGTAAATCTGACCAGATCGTGCGTACCGTAGCGAATTCCATGCAGCGCTTTGGCATCAATTTGCAGGGCGCACAGCTCAAATCCGACAACGTCGCCGCCGTAATGGTCACCGCCGACATCCCCGCTTACGCGAGATCCGGCACCCGCATCGACGTCACCGTCGGCTCCATTGCCGACGCCAAGACCATCCAGGGCGGCATCTTACTTCAAACTCCGCTGCTCGGGGCAGATGAAACCGTTTACGCGGTCGCCCAAGGCGCCATTGCCGTCGGCGGCTTCCTTGGTGGAGAGGGCGGCCCGGGCGGTGCGTCCGTTCAAAAAAATCATCCCACAGTGGGCATCATCAGCGGCGGGGCCCTCGTCGAACGCGAAATCCCAGCCTCCTTTGTCCATGACAACAACGTGGAACTGATGTTGCTCAACCCCGATTACACCTCTGCCGCGCGCATGGCACAAGCCATCAACCAAGAGTTCCCCCAAAGCGCCATGGCTAAGAACGCTTCCACTGTGAACATTGCGGTTCCTGATGATTTTAAGGGCTACGAAGTGAACTTCATCTCGCGCATCGGCTCCATCGAGGTGGATCCAGACGTTCCTGCGCGCGTGGTTATTAACGAGCGTACAGGGACCATCGTGGCGACTTCCAATGTGCGCGTCTCGACGGTGGCCATCAGTCATGGCGCCTTGACTATCTCCATCGCCTCCACACTGGGCGTTAGCCAACCCAACGCCTTGTCCCGGGGAAATACCGCCGTGGTTGCCAGCACGCAAACCGACGTGGTGGAGAAGCCCGGCAAATTCGGGGTGCTCGAAGACAACCCAACCATCCAGCAAGTCGCCTCTGCCTTGAACGCGTTGGGGCTCACCACTCGCGAAATGATGTCCATCTTCCAGACCATGAAACGTGCAGGCGCCCTTCAGGCAGAACTGATTCTCAACTAATGAACATCAGCCCATCCATGCCCACCGCGGCATCCACTTCCCTAGCCGGCCTTTCCCCCTTGCATTCAGAATTGGCTCAACTTGAGGGGGGTGCCCGCAGAACCCCAGGAAAGTCCAAGGATCCCTCGGAGGTGGCGCGCCAGTTTGAAGCAGTGCTCGTGAAGCAGATTTTGTCTGAGAGCATGAAAAGTATGATGGAGCACGGAGAAGGCGGCCAAGTTTATGGCTACTTTCTGGAAGACACTTTAGCTGACGGAATCACTAAAGGTGGAGGCATGGGACTCCGATCTATACTGGAGACCCAATTGCGCCAGCGTATGGAACCTCCAAAGACCGACGAAGCCACCTCCACGGATCCTTCCAAAGCGGCCGCAGTGAAGGCCTCAAAAAAGGGTGCAGTTACAAAAAGCTATAACTACCAGTCCAAATAATCTGATTTTCTAAGCTGATTTCTCGCCTTGATTCGCTAGTTTGAACTCTCCAGCCAGTTTCCATGCCAACACCATCCCCGATCAGGAGGCCCATTGGGCCCCGCAGTTCGGGCTCCATCCCGGAGCAGGTGGTTTCGTGCCTGCGCATGGAAATTCAAGAGCACGGCTCTCTTTTGGCGCTTTTCTCCGACCAGCAAAAAGCCATCATGCAGCGCCAATCCGAACGCGTCATGATGCTGCTAGACGCCGTTCAGCGCCAGGTAGATGCCGTCCAAAAAGCCCGTCAGTATCGCGAAATGCTCATGGCCCAGGTCGCGCCCCGATCCAAGGTCACACGCACCACCTCCCTTTCCGAACTGGTGAAACGTTTTCCTTCTGCTTTGCAACCTTTGTTGCGCTCGCTGGTGGAGGAACTACTGCGCATCTCCGACCACGTCCGTCGCAAGGCCAATCAAAATCAAGTTCTCTTGGCGCGCTCTATAGAAGTCATTCGAGATCTACTCGAAGAATTGAGCCCCACCAACTCTGCGCGCACTTACGAAAATGATGGTCGTGTCAGGATATCTTTATCCGGCACTACCGCAGTCTACCGCTCCTAGCTTTTCTTAATTCGTAATCTCTCTTTTCTCCTGTCACTTTCAGGAACAATCTTTGCTACTCTTCTTTAGAACATTTTATGGGCGGACTATTCGGAAATCTTAATCAAGCGAGCAAAGCGCTCATGGCCAATCAGGTGGCCATTCAGATCACAGGCCGCAACTTGGCCAACGTCAACAACCCGCTTTACGCACGCCAGCGTGCGATCATGGGCGACAAGTTCGTCGAACAGACCCCCTCCGGCCCTCAGGGCAGCGGCGTCGAAGTCCTTCAAGTCCAACAATTGCGCGACGCCTTCTTGGATTCTCAGGTCATTCGCCAGTCCTCCGACACAGGCTCCCTCGCAGCTCAAAAGGCCATCCTCTCTAATCTCGAGCTCGTCCTCGGTGGCCAACTCAACTCTGCCTCCAGTCCCTCTTCCATCACCGATACGCTGAATTCCGCCACTGGCATCGGCACCGCGCTGGATAATTTCTTTAACGCCTTTGCAGCTCTCGCGGCAAATCCCTCCGACATCCCTTCCCGCAGCGCCGCCCTTATCTCCGCCCAGACCCTGGCCGACCGGATCAACCAAGTGGACCAAAACTTGGCCACGAGCCAGGCGGATCAAGAGCAGCAAATCGTGGCGGACGTTAAAACCGCCAACAACCTCCTCGCTGATATCGCTCAGTTGAACGGCGAGATTCGCAAAGTAGACGACGGCAACGGTGGAGCATCTGATCTCATTGACCAGCGCCAGGCGAAGCTGGAACAGTTGGCGACTCTCATCAAGGTCGATATCACTCGGGATTCTGCTAATCCCAATGAGACCAATCTTAGTATTTCCGGTATTCAGTTGGTCTCTCAGGGCCAGTTGGTCCACCAGATCGGCTATCTCACCCAAGACA
Source organism: Opitutus sp. GAS368 (assembly GCA_943329925.2). Lineage (GTDB taxonomy): Bacteria > Verrucomicrobiota > Verrucomicrobiia > Chthoniobacterales > Chthoniobacteraceae > Chth-196. The sequence continues at coordinate 5,711 of CALQFT020000156.1, forward strand.
GTGCCGCAACCCTCAGTTCAACAGGGGAATTGGGCGCCCGAACCCAAGGTTTTGAAGTCGGCGATTACGATCCGTCCGGCACCTTTACCCCAACTGCAGTTTCCAATGGCGGCGCTTCCATGCTGCGCATCGGGGATTCAATTTCCGGGTCAGGCATTCCGGCGGGAACCACGGTAACAGCCAAGCTCGATGGCTCTTCAGTGCAATTAAGTAAGAGCGTGAGTTCCACTGGGTACAACGGTTACGTTAGTTTGGCGGTGAACGGCGTGAGTGATTCACGCATGGGATTCATTAACGACGGCAGTAAGATCGTTACCTTGAGCAACACGGTGGGTTACACAATCGTACCTGCAGGCGGTTCTGTTGCCGGACGCTACCAGGCGATCTTCGGCAACCCGACAGCAACTTACATGACGGCTCAGGGTCTGCGTACCCAGATCGCCGACCTTTCCGCCCAATTTAAGACGCAGGTCAACGCCATCTACAACCCAACGGCCAATTCCAGCACAGACTTTTTCCAAAATACCGACGTTCCCCTCTCCGGCGGGGCGACGGTTGCGGGCAGCCGCAATGTGACCGTCAGTAACACCGCTGGAGTTTCAGTCGGAATGCACGTTTCGGGCACAGGCATTCCATCCGGCGCCACAGTCGCCAAAGTACTTGATAGCAGCCGCTTCACTCTTTCGATACCAGCAACTGGCACCGCCACCGGCAGCACCTTGGCTGCCTCTCGCGACCTACTCGCCGTGCGCGGTGACCTAACCGCCTCCTCGCTTCAGACTTCAGCCACCACGGCCGCTGGCGCCAACACCATAGTTTCCAAAATCGCCGCCCTGCGCGACGCCAGCTTCTCTTGGAGCTCACCACTTTCAGGCGGCGCGGCATTTACCGCCAAATTCGGGGATTACAACCGCAACGTTATCACCAGTTTGGCGCAGACCATTCAGTCCGTCTCCACGCGTTCCGACGAGGCTGATGTGGTCGCCACCGCTGTGAAAAATCAGCGCGATTCCGTCAGTGGCGTCTCGCTGGACGAGGAGACCGCCGATCTGTTGCGGTTCCAGAAGGCTTATCAGGCCAATGCCAAGGTTATTACCGTCATCGATGACATGCTCACTTCGCTGATCGCCATGATTCGCTAACCGCAGCTACTCACTAGATTTTCTCAATCCCATTTCCAACCTTTGAGGTTAGCACCAAGCTAAAGACTAAAGATTATGCGCATTCCAAATTTGACGATGTCTGACTCTCTTATTTTGCGTCTAAACACGCTAAACGTCCAGCAGACTCAGCTCAACAACCAGCTCTCCTCTGGGCAGCGCATCAGCCTCGCCAGCGAGGACCCGGAAGCCGCCAGCCGCATCATGAGCATGCGCTCAGAGCAGTCCAATCTGCAGGTCTACACCAAAAACGCCGACCGCGTCCTCGGTGTGGCTCAGGCCTCCTACGCCGCGCTCGACCAGCTCCAGACGATCTCCTCTCGGGCTGGTGAATTAGCTGCCCTTTCCAACAGCGGCAACGTTTCCCCCGCAGAGCGCAAGGCTTATGCCGTTGAGCTCAACCAACTTATCAAGTCCTCCATTGACGCCGGAAACTCCACTTTCCAAGGCGAATACCTTTTCAATGGGGCAAATTCCTCCGTCAAACCCTTTGCTGATGACGGTGCTGCCACTCCAGCAGCGCTAGTCACCAGCCCTTCAGCCTCGGTCGCTGGCGCCATTGTTTCAAGTGCCAGCGCAACGATCACAGTTACCTCCCTCACAGGACTTGCCGTTGGCCAGACTATCACCGGCACTGGTATCCCTTCAGGCTCCACCATTCTCGCCACGGATTCGTCAACCACCCCGCCGACCATCACGCTCAGCAATGCGGCAACCGCCGGTGGGACTGTGACACTAGCTGCGGCTTATGATGGTGGGTCCATCGCCGTCTCTAACTCGTTGAGCATCTCGCCCTTCACCTCAGGGACGAGCAATGCGAAAATTGCGGATTTTGTCACCCGCCTCATTGCCTTACGTGACGGCCTCAACAACACCGCAGGCGCTGCAGATGGAGGCACCGCCTCAATCACAGCTGCCCGAGCCAACCTTTTGACTTCCGAGAATGATGTCATCGGAATTCTTGCCGACAATGCAGCGATGCAGACACGCATTGAAGCGGTACAAACTCAGGCAGCAAGTCGCTTCAACAATTTAGGTTCGCTCATTTCCAAGGACGCCGATGTCGATCTAGCTCAAACTACGGTCAACCTCACGCGTGCAAGAACAGCCTATCAAGCGGCCATGCAAGCTGGCGCACAGATGTTGAAACTTTCTCTGTTGGACTACATTCCGTAGTCCTTGGAAACTAGATTGCGGATGGAATAAATAAGTGAAAAAAGGGCTCGCCAAACGCGCCCTGTTCGCTAATCTTCCCGTCCCTCGCAAGAGACCCTATCGTCCAGTGGCCTAGGACACTCCCCTTTCACGGGAGTAACACGGGTTCGAATCCCGTTAGGGTCGCCACTTTAGCGACAAGCAGCCAAGTGTTTTTGAGTAGGTCTTTTGGTCCTAACCACGACTATTTGGAATAGCCCGCGAGAGAGGCTTGCAAGGCCAGCTTCTGAATTTAGGATAGCAAAGAAGGTGCGCAGCAAACGCCGGCATAGCTCAGTTGGTAGAGCAGCTGATTTGTAATCAGCAGGTCATCGGTTCGAGCCCGATTGCCGGCTCCCTCTCCCAGAGGGACTTACACGGAATCTAAAAAGTTTTGGCTCTCTCGAAGCCGAAA
>CALQFT020000157.1 GCA_943329925.2 Opitutus sp. GAS368
CAGTTGGAAGAAGTGCGAGCGGGTAAAGCGGAAGCCAGTGCCGGGGAAGTGGAACTACGCAGCGAAGAGGTGTTGGCCTTACGACAGGCGCTAGAAAAAGCCCGCCGAGATATCGAGCAACTCAAGGCTGATAAGGAGCTTTTGTTGGAGGTAAAAAAAAACGATTTTGATGGAAACGAGCGTGCCGCCTCAACCATCAACGAGCGCACCGTTCAAGGACTTCGACGCTCGATAGACGCCCAGTCCAAAGCGGTGAGTTCGCTCACCCGGGAGCGCGATGCGCTAGCCGAGGAACGCGACTCTCTCTCCAGCGAACTGGAGAAGGCCAAAATTCAGCATCAGGCGGAGTCCAGCTCCCTCAAGCAACGGGTCAATTCCGCGGAGAGCACCGCGGCCCAATTGAGCGCAATCAAGGCCGCCGATGAGGCTCGAATCCGGGAACTTACTGTCGAGCGTGATACCCTTCATTCTGTCGAAGACTCCCTTCGCAAAGAGGTGGCCGATCTTCAGGAGAAACTGACTCAAGCGCATGTAGAGTTACAGGAAACCGCAGCCCGCTTTGACGCCGAACTTCGGCGGGCGGACGCCGAGTTGTCTGGGGCGCGGGCGGCTTCTGAAGGCGCGGTGGCAGCGGCTCGTTTGGAGAGTCAGGAAAAACTCACCGAACTGGACAATTTACGTCTGGCAGCGGTGGAAGGAAAGGCGGCAGCGGAGGCGCGCGCAGCAGACACCGAGCGGGCGAAAGGGATTGCAGAAGGACGCTGCAAGGATCTGGAGACAGATTTGGAGAATTTGCGCAGCGAGAATCGCGAATTGAATCTCAGTCTGGGCGCGGCGCTTAAGGAACGGGATGACACCATCGCCCGATTGCGCGAGGAAAACCGTCTGGCGGTGGACAGCACCTCGGCTGCCAATCAGGAGCGTTTGGAGCAGATCGAGGCCCTGCATCATCAGGCGCTGGGGGCTGCCCATGAGGCTCACGCCCTCGCTCTGGATCAGATTGCCCGCGAACATTCCACGCAAGTCGCTGCGCTCAACAGCGCCTTGGAGACGGCAAAAGCGGATCTTCTGCACGAAGTCGAGCAACTCAAGATTCACGCGGAAGCTCGTGCGGGTGATCATCAACGAGCCCTGGAATCGTTGCGCACCACCCATGCCGCTACGCTGGAACTCACCAAAGCGCAGCAACAACAGGCACTCGACGTACTCCATGTTACCCACGACGAAGAGCTCTCCGCCCTTCGCGCTTCCAAGGACGAGGAAATCGACGACCTTGAGGCGGCTTCAAAGGATACAGTGATGCGCTTGGAAGCGGAACGTAACCAACTGCTACTCGAGCGTAGTCGTCAGTTTGCCGACCTCAAAGCCGCGCACGACGAACAACTTGCCCTCTTCCGTGCGGAGCATGAACGCGCACTGGCAGCGACCTTGGGCGAACGCGCCATGGCCGTCGCGGAGCGGGATCAGCGCATCGCCAGCCTCAGCGCAGACCGCGACCGGCGCATTACCGAATGGACGACTCGTTACGAAGCGTTGCAGGCGGAACACTCCCGCGTGGTGGCGACCATCAGCGCGGAGCGGGATGCCGCAATTTTGGTCAAGGACCAGCAGATCGCCGAAGCCCAAGCTGAGCGCGACCGGCGCTTGGCCAAGCTCACCGCCGAACAGCGCTTGGCGTTGTCTACCATTACCGCTTCCAAGGACTTCGAGATCGCCAAAATCCGCGAAGAATTCAACGCCTCGCGGATCGAAGCCGACCGTATGCGAGCTGCTCTCAGCGACTTGGAACGCCGTTACCCAGCCGAGGTCGCTCGCCTGCGCGAAGATCTCGATGCCGCGCGCAACGAATCTTCCGAACTCACCGGCCGCCTCGCCGCTGCAGAAAGTGATTCCCGCCGCCGCTCCGACCAGCTCACCCGCGAACGTGAGGCGCTTCTCAACGAAAAGGTGACCCTTCTCGCGCTGCTGGAAGAAACTCGCGAAACCCTAAGGGGCCGCACAGAAGATTTCGCCCGTCAGATCGATCTGGTTTCCCGCCAACGCGACGAAGCACGCTCCGTGGCCGACACCGCCCGCGCTGCCGGTCGCGAACAATCCTTCGCCTTGGATCGCGAACGTAACGACTTGCTACGCGGCGATTCCGAACAGCGCGAACGCACCGAGCGCGAACTCGCCAGACTGCGTCGCGAGCGCGACACGGCCGTCCGGCAACGCGACGCACTTCGGGAGCGGGCAGATGTACTGCTGGAACGGCAGCAACATTTACTTGAAGATTTGTCCCGCTCAGGAGAGGGATTGACCGTCTCCACCTCGACTTCTTGGGAGCCCAAAGGCCTTTCCGGGAACGCACCCCACCACTGATCCCGATCCTTCGGTTCGGTTGGCGAGAGACCAAAAACCTTCCACGCCCGCGGGCCTGAGGTCCACCCATTGGCCCAGGCAGACTCTGCGGCTACTTCAAAAGCGCGTCGACTTGGGCGTCCAACTCTGCCGCTTTCGCTGTCGCCTCCTCAAGCGGAAGACCTTTAGCCACGCCCGGTCGGTTGTGCCCAATGGCTTGGACCCAACTATTCTTGGTGAGTTGGACTCGCTGTTCGATCAACTTCACTGCAGCAGTTGGGAATTGACGTTTTTGCAAGAGCGCTTCCAATGATGGCGCCTCGGCGGCTGAAGAGTCCCCCAGCCATACGAGGATTTGCTGCGCCATCAACCAGTGCCCTTCCGCGCCGGGATGCACTGCGTCATTGGAGAACGTGAACTTCGGGTCGAGGGCTTTGCGCTTCAAGGCCTCTTCGCGCATCGCGGAATGCAGGTCTATAACTTCCCAGCCCTGAGCTCGCTGCGAAACGAGCCACTGAGAGTATTGCAAGAGCACGTCGGCGTAAAAGGCCTGTGTGGGTTTGCGGGCAGGATCAAAGTAAGGCGGCGTGATGTGAATGATGCGCGCCCCTGAAGCGACCGTCTCGTTGTGCAATTTCTCCATGCCTGCCCTAAAGGCGGCAAAACGTTCCTCGTCCAGTGGCATGTACACGCCGCAATTCATCCCATAACAGGCGAAGACGACATCCGCTTTGAGGGCCGCCAAAGCGCGCGTGAGCCGCTCATGGACGCAGGGTCGTGGAAAGGGGTGCGATTCCTCCGATAACCCGGAGACGGTTTCACTAGATAGGCCTGTGCTCAAAACTTCCGGGCCACCGTGAGGGAGTTTTTGGCTGCGCAAGGCCGTCGCGACATCGATGACGTAGGTGGCTCCGGCGGTGATGCTGTCCCCAAGGAAAACGATCCGGTGAGCGGCAAGGATTTGCTCCCGAGGCAGCGGTTGCGTTGAACCGGTCGCCGTGGATTTTTCAGCAAAGGCGCTCAGCGAGGCCAAGCTAAGGAATACGGAGGCCAAAGAGAGGAGAGACGGGTGGCATTTCATTGGGGGATGTGGGGATAAGAATGGAGAAATTTAACGCTAAATCTCTTCTTTAAGTTTATCGGATATTTTTAATCCAAGAAGGCGACTTCGTTAGTGAGTAAAAGCACTTGGCCGAGCGAGGCCCACGGCTTGTCTGTTTTGCCACTGAAAACGGAAACCAGTTGCAGGGAGGCTTCCAGCTCTTCAGGGCGGGCGGCGCGTTGAAGCACTTGGCGGAACAACGCCTGCACCCGATCCGGGCCTGCGGAAGCGGAGGTGATGGCGGGAAGCTTGGCCAGTGACTCGGCGAGGCTCTTGAGAAAGTCGTTATTCATCAGGAACAGCGCCTGTTGAGGAACGGTGGTCTCGAAGCGTTGTCCGGTGCTGATGTCTGGGTTGGCAAAGTCGAAGATCCGAAAGAGGGAAGGCAAGTCCTGACGGTCGATGTAACCGTAGACGGAGCGACGGTAGGAGAAGGGGGCTTTGCTCAATTCCACAGCGCGGCCTCCAGGGGTCAGATCGAGGGTGGAGGAGGCTTGGAGCAGGGTGTCCCGCAGCGCTTCGAAGTCGAGACGGCGACGGTGGGTGCAGTGGAGTAAATCGTTGTTGGGATCGAGGACCAGCGCGTCTGGGCGGGCGTCACTGGCTTGTTGATAGGTGCGCGAGAGCACGAGTTCCCGCACCACGTTTTTGGTGGACCACCCCGATTCGATAAAACGTGTGGCCAGATAATCAATCACGCCGGGAATCGCTGGGCTGGCGGTACGCACCCCGAAATCGTTGGGCGTACCGACAAGACCACGCCCAAATAAATGGAGCCAAATCCGGTTGACTGCGACGCGCGCCGTGAGCGGGTTGCTTGGGCTGGCGATGGCCTGCGCCAGCTCCAGTCGGCCGCTGCCCTGTGTGAAAGGCTTGCGCTCAGGTCCGGAAAGCGCGGAGAGAAATTGCCGAGGGACATTGGGGCCACGATTGGCGTTGTTACCGCGCACGAAAATGACGGCCTGCACGGGCTGCGGCTTGTCGTAGATCGCCATCGCGCGGGTCGGCGCAGAGGGATCCGTCGCATCTAGGACGTCCACGTCATCCTTCACCTTCGTGCGCAAATCCTGAATCTTCTTCCCTCGGACTTTTTCGACTTCGGCAAGCGTAAGCTGAGACGGTGCGCCGTTCTGAGCGAGCATATGCCTCAGTGCGTCACGGGTGTCGCTTGGAATTACCACCTTGAGCTGGGGCGGCGCTTTTTCCGTTGAAAGATTGACCTCGAGGGCGTTGGCGCAAAGTTTGCCGTAGCGTTGCGCGACTTCTTGGAGGGAAACGGGAACCGGCTCGCACACGGCCGCCAGCACGCTGGAGTGCCAACCTTGGGGAGGCGCCGTTTTCCAAAGGGCGCAAAGTTGCTGAGCCTTCGCAGGGAACTCGTTTTTCGGTAGTGCAGCCAAAGCGGTCCAAGGCCCGAAAATCGGAGCACTTTCGGGGCTTTTGAGCAGCTTTAACCACCGGGAAAGCGGCATTCCCACCAGTTTGTTTTGACCGGCAAATGTCTCCACCGCTTTGAGGTCCGTCTCGGACGGCGCATCGACGGTGGCCACAAGATAGTCGGGGATCTTCTGGACTAGTTCGATGTTCGTCTTCGCCACTTCTTCCTCGGCCACCGTGAGCATTTTTTTGAGCAGCACTTCGCGTTTGGAGATGTATTGAACGTATCCTGGCGTGTCCTTCGTTTCGGCAATGATGGGGCGCTCCTTGGGCTCTTCAGAGCTGAGGAAAACGCCGTGCAGCGAATAGTAGTCGGCCGTGGGAATGGGGTCGAACTTGTGATCATGACAACGCGCACAGGTCACCGTGAGCCCCAGCAATCCCCTGCTCACGACGTCGATGCGATCATCAATAATATCGTTGTTATTATTTTGAAAACACCGGCCAACGGTCAGGTAGCCGAGTGCGGCGAGGGTTTGAATTCTTCTGGGCTCTGGCAATAAATCTGCAGCCAACTGCTCTATGATAAATTCATTGAAAGGCTTATCCGTATTGAAGGCATTAATGACGTAATCCCGATACGTATAAGCAAAATGAAATCGGCGATCGGCATTGATGGGGGCCGGCAATCCCTTTGTGTCGGAATAGCGAGCCACGTCCAGCCAGTACCGGCCCCAACGTTCTCCAAAATGGGGAGAGGCCAAAAGGCGATCCACCGCCTTTTGGTAGGCCTCGGGGGCTGTGTTGCTCGCGAAGGCGTCAAGCTCCTCGGCGGTGGGAGGCAGTCCGGTCAAATCATAAGAAACGCGGCGCAGCAACTCGCGCTTGCCCGCTGCCGGGGAGGGGCGGATTCCTTTGGCTTCCAGCGCCGCTAGCACGAAGCGATCGGTCTCGGTGCGAGGCCATTGCGCATCCCGAACCGCTGGTGGTTGAAGTTTGCGTAGAGGCTGGAACGCCCAATGTTTCTTGACCGCCTCGGGATCCGGACCGCTGGCACGGCCCGCCCTTGGATCATAAGCGCCGCGATGAATCCATTCCTGCAAAATAGCCACGTCTGCTTTGGGCATCTGCTTGTCATCCGGGGGCATTTTGAGTTCGGGATCCGCGTAACTCACCGCTTTGATCAAGAGGCTCTTCTCTGGGGAGCCCGGCACCAGCGCCGGCCCGGTGTCGCCACCTTTAAGCACGGCTGCGGCACTGTCCAACGCCAGCCCGCCCTTGGTCTTCCCCTTGGAGGCACTGTGACATTGAACGCAGTGTTCCTCCAAAAGAGGGCGCACGGACTTTTCAAAAAATTCCACATCGGCCGGATCCACCGGCTTGGCAGGTGCACCGACGGCAGCTTTTGAAGCGTGGGGTTCGCCAAAAAACAGAGAAGCAGCGGCGAGAGATGCTAAAGTGGGAAGTTTCCAGTTCACGCGAGGAGTCCTTTGACAACTTTTCCATGAACGTCCGTCAGTCGGAAGTCGCGGCCGGAATAACGGAAGGTAAGTTTTTCGTGATCCATGCCTAGGAGATGAAGCATGGTGGCGTGCAAGTCGTGCACGTGAACGGGGTTTTCGGCCGCCTTGTAACCAAACTCGTCGGTGGAGCCGTAGACGGAGCCGGCTTTAATACCACCACCCGCCATCCAAGCCGAGAAGCCCCAATGATTGTGGTCACGGCCATTGATTTTGCCAGCGTTAGCGCCTGGCGTTGGCAATTCCACAGTGGGAGTGCGGCCGAATTCACCAGCCCAAAGCACGAGGGTGTCGTCGAGCAGTCCACGCTGCTTGAGGTCAGCTAGAAGGGCCGCCGTTCCCTGATCACACTCTTTGGCAAGCCTGCGATGGTTGATTTCCAAGTCGTCGTGGCTATCCCAAGGTTGTCCCGGCGAGTGCCAGAGTTGCACGAAACGGACGCCTCGTTCGGTAAGCCGCCTGGCGATAAGGCATTGCCGACCGTACACAGTATCTCCGTAGAGGTTGCGGATATGTTTGGGTTCCTTGGAGAGATCGAAGGCATCCGTGGCCTCAATCTGCATGCGGTAGGCTAGTTCGAAGGACTGGATGCGCGCCTCAATTTGGGAATCCTCCTCCCGCCCTTTTTGGTGCATGCGGTTGAGTTTGGAGAGCAGATCCAGCTGAGCCCGTTGCTCCTGTGGATTCCATGCATGATTGTGGATGTTTTCGATCAACTTCTCCACATCGGTATGTTTGCTATCGATATAGGTGCCTTGGAGAGAGCCGGGTAGGAAGGCTGACTGCCAGTTGGGCGAGCCGCCCGTTGGGTAGCCTCCGGGACACAGAGAAACAAAGCCGGGGAGATTCTGGTTTTCGGTTCCTAGTCCGTAGTTGATCCACGAGCCGAGACTGGGACGCGGCAGCCGCGCTTCCCCACAATTCATCAGCATCATCGAAGGCTCGTGATTTGGCACATCGGCGTACATGGAACGAATCACAACCATGTCGTCCACGCACTGGGCCACGTTGGGAAAGAGCTCGCTAACCTCCGTGCCGCAGCGCCCGTGTTTGGCGAAGCTAAAGGGCGAGCCGAAGGCGGCTCCCGTGGGTCGCTCCGTCTTTAAGTGACCGGAGGTGAGTGCTTTGCCGTGCAAACGGGAGAGTTCTGGCTTGGGATCGAACGTGTCTACTTGCGAGGGGCCTCCGTTGGCAAACAGATGAATCACCCGTTTGGCCTTCCCCGCAAACTGGGGCGGATGCGTCATCAAGGGCGAAGAGCCGTCTATGGAGACTGCCGCGGGCGCCGTCTGAGAAATACCGGCGAGTCCCAGTAAGCCAAACCCCATTCCGCAGCGCTCCAAAAAGGAGCGACGCGAGAGCTCCCCGGTTAAGAATGGATCAGGAGAATGCATCAAGTTTTCTACAATATTTAATCAAGAAGACCCGCTGTGAAGGCACTTCTTAGCCTAACTTCCCCGCCCATTTTTAAAAAGCTTCTTGTACGCGCCGCCGTGGAGCGACTCATAGTTTCACCTGCCATACGCGAATTATGACTTTGATGTAATTAAAGTGCTTGCGCAAAAAGCGAGGGGAAGTGGGTTATACCAAATCTTGAAGAAAACTGGTCCTTCTCTCCCGGGGCCGCGGAGTCCCAGCTCAGCTTTGACGCTCCAAAAACTCAGAAAGTCATTGCGCAGCTGGGGCTCCTCGTTCCCAGGTACAACCAAGTTTCTCAAAATTGCACTCGGAGTCCATTTTTTTGCCGTTTTTTCGATGGCCAAAAATCGCAAGTCTCTCAAAATCAACTCTGTCTTTTTCGAAAGGGCAAAATGTAGTGCCTAATTCGTACATAAATAGTTGTTTTTTCGCTAAGCTGCCCCTCACTTTCACCGGTGTGTTTTTCCGAACAAAGTCCATCAAGGGCACGCCTCTCCTCCAGCTCGTTCAATCCTTTCGCGATGAGCAAGGTCAACCGCGCCAACGCGTAATCGCTTCCCTCGGGG
>CALQFT020000158.1 GCA_943329925.2 Opitutus sp. GAS368
CCGCTGGAGAGGTAGCCGCACTCCATAAGAACGGCCGGATTACGGTTGGTGCGTAGCACTCGGAATCTTGCAACGCGCGCTCCTCGATCTGGGGTACCGGTGGCGGCGGCGAAGATGTGGACCATTCGGTTGGCCATCTGCTTGGATTCCGGTGAGAAATAGTAACTTTCCACGCCGTAAGCAGGGGAGCGTCCGCCGTCGTTAAAGTGCACGCTCACAAATACCGCATTTTTTTCGGGGGCAGATATTTCTGAGCGGGTATCCAGCGGAATAAACACATCGCTTTTGCGTGTGATAACGGTGCGAAAGCCTGCATCCCGGAGTTTGGGGGCAAGACGGCGTACGACATCAAGGGTGAGGTCTTTTTCAGGGAGACCTTTCCGTATGCGTGCGCCTGAATCGTAGCCGCCATGGCCTGGATCCAACACGACGGTGGTGAATGTGCGACTGGTGTTTCGCACTACGGAGGAGCGGTCCTCCCCCGCGCAGGCTCCGAGTAGAAGCGCGATAGCCGCGACGACAACTGGCGCTAAGTGCCTTAAATTAGAGCGATTCCAAAAGTCTGTTGAATGAGCGTGTTCTGTGGGTCTACAAGATGTAGCGTCTTCAGGCATGCGTTTTGTAGCGTGTTTGCTCATTGTGTCTCTCTGTTTTTCGGAACCATCCATAACTCAAAGTGCTGAACCTATCGTGAACATCGAGCCGTCTCGCAACCTTCTATCTTTAGAAAAGTCACCTTATCTGCTGCAACACGCCCAGAACCCAGTCCATTGGCTGGCCTGGGGTGAGGCTGCGTTTGAAAGGGCGAGGCGCGAGGACAAACCGATTTTTCTCTCCATTGGCTATTCCACTTGCCACTGGTGTCATGTGATGGCCCACGAATCATTCGAAGATACGGCCACAGCGGAGATTCTCAACGAACATTTCATCTGTATTAAGGTCGATCGCGAGGAACGCCCCGATGTCGACCGACTTTACATGAGTTATGTCCAGGCTACGACCGGTTCCGGGGGGTGGCCCATGAGCGTCTGGCTGACGCCCCAACTCCAACCCTTTTACGGGGGAACTTATTTTCCGCCCGCCGACCGATTTAATCGCCCCGGCTTTCCCAGTCTCCTTCGTCGTATACATGCGGCTTGGAGTAATGACCGCGAGCGTATCGGCCAGACCGCTGCCGAGTCCATCACCGCCCTTGCCGAACAAGCGCACCCTGCGGATGGTTCCGGGGCAATTTCGTCTGCCCCCTCGGAAAAGGCATTTCAAGCCTTTCTGCGGCAATACGATGAGGAAGAGGGAGGCTTTAGTTACGCCCCCAAGTTTCCACGTCCGGCATCCTTGCATTTTCTTCTGCAGTACGCCGAGCGCGCCGGGGCACAATCGCGTGACGGGCAAGTCGCGATGGGGATGGCGCTTAACACATTGCGAAAAATGGCGCTGGGCGGAATGCACGACCAGCTTGCGGGTGGGTTTCATCGCTACTCGGTGGATCGTGTCTGGCACGTGCCGCATTACGAAAAGATGCTGTATGATCAGGCGCAACTGGTGAACGCCTACCTTGAGGCGGCCCAACTCAGCAATGATGCGCTTTGTGCCGGAGCGGCTCGAACCACACTGGACTACGTTCTGGGCGAAATGCGTGACCCCACTGGCGGCTTTCATTCCGCAGAGGATGCGGACTCTCTGTTTCAAGAGGGCAAGCCGGAGCACGGCGAGGGTGTGTTTTACGTTTGGACCAAGGCGGAAATAGACGCTTTGTTGGGAAGTGACGCGCCGCTCTTTAACGCCGTTTACGGGGTTGAAGTGGCAGGCAATTCACCCAAAGGCAGCGATCCACACGGCGAGCTTGTGGGGAAAAACACGCTGGTACGCCGTCTTTCCCCGGCGGAAGCCGCCCGCCACAGTGGCCGCGGCGAGTCGGTGACTGAGTCGCTTTTGTCCAGCTGCCGGGCTACTTTACTGCGTGAACGTGCTCGTAGGCCCCGGCCTCATCGCGACGACAAAATTCTCACGGCGTGGAACGGGCTGATGATTTCCGCATTGGCTCGAGGTTATGGTGTACTTGGTGAGCCGGGCTATCTCGACGCGGCTAGGGCAGCGGCGCTTTTTTTGAAAAAGACGCTTTGGCAAAACGGCAGCCTTCTGCGTACTTACCGCCTCGGAGCGGGGACTATTCCCGGGTTCGCGGAGGACTACGCATTTTTAGTGCAGGGGCTGCTGGACTTGTTCGAGGCGGACTTCGATCTGGCTTGGCTTGGTTGGGCGGTTGATCTGCAACTAGCACAGGATGAGCGCTTTTGGGATTCCGAACGCGGGGCCTATTTCAGCAGTCCAGCGGCTGATCCGTCCATTTTGGTGCGCCTTAAGGATGACAACGACGGCGCAGAGCCTTCTTCCAACTCGGTTTCCGTTCGCAATTTGCTCCGACTTTTCGAGCTGACTGGGCGTGTCGAGTTTCACCGGAAAGCGGAGCAGACCGTGAATGCTTTTGGAGGGGTTTTGCAACAGATGCCCAGCGCGCTACCGCAGATGTTGCACAGCATGGGCGGATTGCTTCATCCGTGGCGTCAGATCGTTATTGCGGGCGACTTAGGCGCGGCGGACACGCAGGCGCTTTTGCGCGTAGTGCGTGGCAAGTATCTTTCCGAGACGGTCGTGCTCCACGCGGGCAGTCTTGTTGGGGCCGAGACGCTGAGTCCGCAACTCGCGCTCGCCGCTCAGATGCAGCCAGTCGCAGGCAAGGCTGCTGCGTACGTGTGCCAAGGCTTTGCCTGCCGCGCACCAGTTACCGAGGCGTCTGAATTAAAGGCGCTGTTGGAGCGGCGTGAGTAACGGAGTAGCGTTACGAAATCCAACGCGCGATTAGAAAGGCTGCGGTCGCGGCCAGACCTCCGATGCAGACGGTTTGGAAGCCACTCTTTAGCGCCGGCACGCCCGTAAAGCGTCCTTTGACCCCCCCGAAGACTCCCAATGCCGCCAAGGTGATTGCCGCAGACACGGTGAGGGCGGTGTGCGCGTTTTCTAAAAATACGTACGCGCTTAACGGGACAATTCCCCCGACAACGTAGGCGAGCGCAATGGTCAGGGCGCTTTTCCACGCGCGGGACGGATCCGGCTCCTCCAGTCCCAGTTCGAAGCGCATCATAAAATTAACCCAATCCGCCGGACGCTGTCTCAAGGAGGCGACTACGCTGGCGCTTTCCGCTTCGCTCAGGCCGTAGGTTTTAAAAATTTCCTGCACTTCGAGGGCCTCCACCTCCGGGACGGTGACAATCTCGTGCTCCTCCCGTGTTTTTTCATTTGCGTAATGCTCCGCGTCCCCCCTTGCGGCGAGGTAGCCTCCCAAACCCATTGCGATGGCCCCAGCGGTGACTTCCGCAAGGCCTGCCGTCACGATGACGTGCGTTTGGCTCAGGGCGCCGCTCAGTCCGGCCGCGAGCGCGAAGGGGACAGTCAATCCATCTGACATTCCGATGACGATGTCGCGCACGATATCGCCTGCGGTGAAATGTTTTTCGATGTGTGGGTGCAAGGACCTGGGGGGAGGTTAAAGCATCAGTCCGCCCAAGGCCATCTATCGTGAGGTTATGGCGAGGGGATGGTTTTGATTTTGCATTTTTCTGATTTTCGATTCCTGCAAATCGAAGGGTCTGTCATTGGCTTTTGTGGCTTGCGAAGGGTTTTATGATTTTGGCTGCAGCGAGCTTTATGAGGTGTTTTACTTTTGTTAAAATGGCGATTGCTAGGTGGCGGGCTATTATTGGAAAAATTTCGCTGCTTCCTGCGATTTTTGAGTCTGGCATTGGGAGCCGTTTGCTTGCGTGTATGTCCTTCCATCCCAAGCCTGATAAAGCAAGGCACTTAAAGAAAATATCTTTATGAAACCAGCCTCCGGCAATGTCATCGCCAAACGGGCCTGCGGAGTGAAATGGGAAGGAGAAAAACTTCTCTTTACCGTTTTTTGTTAAAATTTTGTGGTTTTTATATTTTTTAGAGACGCTTGGTCCGTCAACAAGCTTGAAGAATTCATATTTTCCGAGCGTGATAAGTAGAGAGAAAATATCGATGCTGTGGGACTCCGCGGATATAAATTCAGGCATTATATCATTCTCGAAAAGATCCCTTAAAATCGCTTGGTCAAAGTGCTCGACGTCGATTTTGATGTAATGTGGGTCGCCGTATTTTTTTATCAAATCGATAATGCTGCAAGAAGGCAGGCTGACTTTTTCGTAATTGTGTATGATGTGTTCCGGTGGCCTGGGGAACTGGCTCAAAACATGGTCTATTTTATGAAGCCAAAAAGTCACATTTTTCTCTTTTTGATTTTGAAAAAGAGACGAGGTGGTTAGTACAACATTTTCGATTATTAATCTTTTGCTTTGTATCTCATCAGGAAATCTTCTTGCGATTTGCGCGCATAGCGAGGTGTTTGCCTCTATTGCTATAACTGTATCTCCCTTATTTAAATAATAGGGTATGTCATCTCCATTGTTTGCGCCAATGTCGTAAATAATAGTAGAATTAGCCTGCGTAGGCTTTTGTGACTCCTGGAGACAGTTGTTTGAGTTTTGCATTTTTGTACAGCGCTTGAAGTTGTTTGTTTTTAGTATTTATAACAAATTGCAGTGGTTGGTTTTAATATTGAAGTTATAACTTAAATCTCTTTGCTTATCCGAGCCGAGGGAGGGGATGTCCTGCGGCGATCTTGGGTTTTAAGTCCAGAAGCGTAGCCTTGTGTCTCGGAAACGGTTGAACCTGCCAATTTGTATGAAAGGTCTGAACCTTCTGCCCTCATTGTTCAGAGCGCCCCCTTCAACAGGCTAGCCACCACCAGATTCAGAACTCTCCTCCCCACTATCTGAAATCGGATCTACTCAGCTATGACGCGAGTCCGCGTCATAGAAATTGGACCGAAACGCTCCACTTCAGCGCTGTTCCCAATCTTTGCGCTTGGCACAAAGGCGAACCGAGCCGTTTTCGGGGAGTCCACCCCGCGGGGCAGGTTTTACGAAATATGCAGGAAATTGCTTTTTGCCCCCCAGCACGATTTCTTCAGCCTAGACGCGGGAGTGTTAAAAAGCCTTTGAAACAAACGCTTAGGGGATCAGGGTACAGACTTTAAGGGAAAGTCTTATTGTGGCAAACACAGTCGTTTTTTCGCGCTTTGATGCTCGTTTTGGCACTTTTTTTGTCCCCTTTTTAAGCCGCCGTCGCGGGTGCCAGCACCAGCTCCAAAGACATGAGCTCGGCGCCAATGACTGCAACCTTCAGTCTCAGACATCCTGACGTCTACCTGAACCATATCGTTGGAAAAGGAATCTTGCTGATCTCAATTCCCCCTTCTTTCCGCCAGGTTACAGAGATGGGCTTCCACCTTCTCGACCTGCACGGTGGTGCCTTGAGGGGGTCTGGCACTTTCGAGAGAGGTGCCGCTACAAACGCCGCTCCCATTTGCACTCCAGTCATCTGGCTTTTTGCCTCATAGCAGGAGTTTCCTTTTAGCCCCGTTTCCGCAGCTCGCGCGCGCGGTATTGTCGCGGGGCGCGCTTAAAATCGTCTGTCCGGCGAAATCACGAGGAAGAAGGGGTTCTGGATATCCGAGGTCCGATGCAGCGGCTCTAAAACGCCGTTTTTTGAATCGAACTGAAAGGCATGGATCGCCCCATTCTCACCCGGAGCGTTGCGGAGATGAAAACGAGCGGCGGGGCAGCTTGCGCGAGTGCGTCAGTGCCTATGGCGAGCAAAGGGGAAAGGCTGTCTTTCATAAAGGGGGGGGTATTTGTGGGCAAGCCGACGAGCTGATAGCAGGATTTTCCTTTTGGCCCGACTTTCGCTCCTCTCTCTCGGCTTGGAATACACGGTCATCACCGTGCCGTCCATCATGGGTGCGAGGCCGCAGCGGAGCACCGTCGGGTTCGGCGAAGCAGGAATGATGTGGGTGCAAAAGCGAAGTGATCGCCACGAACTCGCCTCTGGCTTTCCAGCGCCACCCGTGCAGAGTGCGAAGAGGGTGAGTAGGGTTTTCATCAGTGCGATGGAAAATTCGGTGATGATTATGGCGCGGGCGGGAGTTGCTTTAGCCAGGCGAGATTAAAGGCGTAGTGATTGTTGCTGGTGATGAGCTGCACGTTGCCGTCGCGAGTCTGGATAGCCGCAATGTAGCCGAGGGGCTCGGCCAGCGTGCCGCTGAGTGTGAATTCCAGCAAGTCAGTGCCATTGACGGTGCGTTCCTTGCCACCGGGGGTTAGCAGGCGGCGCACGGGCCATGTTTTTCCTTCGTCGAAGGAGACGGCGGCAAACATGCCATAACCGGTGAACTCCCCCGTAGCGGATTTGAAGGTCATGCCCTTCCGGGATTTCCAGTCGCGCCATTGATCGGTGAAGCTGCACAACAGGAGGGGACCCTCTTTCAGTCGGATCAGCGCCGGACGTTGCTTACCGCTGATCGCAGGAAATTCAGTGGCCTCGTAGGTCCAGGTGCGCCCGAGATCGCTGGAGAAGCTGGCAGGCGTCTTGAAATCAAATTTTTCCTGATCCTTCGCATTGTCATAGCGACTCAAAGCCATAATGCGGTCATCGGCGAGCTGCACCATTGCTGCGTGAATGCCGGGATAGCGCACGCCTCTGCCGCCGGGGCGGAAGTCGCTCTCGCGACGCTGCACATCGTTGAACGCCCACGTCTGGCCACGGTCGTGGCTGAAGACAAGACTGCACTGCTGCGAATCATTACCGAGCACCAGCGTGCCATCATTGAGCCGGAGCAATTGATTGCCGAATTCGCCCACAGGTTGCAGCGCACTGGCCTTCGACCAGGTGGCACCGTTGTCGGTCGAAGTGCGCACAATGTTCTCCTCCCGACCTTGTGCGAAGTGGAAGATCGTTGTTTCGCCATCCCACCACAACTTCGGCCCGTGGTCGTTGGTATCCGGGCCGTCCCAGAACGGCGACGCCGGCTCCCACTTGACCGCCCCGCGGCGCAGGCGGCTCGCGACGTTATTCAACTCCGTGCCCCACTCAGACACGCACGAATACCACACCGCGAGCAAATCACCGTTCGGGCATTCGGTGATGGCAGGGCTGTGATTGTGCGACGAGAACATCGGGCCGAAGGAGTTCGGCGGAATGAACACGAATGGCTTGGGGCCGTCGAAGAAAGGCACGTCCTGTGGCGGCATTGCTATTTTCGGAATTGCTTGCGAAACGTTCTGCGAATTGAGCGCGGGCGGCATGGGCGGGAGCATTTTCCCACGTGGCAATTCGCCGAGCACGACGCGGAAGCCGGTTTTCCCGCTGCTCGTTTGCGGCAGCCAGGCGGAGCGATTTGCAGAACGCAGCAGGCGCGTTTGTTGCGAGTGACTGCCGCCGCGCATGACGCGGAAGTCGCCGTCGCTGCGAGCGAGCGGGTCGATTTGCTCGCCGGCTTCATAAGGCCCATACCAGTCAGCGCACCACTCGGAGACGTTGCCGTGCATGTCGACGAGCATCCACGCATTCGAGGGCGTCTGACCGACGCGCAACCTGGCCTTGGTGTCCGCGCGAAACTCTACGGGGATCTTTCCGTCTGGAAAGTATTGATGGCGCCACCCCAACTCGGTGATCCATTTATGAAAGCCCACCGGCAAAGCATTGCCGGTGTGAAAAAGCGTCGTTGTGCCCGAGCGGCAGGCATACTCCCATTCCGCCTCGGTAGGCAGGCGATACGTGCGCTGTTCCTTTTTCGAAAGCCACCCGCAAAAATTCACCGCGTCATTCCAACTCACTCCCGTCACGGCTTCATCGGCCGCGCCGCTCCCGCCGGCATGGTTGGGCTTGAACCGCCGATAGTGCCCAAGCGTGACCTCCGTCGCGCCTATGTGAAACACGTTGCTGATCACGACCTTGTGAGCGGGCTTCTCGTCCCAATCCGCGTCATCGAATTTCTCCGGGTGCACCTTCACGTCGTAATCCGCCGCCGGCCCGTCCTGTCCCATGACGAAACTGCCCGGCGCGATACGCACGAGTTTCATACCGAGCGAATTGGTGATCGCCAATGGCTCCGCCAACGCGGCCTGCCCAACGAACAGCCACGCAACAAGCGTGGCTACGATGGTGGAGTAATTCATGTGCTCAAACAAAAAGAGAGACGCTCACTGCAGTTCACCGATAGCCAGATTGATCACGCCCATGTGGTAGCGCTGATGCTGGGTGATGCGGTCGGTGTTTGTCTACTTAAATTATCGAGTGTTGCATCATCATAAGGCAGTAGTTCGGGAATCCGTTCTAAAATATCGTTGACCTCAAGTTCTGCGAGTTCAATTGCGGTTGAAGG
>CALQFT020000159.1 GCA_943329925.2 Opitutus sp. GAS368
AGAGCTAGAAGAACGCGCATTACATTGCGCCATATCCCTTTTTCTATCTCAGCGAACCCGAGTTCGTTCATCTGCCAGAGTTTCGCTCGGGAGCGAAATCGCCGCTACGCATCTGCCCAGAAATAGTGTGCAGTTTTCCCGATCCTTGGGTGGCAAAACCAAATGCGCCGGATTTCCTTTTGTCCCAAAACCAGCACTTGCCAGCCAACCCTCGCCTCGCCTCTTTCGCAGGACTGAGGTACTGCGTTAATGGTTGCCGCGTTGAGCCAGAATCAACTCGCGAATACCTCTCGGATCCGGAACCCCCTCAATTCTCTCGGCTCCTTCGACTGCCGCCGCCGTCGATATCGTGATATCGCCTATACCACTCATCCTGGCAATAAAGCTTTGATCGACGTCAATGGACCGGATGTCCCGCGGCAGAAAGTCCTGATAACACTTTGAGAACAATCCCCGCTCCAAGGTCACCCGGTTGGGATAGACGCGAAGGACCGTGGCAGCGCGCTTCCACCAAGCCACTATCACAGGCACAATCAACCAGAAGAAAAACAGGTGCCAAAAATAGTTCCACCACGACGGACGAACTTCTAGGAGCAACTCGGAGGGATGGTTCGCCGCGCCTAGAGTTGTTGAGCTGGATTGAGCCTTGAGCTTTTCGGCCACTGGGAATCCACAACTTGGACAGGCATGAGCTGCGGTGGAAACCTGCTTGTCGCATTCGGGGCAGTTGATCAGAGCCATAATCGTTCTAATGCCTAGCCTACCGAAGGCCCCTCTTGATGCAACCTCTCAAGCGTGCCCCTCGACTGTCGCGCGAGCTTCTGGAAATAAGGCAAAAAGCAAACGGTAGGATCATCCTCTTGGCCAAGACGGAAAACATGAACGGATTCACCAAGACGATTTTTGTCAGGCCCTTGGTTCGAGATCCTAATCTGGTCTTCTCTTGTTACCATCATTTTTTAATTTCCCAGCCTCTCCCAGTCTTCGTTTAAGGAACAGGCGTTGACGCCGCCGTATCTCTCACTAGCCTCGCAGAGTGAAGCTCCCCCCCCTTTCTCTGGTGTTCTTTGCCGTAGTCCTTTCCGCTCAGGCAGAAGACTGGCCACAATTTCGCGGTAGCAACGGCTCTGGCGTCTCCCAGAGCAAAGGCATCCCACTCGAATTTTCATCTTCTGCACAAGTGGCGTGGAAGGCGCATGTCGGCGACGGCATCGGCTCGCCGGTTGTGGTCAATGGCCGACTTTTCACCTCGGCCATGGTTGGAGAGCAGGCCTGCGCTCTCTTTTGCTTTGATGCAGCTTCCGGCCGCCAGCTTTGGCGCTCCGAGGTGGACACAGGTCAACTGCCACGAATTACGCCCCCCAACAGCCACGCTTCTTCCACCCCAGCCGCGGACTCCGAACGCGTCTACCTCTATTTAAGCACCATCGGCTTGGTGGCCTTCGACTCCTCAAGTGGCGCTGAGCTCTGGCGCTACGCAATGCCCAAGCCAGCTTATTTAATGGATTGGGGCGCAGCCGCTTCACCTATCGTTTACAAGAATTCCGTCATTTTCTGCCAAGACGACGACCTCTCCCCTTTCGTTGTCGCACTCGACTCCAAAACGGGCAAACAACGCTGGAAAACTCGCCGGGAAGAAATGCTGGCTGGTTACGCCGTCCCCGTCATTTGCGAAGCGGAGGGGCGCACTGACCTTGTGCTCGCCGGAAGTGGCAAACTTAAGGGCTATGATCTCGACACAGGAAAGGAGCGCTGGACCTGCAACACACTTCTGCGGACCATGATGACCTCACCGGTGGTGCGCAACGGGGTTATTTATCTTGCGGCACAAAGTTACGGAGACTCCTCACGCACACTCAAACACGCTCTCCTCCAATGGCTTGATACCAACCAAGACGGGGTGCTCTCACGGGCCGAGGTGCCAAAAGAATTTCACGAGCGCTTCGACGCCTCCGACAAAAACAAAGACGGCATTCTGGGCCCGGAGGAACTCGACACCGCCTTCCAAAGCTCAGGCAACATGGCTGCCGGCGGAAACATCATTCAGGCGGTTCGGGGCGGCGGAAGCGGAGACGTCACAAAGACCCATCTTCTCTGGAATCTCGACCACAAAACGCCCTCCAACCTCTCCTCTCCGCTGCTCTACAACGAACGGCTCTACATCGTTAAAAGCGGTGGCTTGGCCAGTTGCTACGACGCCCGGGACGGCACGGTCCTCTGGGAGCGCACACGCCTCGGTAATCTGGGCGATTACTACGCCTCGCCCATTGCAGCGGATGGCAAAGTCTTCATCACCGGCCGCAACGGCTTTGTCCTCGTGCTCCAAGACGGCCCCCAACTAAACGTGCTTTTCCGCAACGATCTTGGGGAGGAAATCATCGGCACACCTGCCATCGCTGACAGCCGCCTCTTTGTGCGCTCTCGTGAAAACATCATCTGCATTTCCGCTCAATCCCCCAAACCAACACCCGCCCCATGAAGGCTTTTCTCTTCCTGGCCCTCTGCCTGACATCCCTCGCGCTGCCCTCACCGGGCGCAGACAAAATCACCATCGTTCTGAGCGAGAAGGCGCCCCCTCTGGAAAAAATCGCAGCTCAATCGCTCGCTACAGAACTCAAACTGCTCTTTGCGCTAGAAGTCTCCGTGAACGAGCGCGCGCCTGCGGATAGTTCCTTTTCCATTCTCCTTGGCAGTCCGCACACCAACCCTGCCATTGCGGCTTCTGAGTGGCCGACACTTTCCGATCAGGGCCATATTCTTAAAAGCACACAAAAGGGCCTCATCGTCGGTGGCACAACTCCGGTGGCTACCCTGTGGGCCGCCAGTGAACTCTCCTACCATTTCGGCCTTCGCCATCTCCTGCGTGGAGATGCCGGCCCCATTGAGAAACCTGCGCTGAAGTTTACCAACTTCAACACCCTCTATGAACCCACCATCCGGGTGCGCGCATGGAGCGGTTTTTCCGACCAACCTCACGGACAATCATCCTGGCCAATTGAACAACAAAAACTGCTCTTTGCCCAACTCGTCAAACTGAAGTTCACCCACCTTGTACTGCCTTCCACTCCCGCCACCTTCTCCCCCATCCCCGTGGACGGTGATACTGCGGGCCGTTCCGCATTTAAAGGCGCACGCTTTTTCTCCTCTCCTGTAGCCTCCGGTTATAGGGAATCCGTCGCCAACGCCGCCACGGATAGCGGCCTCATCGTCGTCAGCGCCCCCCCTCCCAACACGCTCCGGATTCCCCTGGGTTCTCCGACCACCTCGGTACTCCCGGAGTTTTCCGCCTCCAGGCTGGAAGCCGACTTTAAGACCATTCAAGCAGCTCATTCCGAGGGATTCACAGCCACTGCGGTGATGCCTGGCGATCTCAACGCCGCCGCACACTTCCTGAGTCGTGCCGCCTATGATCCTGCGCTGACAACCAAGCAAGCCTTCGAGCAGTTGGTCACGCCCATTTGCGGCGACGGGGTGAGCGAGCGTCTGTGGTTGGGTTTTGAACACGTCGCCCACGCCGCCCAACTCATCAGTCAAAACGACCCGGCCCTTGGCATTCCTTTGGACAAAATGTGGCTCCGCCACCTTGCCTCAAAATCGGCGCCCCCAGAATGGATCACCAAGGTCAAGAACCACTACGCGGACGCCGTCAGCGAAATGTACCGTGGCAACACTCGGACGCGCAACGGGGCGCGACCCTTCATTCTTTATCACGCAAAGCGCATGGAATTCGCCCTGCATTACCTCACCGCGATTGAGGCACTCCAAAACGCGGGCTACGCAACTTCTCAAAACAAAGCTGAAGCATCCGCGGAGGCAACCGACGCCGCAGTGGAAGGCATCTATAACGCCCTTAGCGCGCAGGCTGATGCCGCTCGGGATCCAAGCGACCTCGCTGCAATCGCACTGCTAAACCAACTGGGCTACCGCCCCTTGCTCAAGTCCCTCCACTAACGAACCCCGACCAAAGTCGGCCTCTTTTGGCGCCTTCACAAACCCCATTGGACACAACCAAATGAACGATCCACGCTCCCTTTCCTCGCAGCCCGCTTCTATCCCCTCACCCGCCGTCTTGGGACTTATAGCCATGATTCCCATAGCCGCATGCAGCGCAGCCTGGGAAGCCCTCCCGTCCCTTCCGCAACCAGATGGAGGCGCTATCTGTAGCTTACTAGGCGAGGAAATCATTGTTGCCGGCGGCACCAACTGGCCCTCAGACACCAAAAACTGGATCGATCACATCTGGGCTTATCACCCGAAAACTAAAACATGGAGAGAGGCTGGACGTCTCCCTTTTCGAGTCGCTTATGCCGTTCAAGGTAATTCCAACGGTGAACTTTACTTCGCAGGCGGCAGCGACGGAACCAAAACGCATACATCCCTCCAAAAAATTGCGCCCCCGCAAAGCGCCCTCTCCGTACTCCAAGCAAAACCGGTAGCGCCCATCGAAGCCAACCTTGTTTATGCCTCAGCGGAGATCATCGGAAACGAGCTCTTCTGCATCGGTGGAGCAGCGGACGCCGCCAAGCTTGAAACAATCTCCAACGCCTGCGTGGCCATCGACCTCGTTTCTGGGAAAAGCAGAAAAATAGCCAGCCTTCCAATTCCTGGGTTTGCGATCGGCACGGCCGTGACGTGCGCAGGCAAAATTTATGTCTTTGGCGGCGCTATTTGGAGTGCCGCTGATTCGACCGTCTCCAACCTCGCGGAGACCTGCGTCTATTCGCCAAAAACCGATCGTTGGGAAAAAACCACCCCCCATCCATTCCACGTTCGAGGGGCCACTGCGGTCACACTAGATGCCAAGCATATTTATGTGGCAGGAGGTTACAAAAATGAGCCAGAGGGCTTCACCGCAGAGGCATTTATATTCAACGTCGAGTCGCGCACCTTCCATCAAGCCCCTCCCCTGCCCATTCAGGCGGGCACTTCCTTGGTTTTGTGTGATGGCTTTGTTTACTGCATCGGAGGAGAAGACCGCAAAAAACACCGCAGCGACCTTTTCTGGCGCATCCCAGCAGCCGACCTTTTGAAGAGCCCTTCGCGCTGAGTCCTAGCTTTTCTTCAAAACAGCATCCCCAAGGTGAACATTTCATTCGCCGTTGGATTTACCTGCCAATTATACTTTTATGACTCCTATTTCCCTGCCTGTCTCTGTCGCTGTAATTGGAACAGGACTGCTTGGGCGCGGAATCTGCGCTTGTCTACTTGGAGCCGACATCCAGGTGGTTGCCGTGGACAAGAACGCCGACCAGCTCGCCAGCGCTAGAAGTGCGATAGGCGCCATGATCGCCGATCTCCACTCCCACGGGGCATGCTCACAGGAAACCCTGCAACGCTGGGAATCTTGCTACACGGAGAGTCAAAACTTCGAAGCAATCAAGGACTGCGACTTCGTGATCGAATGTGTTTCTGAAGACTTAAAAATCAAGGAGGCGGTGATCCAACAAATTGAAGGAGTTGTCCGGACCAGCACAATTATTTGCAGCAACACCTCCTCGATTCCCATTACCCAAATGCAGGGGTTCATGACCCATCCCAGTCGTTTTTTGGGCATGCACTGGGCTGGCCCGGCTCACAACACCCGCTTCATTGAATTAATACGAGGAGAGTCCACAAGCGACGCCTGCTTTCAAGCGACCAACGCTCTCTCACTTCGAATCGGCAAAGACCCTTGTCTCTGTCAGAAAGACATTCCGGCCTTTATCGTCAACCGACTCGCTTACTCCATGTACAGGGAAGCCCTCAACCTCCTTGAAAGCGGTGTCGCTGATTGTGAGACAATTGACCGGGCGGTGCGCAATTCCATCGGCCTATGGGCCTCCTTCTGCGGCCCTTTCCGCTGGATCGACATTTCCGGAGGACCACAGCTTTACGCGAGTGTCATGGAGCGTGTGTTTCCGACACTCAACAACACAGCCTCACTGCCCCAACCCATTGCAGCTCTTGTCCAGGCTGGCGCCCATGGAACAAATAGTGGCAATGGGTTTTACAACTACGGCCCTGAGGATGCCGAACTGTGGAACAAACGTTTTGAGGAGCATGTCTGGCACATGACCAAACTTGGAGACGCTCTTTCATAAGGACAGTTGCGGCTACCGACCGCGAGGCTCCGCGCACGAAGCGCTTGAGCAAGCACCCTGCGGCTTTCCACCGCTTCAAGCAACTGCGTCACATCGCCATCATTTACAGCGCCCTCGCTACTGCTCCGCATCGGAGGGGCTCGGCTTGCGAATCTGAATTCGCTCCTAAATGGAAGTCCTCCTTCTATTTCCGCATTGATGAAAGGATTGCTGTGGAATCTCGATTCTTTTAATTGGACGGAGGCGCTTCTTTGCAAGGTCTGGGAACTAAAGGCTAACGACAGAACTGAGCGACGCCCGGAATGCGGCGGGCTAGCTGCTGCGAAGCGAGCGGCTAGCATGACGCATGTAGGGCGTTCTGCTCAAGCGACTTGTTAGACTTCTAGGCGTGGGATGCAATAGGAATTTCGGTACAAGTCAGCTTTTTATGCTTCTATTATTTCATTTAGCCCTTCGATTATTTGATTTAGCTCTTCTGGCGATACTCGACCAATCTTGGCGCTTAAACGTAATACTGAAAGAGTGCGGATCTGACTAATCTTGGCCCATGACCGTTTCGGCAGGGATGGTGAGTTAAGCTCTAAAGTAAGCGGGAAGCCTGCTTTCGGTTCTTGGCTCGTGAGCACGATAGCAATGACGGTTCCTGAGCGTTCATTGAAAACATCATGACTGAGAATCAGAACTGGGCGTCTTCCTGATTGTTCGTGGCCTTGAGTTGGATCCAGTTCCGCCCAGACGATATCTCCTCTTAGTATTCTGGCCATTCGGAGATTTCGTTTGAGAGGCCTTCGTCAGCCAATTGTTGCTCTTGGATGGGATCAAGTTTGGCGCATTCTTGAGCGAGACGAGTGTGCTCAAGACGTATAATCTTCTCTTTTACTGCAGTTTGAATGGCTTCGCTTCTGGATCGAAAGATGCGTCCAGCAACTAGAGAATCGAGTTTTTGGAGCAGGCGCTGATCGAGCGAAATGGCTACTTTAGCGACGTTCATTCCGAAGTAATACCAGAAGTACGACCGTTTGTCGAGGGGCGCTTTTCAGGAGAAGTCTAACGCCAGAACTGAGCGACGCCCGGAATGCGGCGGGCGGGCTGCTGCGAAGCGAGCAGTCCGCATGACGCATGTAGGGCGTTCTGCTCCAGTGACTTGTTAGGCATCTTGGCGCGGGGAGCATCTAAGCTTTCTGGAAAAGGGAAATGAAAATGGATTTGGTGGAATGCGTTGATTCAGAGCTAACTAATTGCAGCCTTCTGAATTATGCGATGCCCAGAATCCAAAGAACAACAATTGCGACTGCGAGTGCTCCTAGTAGCTGTTGCCATGCGAGCGCCGCGAATCCGAGAACTAAAGTTGTGTATGTAAAACGGCGATGCTCACCACGGATCCATGCGATACATCCGAAAAGGAGGGAGCATAGACCGCAAATTGTCGCACAGATCCCGATATTATTTGAAGAGAGCCATTTTTCTTCAATTGGTTTTGGTTGGAGTTCTTTTTTCTGGATTGAAATATCTAATGTCTTTTTGAAGATGTTTGAAAATCCAAGGGATAGTTTATGTGTGACTGAAGGCTTTGGCTCCTTTGATTCAATTGACAGCTTGTATGAGGCAAGGCTTATCCCTGTGAATCCAATAATCAGTCCTATAAGTGCAAATCGGTAGCTTTTGCGGAGTATCTTTGGCTTTATTTCTGCCTGTGCTTCTTTGGACATGACCAATTCTAAGTTTTGAAACGATTCACTTCACTCTGCGCGCGATTCTGGAGATGCCTAACGCCAGAACTGAGCCGCGCCCGGAATGCGGCGGGCTGGGTGCTGGCGCTGCGCCGAGCAACCGGCATGACGCATGTAGGGTGTCGAGCTCCAGTGACTTGTTAGCCAACTGCGGGGAATGCGAGATGGCCCGTGAAAACCGGTAGTCAAATGACTAATAACAAACAGGATGAAGTATGGTGAGTTCTTCTCTCTGTATGAGTTTCTGGGATCCTATTTTATCTGTAAACCTCTCTTCGGTGCCCAACTTTAATCACGATGACGACGAGTTGGCTGTCCTGAATCTCGTAGATTATCCGGTAATTTCCTTGGCGGACTCTGTAATATTCTTTGCCTGACAGTTTGACGCTTCCAGCAGGATGGGGGTCATCTCTGAGTAAATTGATTCTTTCTAGGATCCGCTGGACATCTTGTTTTGGGAT
>CALQFT020000160.1 GCA_943329925.2 Opitutus sp. GAS368
AAGCGGGTCATCTTCCTGAACATGAGCGGAGGGGTCTCGCACACCGACTCCTTCGACTACAAACCCAAGCTCATCGCAGACCATGGCGAAACCTACAAAGTCCCAGAGATCATGCTGGAGGCTTTTGCACTTAATAACCGGGTGGCAGAGAAGTTTTTCAAACGCCCTGACTGGGAGTTTAAACAGCGAGGAAAGTCCGGTTTGTGGATCAGCGAGTTGTTTCCAAACATCGCCTCCTGCGCCGATGACCTCTGTGTGATCAACTCCATGCGCAACGATAACGCCGACCATTTTCAGGCCACTCTTGGCATGCATTCCGGCTCTGTCACCTTTGCCAGGCCCAGCATCGGCTCTTGGATCAGCTACGGCCTGGGCTCTGAAAATCGAAACCTGCCCTCCTTTGTGGTGATCGCCCCCAGCCTGCCTTACACAGGCACCCAGGTCTGGGCATCAGACTTCTTACCCGGCACCCACCAAGGCACCTTGGTCTCCCCCGGCGCCGAGCCGATCGCAAACATCAAACGCGTGCAGCCTCTCAGCACGCTGCAGGAGCTGGAGCTCGGGTTTACCCAGAAGCTTAATGGCGCCCACCTTGCAAAGCGGGCCGCAGACCCCAATTTAACAGCACGAATCCGCTCGATGGAAACGGCCTTCGGCATGCAAATGGAAGCGCCTGAAGCGCTCGATTTCACCCAGGAAACAGACGCCACTTTGGCCCTCTATGGCCTGCCCCGTGGCGCCACCAAGGGGTTCGCTTGGCAGTGTCTCGCTGCTCGAAGGTTAGCGGAACGGGGCGTGCGGTTCATCGAGCTCATCGATACGGGAGCCTCGGGCAACTGGGACTCGCACGGGGACATGGCCGCCCATGGCCCTCTGGCGCGTAACGTTGATAAGGCGATCGCCGGTCTGCTGGGCGACCTCAAATCCCGCGGAATGCTGGAGGATACCCTCGTGGTTTGGACCACCGAGTTCGGCCGTACTCCTTTTAATTCCAAAAAGGACGCAAAGGGCCGCGAACATCATGCGGAAGCCTTCTCTTCCTGGATGGCCGGCGGAGGCGTCAAGGCGGGCTTCTGTTTCGGGCAAACCGATGACTACGGATGCAAGGTGGCCAAGGATGAAGTGCACATTCATGATTTCCATGCCACAATCCTCCATATGATGGGTTTGGATCATGAAAAACTCACCTACAGACACGGCGGCCGCGACTACAGACTCACAGACGTCGCCGGCAATGTGGTCCACCAGATGTTGGCATAATCCCTCCGCTACGGTGTTCAAGCGGACACAAGCCAGTGCCCCGGGCAGCGGGCCAGTTTTTGCCGCCTGCACTTCCCTTTCAGCTACGCTCTAAGGCCCTTGATCCCTTTCGTTTCATCAGCAAAAATCCACGGTACTATCCATTTGCTCTGAACTGAGAACTCCGCTTACATGAACAAAATAACCCAGCTACCATAGCTTAAGTTTTGGCTCTTGTGGCAGAATAACGGGGGCCACCTCAGAATGGCGGCACAAAACCCCTCCCCCATGAAAAAGTTACTTGCTCCAGCCCTCGCCTTCCTCTCCCCCATTGTTCTCCTCGCAGACAACAAACCCGCCGAGAAAGCCGACGCCAAGCCCGCCATCGAGCCGTTCAAGGTCGGCGAGACCGCTCCCAATTTCCGAATAAAGGACACCTCAGGAAAGGAAATTAACCTGGCTGAGTTGAGCGCCAAAGGCCCCGTGTTGGTGCGTCTCACCTGCGGATGCCTAGGGTGCGACAAGGAACTTCCTTACTTTCAAGCCCTCAACGAAGCCTACAAAATGCAGGGACTCGTGAGCCTTGCTGTTTTCAAGGAAGCGGACGCCAAAGTTGAGACCTATGCGAAGGAAAAGAAAATCGACATGCTTTATGCCGTCGATTCCAAGGGGGTGAGCTGGGAGGTGTGGAAAACAAAAGCGATGCCCAGCAATTTTTTGATCGGAAAAGGCGGTCAGATCGCCGCCATCTCCACGGGGTGCGACCCGAGCGGCCTCATCGCCAAAAACCTCTCAGAAAAAGCGGCCGGACTTCTGGGAGAACAAGCAGTGGACGTGAAAGCTAAAGTGGACGTTGCCCGTCAGTCCGCCCTGCCCGCCAAGTAATAAAGCGCCCTGCCGGCGCGCAATCCTCAATTTTCACCCGATATTACCGTGAATACTGGGCGCCAGAATCCAGTGTCGATTTTTTGCGAGCAGAGAACACCTACATGCTTCATGGCTGCTGCTTACGCACCTGCCGCATTCCAAGTGTCACTGAGTTCTGTGGCTTTGACTTCTTTAAAGTAACGTCTCTCGTGAAATCGGAAGGCCGGAAGCTCCCAACTTGACTCCTTCCACGGTATATTTATGGTGGTGTAGTGGAATTTGAGTTCGCCCCAGAGAAGAGCCAGGTCAACCTAGAAAAACATGGCATCGATTTCGAA
Organism: Opitutus sp. GAS368; assembly: GCA_943329925.2. Classification (GTDB taxonomy): domain Bacteria; phylum Verrucomicrobiota; class Verrucomicrobiia; order Chthoniobacterales; family Chthoniobacteraceae; genus Chth-196. Next base: position 2,445 of record CALQFT020000160.1, read on the forward strand.
ACCGCTCATTCCCTGTGGCTTGACGAAAGGCGAATCACATTCGATACACCATTTCAAGACGAGAAGCGCAGCGGCATTATAGCCGCATATCGAGAAAGAATTTGGTGCGCCATTTATACGATCAGAAATGAGAACATTAGAATCATCTCAGTGAGGAGGGCCAGAGAAAATGAAGAATCCATCTATTTCCAATTCTAGCCAATTCGATCAACATTTCGATGAAGGAGGAGACATTACTTCTTATATTGTTCCCGCATCAATCAAACGCCCAGGTTTAGAGCAAAAGCGTGTAAATATTGATTTTCCGATCTGGGTTATCAAGTCGTTAGACCTAGAAGCAACACGTGTGGGCGTAAGTCGTCAATCTCTCATTAAGATGTGGATTACACAAAAGCTTGAGGGCAAAGTGCACGCTTCATAAGTTCATTGAGTGCAAAGGCTCCTAGAGACTTTTTGCGAGCCCCGCAATGCTGACGCACGCGCGCCTCAGATTTGGAGCGAAAAGCGATTTTTTATCATTTTCATGCAGAGCGGCCTATCAATTCTGGTATCGCCTTCCCTTCATTAACAAGTGCCGTTGGTCGTCCATTAAAATCCAAGATGTGCATCTTTGGATCAATTCCAAGGTGGTGATATATTGTTGATAAGAAATCTCCGGGGCTACAAGGACGCTCTATGACATCTTCCCCGCGCCTGTCACTTGCACCTATCACGCCCCCGGTCTGAATTCCACCACCCGCCCAGAGGTTAGAGAAAGCGCGCGGCCAATGATCCCGCCCGGGTTGCATTGTTCCCACCGCACCGCTGGACCCGGCTCCAATCCCCAAGCTTTTATTAAAGCTGATCTTGGGTGTGTGCCCAAACTCACCAGTCACAACCACCAGTACTCGTTTATCCAAGCCACGGGCATATATATCCTCAATTAATGCCGTGACGGCCTGATCATAAGCATTCGCCCTAAATCGATACGCATCGAAAATATGCGAATTCACCGCATGATCATCCCAGTTATAGGCATTCCCCCCGCATAAATCTCCAGTGAGGTCACTTGTGACGATATCCACCCCGGACTCCACCAGACGCCGCGCCAATAAGAGCTGTTGGCCCCAACGATTCCGACCGTAGCGATCGCGAATCCGGGCGTCTTCTTTTCCTAGATCGAAAGCATCACGCGCACTCGGACTAGTTAAAAGACCCATCGCTTGAGCCTCAAACTCATCCACTGCTCCCAATTCCCCTTCTTTATCAAAGGCACGTTCCAGTGTATCCAACCCCTTGCGCAAGGCCACCCGATCGCTCAAACGTTTAGCATCGCTGGGATTGGCAAGACCTATATTGGGCACTTCAAAGTCCGGCCGATTCGGATCATTTGAAATTAAAAACGGCGAATACGTAGAACCCACATAAGCAGGCCCTCGATACTCAGATCCTAATACAGAGATACTATGCGGTAGCGGATTCGCCCGTTTCGGACCTTGCGAGCGCATAAAGTTGGCAACGGTCATCCAGTCTGGAAATTTAGGCGTAGGCTTATCCCCTACATCGGAATCCCCTGACCACATCTGCATAGAACCGGCCGGATGCCCAGGCGCAGTGTGGCACATCGAACGCAAGATCGTAAACTTATCTGCTATCGCGGCGTGCTTAGGGAACAGCTCGGTAATCCGCGTCCCTGGAACCTTCGTTCCAATTGTCTTAAACGGCCCTCGATATTCGATGCCGCTATCCGGTTTTGGATCATACGAATCCAAATGAGAGAGACCGCCAGGCAACCACACTAGAATAATTGCCGTTTTCTCTTGGGCCGGCTTGATCGCATTTTCAGCACGTAAACGAAGTAAACCGGGCCAGCTTAACATTCCAAAGCCAGCAAGCCCAACACGCATAAAAGCACGGCGATTTAGGGGCCCCGCGCAATTAAGAGGAGAAGAATGTTCAGGGAAGGATGATTTCATAAGTTATGCCACCTTTAAATTATATATTAAACAGTTGATTGCGAATAATTCAATCAAAGCCTTATTTAGCTCCAAACTGCGCCAACTCTTTGCCCGTTGAACCATCCAAAACACGAAAAAAGGCATCTTCTCCCCCACCCACAATCACACTCCCTGCAACATCACTGGCCGCTGCATGCATGAAATTAGGAAGCCCCTTGATCGCCCGAACCTCCGTGCCATCATCTTTTATCACACGGATTAGATTATCCCCAGCAGAGGTCACTAACTCAGAACTCGCCCCAATATACTGCAAAGACGTCACCTCCTTTTTTCCCCAACCCTCTATTTTCTTTTTTCGCTCCCCCGATTGCATATCCCAAACAAGAACGATGCCATCAGCGCCGGCACTGGCCAAGACCCGGCCATCTGAGCGAAATGCGACGCCCATCACGTAGTGTGTATGCCCCTCAAGTGTATTAGTCAGCTTGCCGGTGGCCACCTCGAAAACCCGTGCGAGTTTATCCGCACCTCCAGAGGCGAGCCGTTTTCCATCCGGAGAAAAATCTAACGCGAGTACAGAGTCGGAATGACACTCCGCCCAGGTCTTCAGAAGCTTGCCGCTCGCAACGTCCCAGAGACTAATATCCCCGGACCGCGACGGCTCCCCTCCTCCTACGGCCAGCGTTTTACCATCCGGACTAAACCGCACGACATTGACGCGATCGGCAAACGGCGACGCCCCCTTGCTCGCCCCAATCACTCGCTCCAAACTCCACTCAGATGCCAAGCCAGTAATCGCGATGGTTGCATTCGCGCTGCAGGCTACAAAACGACCATCGCTACAGCCCACTATGGCTCCGGCTTTTATGGCTCCGGCAACCGACACCTGCTCGATAGGGTGCCCTGATGCAATTGCCCAGATGCGCTCAATCCCATCATTAAACAACACGGCAACGGTTTGCGAATTCGCGGAAAACGCCATTGAAAGAGGACGAACCGTCAACGCCTTATGCGCTTCTTTAGCCGCTATGATGTCGGCATTCGCTTTATCCGAAGCCTGCTTAGCTGAAGTACTCGAGGCTAACGCTGCTACAATTTTACCCTTATTAGCGGCGACCGTCTGATTAATGTGCGCCACGTCTGCTTCTGCATCCTTCACGTTCTGCTCCGACGCACTCAATGACGCGACCGCCGTACTTTCGGCCATCGTGGCCGCCATCAGTTTATCCTGCGCCGCTTTCGCTTCTGCTTTCAATTTATCATCAGCTTTTGCCTCCGGCGCCGCGGCGATCAAATCAGACACCGTTTGAAGTGCTTTCTTGGCAGCCAGCGTTGCCTCTATAGCAGGCTTCACCGCGTTTTGCTTTACAGGCAATACAGTCTTGGCTTTCTCGATTGTCTCCATGGCTTTCTTAAGCAAGACATCCATGGCCTTATTTTCCCCTTCAAGCTGCTGTTGCAACCCGAGGAAGAATTTGTACTCAAGCCCTTGAGTCGCCTCGGCCCAAGCTAATGCCCCCATCCGGGATGCAAACGCGAGATCGTCCCGTAGTTCCGCGATTACCTTTCCTTCGGCAACCTTCAAAACCCGGACTCCGCCATCCCCACAACCTGCTGCAAATTGCGACCCATCTGGGGCGGCAGCCAATGCCACGACCCCCGCAACACTGAACTCACGCTGTACTTTTCCCTCAGCGAGATTCCATAAACGAACCTTGTTGTCTTCACTGGCAACCAGCAACCCAGTCGAATCCGCAGTGCCGACTAGGGCCGTCAACTTGCTCGTTCCACCTTTGAGCTCTTTGGGCGCCACAAACTCAGCCAGACCGCCAACGGGAACCGTCCAAAGCCGTACGATTTGATCATCCCCCGCGGAGACGAGCGATTTGCCGTCTTGGGTCCAAGTTAATGCATTTACCCCTGCCACTCCGGACTGCGCAGCTATCCGATTACCGTCTTTAAGCCCCCATAAGCTAAGCGTTGCATCCGCGCCGCAGACCGCGACAAGGGTTGCATCTGGGGAGAAACTCAGCAGCTTTACGCCACTTGTATTTACGGAAGGAATACTTTTAAGGATCTTCCCGTTGTGGGCGTCCAGAACGTGGAGTGCGCCGGCTTTATCGGCACTGAGAAGCAACTTCCCGTCAGGGCTCACCGTGGAAATCAATGCATCCAGCGCCGCATCTCCCTTTAGCAGAACCGGCGGCTTCTTCTCTTGCCTCCAGATTTTCACTTCGCGAAAGCTGCTGCTGGCCAGTCGGGTTCCGTCAGAATTAAACGCCAGGGACTGCACCAACCCGCGGTGCGCCATTTTTCCCGACTGATCCGCCAATCGCATATCAAAATTCCGTGTAGCCAGATCGTATAAAAAAATCTGATTGGCACGCCCACAGGCACCAAACCGGCCATCCGGTGTCATGGCCACGGTATAGATGGGATTTACATTCGTGGGGAACGGCTCCCACGCCACTTCCCTCGCCGGTTGCACGGAATGTTTCGCCCCTTGGTTAATCCAATTTTTTACCAAGGCAATCTCACTTGGAGTAAGGTCCACCGCTCCACCTTTATTGTTCTTTGGCGGCATTATATAGTCATCTAGGTGCGAGGCCGCTCGCACGATAAGACTTTCTTCTCCTTTTCCTGCGACCAATGCGGGGCCCGAATCGCCCCCTTTTTTTATCAACTCCGGCGTCTCCATATTCAAAGCCGCCTTGGTTGTGGTTTTATTATGACAGGAGATGCAGTTTGCTTTTACTATTGGGTAAATATCCCGAAAGAAATCAAGGTCTGCAGACTTGGGGGTTTCGGCTTTCGCTTCGACTGCTTTAGGCGCCGGGGCCTTGACTACAATCCGAACAGGCTCCACCACCAATAATTCCACCGTAATAGTCGGTGCGGCAGCATTGGTCGCAGTCTTTACCCGTTTGGTAATCTCCGCTTTGAGAACCTCTGCAGCCTTCATTTTTTCGGCGGCTCCTTTTGCTGCGCGATCCGCTTCCACTTTCGCCTCTGCAGTCGCCGTCTTGGCGTCCTCTGTGAGTTTGGTCGAAGCGGCGGTCAAAGCGACTAGTTCAAGGTCTGCCTTTTTGAGCTCTTCTTCGACGACTCCCACGGAATCCGGATTGTGCCGGTGCTTAAACGTCACATCGCCAAACATACTCAGCGTGTATTCGCCAGGCGGCGTTTTCATCACTCCGAAATCCAGGACAGCCTCAAACACCCCATCCTTCATCGGGATATCAAATTCCGGCAGGCCCTTAAATACGTCCCCAAATTGCTTCACCTTTACAGATGCCGAGGACATCTCCTCTCTTACCGTCACGGTCAGAGGAATGGTCAGTTTCTCGCCCACGAGGGCTTCCCAAACTTTCCTCTCACTCGGAGCAACAGACACGGGCGCCAGCTCCACCCCACCCACCGATATGGGCAGATCGGCCATCAGCCGGCCCTTGGGACTCTGACCCTCAGCAACCGCATCAATAATGGGCCAAATTTGAGAAGCCACCGCCCCTACTCTAGTGAGCGTCGCTCCATTGACCTGCGCGCGGCCCACCACTTTTGCCAGAGCTAGGCCGGGCGGAGCTTTTTCATCAGCCGTAATTAAGAACGAACTTGTGTTGCTCCCCTTTGGCACTTTGACCCCAGTCGCATGCACCCCAGGCGGAAGCCCCTCCAGCGCCAGTTCAATTTCCCCATCAAACCCGTCTTTTCGGATAACACTCACCTCAAATGGCATTGTAAAGCCGCCACGTAACGCGACAGGTTTTGATAGAGCAGCGCGATCGCCATTTCTTAACTCCTTATGAAACGCCCAAACGACAAAGGCAAAGTCGGGGGCCGCTTTTCGAAGCA
>CALQFT020000161.1 GCA_943329925.2 Opitutus sp. GAS368
CCGGTTCCAGGAGGGCCGTGGAGGAGGATGGAGGAGAGTCGATCGGCTTCGATGGCTCGGCGTAGCAGCTTGCCCTCAGACAGAATATGTTCTTGTCCGGTATATTCTGCGAGTGAACGGGGGCGCATGCGTTCCGCCAGAGGTTGTGAGGCAGAGCGGAAATGGGTTGCGGCGGGCGTGGCGTGGCCGTCGATTTTTTTTTGAAATAAATCAGGCATCTTCACCCAAATGATGCAACTTTAAGGAGCGGAGGGCTAGTATCCGTTGCGTGTAGTTGGGTGTGTATACGAGCAAGCGTCGAGTAAGCGTCGAGTAAGCGTCGAGTAAGCGTCGAGTAAGCGTCGAGTAAGCGTCGAGCAAGCGGAGGCGAAAGGCCTAGGCTCGGGCAGGCGGCTGAAGCAATAGGGGAGCCGCACTGGCAGGTGTGCGTTGAGGTGTTGGAAGCTAGGCGGTGCGTCTGCGTGGGTGGCTTGTCTCTTGAGGTGTTGTTGTGTCGTTCATGCAAGGTTCTGGCGGAAAGATTATTAATCTAACTTTTGCGTGGTGTTTCTGCAGTTAAATAAGGAGGAACTATGAATGTTAATGAAAATCGTGAAACCAATACTGAAGGAAATCTCGGTGCGAATTTCGAGACCATCCTTGTCGCGGTGGACTTCTCAGAAGTCACCAAACAGGTCTATGAAGTTGCGGCTAATCTGGCGCAACAATTGCGAGCCAAGGTCTTCGTGTTAAACGTGAGTGAGCCCCAGTTGGACTACGTGGGCCTCCTGCCCACGGCGTCCGATGGCTATCGGTATGCCGGAATAGAACAACAGGTTGCCGAACAACTGGATGAGGCTAGGGCGTTTCTACAGGCGCGTGGTTTGGTTGTGGAGACCGATCATCATTGGGGCCCAGTGGTGGCCAGTATTCTGGATGGGGCGCAGAGGAGGAAGGCGGGGCTTATAGTGCTCGGTTCGCACGGGCATGGGGCCTTCTATAACCTTCTGGTGGGAAGTGTCGCAGAGGGGGTGCTTCGTGAGGCGCAGATCCCAGTGATGGTTGTGCCTTCTGCGGTTAAAGCGCAGGCTGCCGTCAAAAAAGAGACGAAGGCTGGGGAGGCAGTGCCGGCTGTCAAGCTAGCTGGATAGTTTCCTGAGACTGTCCGTTTCGGAGCGCTTGAGCGTGGATACACTTGTCTCTGATTGCCGCATCGGGAGTTTGTCGTTAATGGTAGCGCATGACTCTCGGATTCATCGGTTGCGGCAAGATGGCCTCGGCATTGGTGCGCGGAGTGCTGCGCGCTGGCGTGGTGCTTGCGGAGCGGGTGGTTGTAAGCGACTGTTATCCTGGAGCTGCGCAACAGCTTGCTTCGGATACCGGAGTGAAGGCGCTTGCCACCAACGCGGAGGTTGTCGCGGCAAGTGACACGGTATTGCTTTGTGTGAAGCCTCAGGAGGCGCTGCAGGTGCTTGAAGCGGTGGCGCCGGCATTGGCCGGAAAATTAGTGGTGTCCATAGCGGCTGGTGTTTCGTTGCGCTCTTTGGAGCAGGCGACGGGCGTTGGGGTGCGGGTGGTGCGGGTGATGCCCAACACGCCGGCTTTGGTGCAACGCGCGGCCACAGCGTACGCCCTAGGCGCTTTTGCGACAGCCGAGGAAGCGGCTGTGGTGGAGTCGCTTTTTGGGGCTGTGGGCTACGTCGGGCGTGTGCGCGAGGAGTTGCTAGATGCGGTTACTGGGCTAAGTGGAAGTGGGCCCGCATACGGCTTTTTATTGATTGAGGCTCTTGCCGATGGCGGAGTTCTGATGGGGTTGCCCCGGGACTTGGCCTTGAAGCTTGCCGCACAAACTTTGGCGGGTGCGGCGGAGATGGTGTTGCAGACTGGCCAGCATCCTAGCGTGTTGCGGGATGCCGTGGCGAGTCCGGGTGGAACGACCATTGCCGGTATAGCGGCGTTGGAGGCGGCCGGAGTGCGCGCTGGGCTGATTCACGCGGTGCAGGCTGCAACGGAGCGTTCTCGCGAGCTGCAGGAGATTGCCAGTCGCAAGGGGTGATGCGGGCGAAAACTCCTAATGCTTGAGAATTAAATATTTGCCCGTGCCTAATTTTCCTTCACACGCTGTGGTCTCTAGCGCCGCTTGGAAACTTGCGTTGCTGGGCGCTTTAGGCGTGTTGCTTATTGGTGGAGGCGGCAAATTAAGGCATTGTGCGGCTGACGGAGCTGAGTTGGTGCCCTTTCGTGGGGTGGAGTCGTTCGACTCAAGGCCGGAGCTTGCCGTTCAGGAGGAGGGACCCAGATTGGGAGTTCCTGCCGCTCCCATGGAGGGTAGTGCTTTGGTGCTGGATCAGTTGCGTCTGGCCGTGCTTGCCCTCGGGAGAGAAGATTTGGCTGGGGCGAAGGCCAAGTTTTTGCAAGTGCTCGAGCTGCAGGCGGATCATCTCAGTGCCTTGGTGAACTTAGGTTGGATCGCTCAGCGCGAAAAATCATGGGTGGAGGCGGAGGAGTATTTGAAGCGGGCACAGAAACTCGCTCCAGACAATGCCGCAGTGTGGCTTGCCCTAGGCGTGGTCGCTTTGGAGCAAAAGCGTCTGGAATTTGCGCATGCTGCTTTTGCACAAGTTGTTGCGCTTGAGCCAAAGCATGCCAGGGCGCATCGTCTGCTGGGGCTGACTCTTTGCAGGAAAGGCTGGTACTCCGGCGCTGAAGAAGAGCTGCGGCGCTCTCTTGAACTTGAACCTGACGACGCAGGGGCGCACTTCAATCTCGCCGTTCTCTATTTGCAACGCCAGCCCGCTGCTCGGGAGCTCGCCCGCCGCCACTATTATCGTGCCTTGGATCTTGGCAGTGCGCCAGATACCTCCATCGCTAATAGTTTGGCCGACAACGCCTCTGTTTCTTCCTTACCCCAATCCGCCCAGGCACCTGTATCTGTGCACTGACGCTTTTAGCCGCTCCTTTTTCCCCTTTTTCCCCTTTTTCCCCTTTTTCCCCAGTGTCAGACGAATTTTCCATAGCTGTTGATTTCGTGTTTGAATCGCTCAAAGCCCGTCAACGGACGGGTTCCTCCCTCAAGGCGGAGTTGGTAGCGTTGGAGTCGCTGCTCAAGATCCTCCCTGAGTCGGCAACTCCTAGCACGGCCGTGGCATCTAAAGTCTCTCTGGGCTCTGCGGCAGCGCCGGTGGTATTTGCCCCCCAGCCAGTTCAGCCGCCGCCCGTGAGTTCAACTGCATTGCCTGTAGTGCAATTTCCGGCGCTTCCCTCCGAGGTGGATGACGGAGGGCTCCAAGAGCGTTTGGCAGCGTTGAAAGTAGCGGTCTCGGGGTGCGTGCAGTGTCCAAATTTGGTTTCGACCCGGGCCCAAGTTGTTTTTGGGGAGGGGAATCCGAGGGCAGATCTGATGTTTGTGGGAGAGGCCCCCGGGCCGGAGGAGGAATCAGAAGGGCGGTGTTTCGCCGGAGTGGACGGGGCGTTATTTGATAAAATGTTGGTGGCGATGGGCTTGTCTCGGGACAAGGTGTTTTTGACGACGGCGCTGAAATGTCGGCCGGACGCGCCTGCTGGAAGTGTAAGGGCCCGGATCCCAACACCCGAGGAACTCGTGCGCTGTCTGCCGTATTTGGCGGCGCAAATCGCGTTGGTGAAACCCAAGGTGATCGTGGCGCTGGGGGCCGGGGCAATGCGCGGTTTGTTCGGTTCCACCCAGACGGCGGCCGCATTGCGCTCCCGCTGGCATGACTTGCAAGGCATTCCAGTGATGCCGACGTTTCATCTCAATTACCTGATTTTAAACAGTGGGATTGGGGAAAAACGCAAGGTTTGGGAGGATCTGCTTCAGGTTATGGAGCGTTTGGGGCAGGGGATCTCTGAGAAGCAGCGAAATTACTTTTTGAAATCCGGGTAGAGGGGATGGGGAGAGGTTGTTTGGGCACAAACTTGGGAACAAAAAAACCAGACTCCTTGCGGGAGCCTGGTTTTAAAAATCGGTTTGAGGCCGATGTCGAGGTGTCGGCGATAGAGCCGACCGCTTGACTACTTCTTGAATCCCTTGACGTTCTTGGACATCGGGGCGGAAGAAGCGGAAGGCTTGGATTCCTTGGCGCATGCGCCGAGGCCGAAAGCAACCGCTACGAGGGTAACAAAAGCAATGTGTTTCATAGTTTTTGGGTCTGTTTGTTTTTCTCCTGAATGGTGAAAGTGCTATGTTTAGGATTTTTGCAACGTCTGACAACGCTTTTTTCATCAAGAAACTCAGTCTTCAATCCAAACCGGGGTGCCCGCATTCACTCTGTTAAATAAATCAACCACGTCCGCGTTGCTCATCCGGACGCAGCCGTGGCTGGCTGGGGTGCCCAGTAGGTGTTCCGCATTGGTTCCGTGAATGTAAATGTAGCGCTCATGCGTATTCGCATTTTGCGGTTCCACCCCCTCCAACCACAGGATGCGCGTCTGCACGTGGTCGGCTGAATCTTCGGGCAGCCCTAATCGTCCTGTGGCAATGCGCGTTACAAAAATTTCCCCCTCCTGCGCCCCCTCGCCCCACATTGATTCCACTCGAAAAAGTCCCGTGGGCGTGCGGTAACTGCCCGGCTCGGTGCCTGTGCCGAATTGGGAGGTGGAAATGGGGTAGCGTCGTACCAAGTGGTCATCGGGTTCGAGCAAGTCGAGGGTTTGGGTGGGGATGTGAACGCGGATTTGCATCGTGGCTGATAGTCTGTACTAATCTTAATCTTTATGAGTCGGAAAGTTCATGTAGCTATTGTTGGCGCCACGGGTGCTGTGGGAATGGAGATGCTCAAGGTTTTGGAGCAGAGAAGCTTTCCCGTGGAAAAGCTAACTTTGCTTGCGTCCGCGAGGTCCGCGGGGCGCACTTTGCCTTTTGCGGGAAAAGAGATTCAAATTCAAGAACTGCGCGAAGATTCGTTTCAAGGGGTGGATGTGGCGCTCTTTAGTGCTGGTGGTGGGATCTCCAAAACATTCGCTCCTTACGCGGTTCAGGCGGGCGCGGTGGTCATTGATAATTCGAGCGCCTTTCGGCTGGATGAAAATGTTCCTTTGGTGGTGCCGGAAATCAACGGCGCAGATATCGCTCGCAACCGGGGGATTATTTCCAATCCCAACTGCACAACGGCCATTACGCTCATGGCGCTTTATCCCCTGCATCAGGCTTTTGGTGTGAAGCGCATTTTTGCGTCAAGCTATCAGGCTGTTTCTGGCACTGGGGCGCAGGCCATCGAGGAACTGCGCCAACAAGTCGATGCGATCGCGGCGCGGCGTCCCGTGGAGAACTCTGTGTATCCGCACCAGATTGCCTTCAACGTTTTGCCGCACGTGGACAGCTTTTTGGACACCGGCTACACTCGCGAGGAGATGAAGATGGAAAACGAAGGGCGGCGCATCATGCACCACCCAGGGTTTCGTGCCTCGGTTACCTGTGTGCGGGTGCCTGTCTACCGGGCTCACTCGGTGGCCGTGAATGCCGAATTTGAGCGTCCTATTTCAGTGGAAGCTGCGCGCGCTGTTTTGGTCAAGGCCCCCGGGTTGAAAGTGGTGGATGATCCGTCGCAAAATCTTTACCCGCTTCCGTTGCATTGCAGCGGGCAGGACGATTGCCAAGTGGGGCGGTTGCGCATGGATTGCGCATTGGACAACGGCCTTGCCTTCTGGGTGTGCGGCGATCAGTTGCTCAAGGGTGCTGCGCTCAACGCGGTGCAGATCGCGGAGTGGCTGTAGTCAGGGGGCTTTTTTTGGGTCGGTGAAAAGGGAAGCGGTTTTTGAGCCGCTTGCTTTCACTTTGTTGACGCAACCGCAGCCTGCGCTGCACGCACTGCCAGCCCCTGATTTACGCGAGCGTAGCTTGCGTATGATAAAAAAGCCCAGTGCCGCCGCGATACTGGCGCTCACCAATAGTTGATCCACATTCATGGTAAAACTTTTGTTAAGGGCGAGAGGTTCAGGCGGTGGCGCCGCAACTAATTGTCGGGAGGTGGCTTGGGAACGGAGACTTGATGCGGAAGAGGTGCTCTGGAAGTACTCGTAGTACCAGCCCATTAGTGCCAGCCCAAAAGGCGGCCACCTTGGGTGATTAGCAGTGAGGCAGCATACGCCAGAAGGCTCATGTACGCAAATTGGAACACCGGCCACCTCCACGAATTCGTCTCCCTACGGACCACGGTCAGCGTGCTCAAACATTGCATCGCCAGTACGTAAAATACCATCAGCGCCGTAGCCGTCAGGGGCGTGTACACAGACGTGCCGTCCGGACGCTGTTGATGTCGCATCGTGTCGCTCAATGCTGAAATCCGCTCCTTATTTCCTTCATTCTCCACGCTGTACACAATTCCCATCGTGGAAATAAACACCTCCCTCGCTGCAAACGAGCCGATGAGCCCAATGCCGATTTTCCAGTCAAACCCCAAGGGCGCGATTGCCGGTTCGATGGCCTTCCCCATGCGGCCCGCCACACTGTAGGCGATTTTTTCGGAGCCCGTGGCTTCCGGATTTGGCGGTTGAGGGTATTTGGTTAGCGCCCATAACAAAACTGACAGCGCCAGGATCACCGTTCCAGCCCGTTTGAGAAATACCATGGCCCGCTCTTGCATCCGTAACAGTAGACCGCGCGCGTTGGGTTTGCGGTAGGGCGGCATTTCCATCAGCAGCGTGGGCGTCTCGCTTCGGAGGAGCGTTTTTTTGAAAAGCCACGCCATAACGAAGGCGGCGGCGATGCCAATGACGTACATCGAAAGCATGATGAGGCTCTTTTTCCATGCAGCCACCTCAGGCAGCAACACCGCGATGAGTAGTGTGTAGACGGGTAAGCGCGCAGAGCAGCTCATCAGGGGCGAAACCAGGATCGTCACTAGGCGGTCTTTGCGCTGCTCGATGGTGCGCGTGGCCATGATGCCGGGAATCGCGCAGGCAAAGGAGCTCAGCATCGGGATGAAGGACTTGCCGTGGAGGCCCACTTTGGACATCAGCCGGTCCATGAGAAAGGCCGCGCGCGCCATATAACCGCTATCTTCCAGGATGCTAAGAAACAGGGTGAGGATTAGAATTTGAGGGAGAAAAACGACCACACCGGCGACCCCTGCGAGCACACCGTCGACAATCAGGGAGCGGAAATCGCCCTCTGGGAGTTGCGTTTGGAGCCAATTGCCGAGCGTCTCCTGAGCGGCGGAGATCCAATCCATGGGGATCTTGGCTAGGGTGAAGATGGAGAAGAACATGAACGCCATGGCGGCGAGGAACGCGAGCCAGCCCCAGAAGCGGTGGGTGAGGACGGAATCGAGACGGTCAGAGAAGTTGATCGCGGGTTCGCCGGGCTTGCGCACCGTGAGGGCGCAGATGGGGCTAATCCACTCATAACGGGCTTCGACGGTGGCGGAAATGGGATCTAGGCCGCTCGTTTCCAAGCGGCTTTGGGCGGCTTCCACCATGAGCTTCAGCTCGGGTGGAAGGGCCTCTAATTCCTGCGGTGCCAAGCTCAGAAGTAGTGTGGCCTCGGCGAAGGGGGCCGAGTGGGTCTGCAACAGGCTGCTTAATTGCAGGATTTCGAGCTGTAGCGCCTCCGGAAGCAGCGCGCTGGTGGTGGGCACTGGGAGTTGGGCTTGGGAGAGCCACTGTTTAAGTTCGACCAGACCCACGCCCGTCGTGGCGACCAATGGCAGCACGGGAACGCCCAGCAGCTCGCTCAGCGCGTTGCAATCGATAGAAATGCCCGCTTTTTCCGCCAAGTCCACCATGCTCAGGCCAAGAATCAGGGGGATCTTCAGTTCGAGAAGTTGGGAGACCAAGTACAGGTTTCGCTCGAGATTGGTGGCGTCTACTACTGCGAGAATGGCATCTGGGGGCGGGGTGTCGACTTGGCGTCCGAGGAGGACGTCGCGGGAAACTGCCTCGTCTGGGGAGCGTGCCTGCAGGCTGTAGCAGCCGGGCAAGTCTAGAAGCGACATCTGTTCGCCGTGGCTGCCATGGAAGATGCCTTCCTTTTTTTCAACGGTCACTCCGGGATAATTGCCCACCTTTTGCCGCATCCCGGTGAGGGCGTTGAATAGGGTGCTTTTGCCGGAGTTGGGGTTGCCAGCGATGGCAATGCGTCTGGCTTGTGGCGTTTTAACGGGAAGCTCGGTGACGGGGTGATTCGGGACGGTTGCCGCAAGGTGTTCGGGCATGGCAACCGGAGTATGCGTCGGGATGGGCGTCGGGATGGGCGTCGGGATGGGCGTCGGGATGGGCGTC
>CALQFT020000162.1 GCA_943329925.2 Opitutus sp. GAS368
CACCTCGCGGTCCATCGTGAGGGACTCAATCTGGCGGTGGCCAAAGTGCAAGATGGAGCCGCCGGGAGTTTCATACACCCCGCGTGACTTCATGCCAACGAACCGGTTCTCCACCATGTCCACCCGGCCGATGCCGTTGCGACCACCCAGGCGGTTGAGCACCTTCATAACCCAGTACGGCGAGAGCACGATGTTCCCTTCGGTGTCGGCGATTTGCGGGCCGGAGAAACCCAATTGCGCGAGGAGTTCGGGGAGCGCTTCGTGGCCCACTGCGGTACACACGCCGGCTTCGAAGCTGAGCTGGATGTGTTCGGCGCGGTCCGGCGCCTGTTCTGGGGAAACGGAGAGCACGTACATTGCAGCGGCTTCTGGAGCTGATGCATCGAACCACGGGTCTTCCAACATGCCAGCCTCAAAAGAGATATGGAGGAGATTGCGGTCCATGGAATACGGCTTCTTGGCTGTGGCCTGCACGGGGATGGAGCGCTCCTCGCAGTAGGAGATCATCTCGGCACGGCCGGGGAAGGCTTCGCGGAAACGGTCCTGGCGCCACGGGGCGATGACTTCCAATTCAGGGGCGAGCGCCGCGGAGGTGAGCTCGAAACGCACCTGATCGTTGCCCTTGCCCGTGGCTCCGTGCGCAACGGCGTGCGCGCCTTCTGCATGGGCGATTTCCACCATGCGCTTTGCGATGAGGGGCCGCGCTATGGAGGTGCCCAACAGGTACTGACCTTCATAGACAGCGTTGGCCTGGATCATCGGGAAGATGAAATCTCGGGCGAACTCCTCGCATAAATTATCAATGTAAATCTTCGAGGCGCCGGTGCGGGCGGCTTTATCCTCCAAGCCATCCAATTCCTCCTCCTGACCCACATCAGCACAGAATGCAATTATCTCGGCCTGATAAGTTTCCTTCAACCAAGCCAAGAGCACCGAGGTGTCCAGTCCGCCAGAGTACGCGAGAACAATTTTCATAAAGGTCTCGGATGGAAACAGAGACGGCGCCCGCGTCCAACCCCTTTTGATAAGCGACGATCGATTGTCGCTAGAAAACCGGGTATTTGCTCCTTGGGCGCGCCTTCATTTGTCTGGTTGGGTGTGAATATCAGGGCTCGCAAGGTGCTCTACCTGCGTATTCTCCCCGCGCCAGCCTTTACACTGTGCCGCTCCTTGTTAGGTTACCCCACTCTTATGCGAAAAGTCATCGCCTCCATTGAAGCTCCCACAGCCGTCGGCCCTTATTCTCAAGCCGTAGCGGTGGGCAATACCTTATACTGCGCCGGCCAGATTCCTCTGGATCCTGTTACCGGCGAAATAGTCCCCGGCGGCGTCGCGGAACAGGCGACGCGTGTGTTGGAGAATATTGGCGGAGTGTTGCGCGCCAACGGGATGAACTATTCCCACGTGGTCAAGGCGACGGTTTTCATGACGGATCTGGCGCATTTTGGCGAAATGAACGCCGTCTATGCAAAGTACTTCCATGAACCATTCCCCGCTCGTTCGACCATCCAGGTGGTCGCCTTACCGCGCGGCGCACAGGTGGAAATTGAAGTGATCGCTGTTTCCTAGAACCGTTAGTCTCGACCGAGTTTTTCCATCGTAATGTCAGATCTCCTGCAACTTTTCCGTGAAACGGGCGCTCTTCTCGAGGGCCATTTCCTCCTGCGATCCGGCCTTCATAGCCGCCAGTTCTTCCAGTGCGCGTTGCTGTTACAAAACACCAAGGTGGCGGCCGAAGTGTGCGGACAGTTGGCACAAAAAGCGCGCGACACGGGGGCGACCCGCGTGATTTCGCCGGCGCTGGGCGGGTTGATCGTGGGTCACGAAGTGGCTCGTCAGCTGGGATTGCCCCACATTTTCGCCGAAAAAGAAAACGACAAACTCGTGCTTCGACGCGGTTTTGTGATCAACCCGGGAGACAAATTTCTGGTTGTGGAAGACGTGGTCACCCGCGGTGGACGGGTTCAGGAAACGCTGGACATCGTGCGGAAGCATGGCGGAGAACCCGTTGCCGTGGTTAGTCTTGTGGATCGCAGTGGCGGCAATTTGCCGGACTTCGGCTGCCCTTTTATCAGCCTGTGCCAGTTGCAGGTGGAAACCTTCGCCCCAGACCAACTGCCTCCGGATCTCGCCGGCACGCCCGCGCATAAGCCGGGCAGCAAGTAATACAGCCTGTAAACCTTTTACCGTATGGGCGCCCCGCGCGCTCCCCAATCTCATGATCCAGTGGCTATTCAAGAAGATTATCGGCTCTAAAAACACGCGGCTCCTCAAGAGCCTGCGGCCGACCGTGGAGCGCATCAACGCGGTGGAAGCGGAGTTCCAGAAGCTCAGCGACGCCGAATTGCGCGAGAAAGTCGACGAGTGGCGCAGCCAGTTGCGCGGCTTGGAGCGGAGCGAGCAGATAAAAGGGCTCGAGCAACTTCTGCCGGAAGCGTTTGCAGCGGTCAAAAACGCGGCGCGCAGGCTCACGGATCGAAAGCACACCTTCGTGGCTTGCGATCAGGATTCGTGTTGGGAAATGGTCCATTTCGACGTCCAGCTCATCGGGGGCATCTGTTTGCATCGCGGCATGATCGTGGAAATGGCCACGGGCGAAGGGAAAACGCTGGTGGCCACGCTGCCGCTCTTTCTCAACGCGCTCACCGGGAACGGCGCGCATCTGGTGACGACCAACGATTACCTCGCCCGGCGTGACGCCGAATGGATGGGGCAGATTTACGGCTTCCTCGGGATGAGCACGGGCGTCATCCAGCACGACCAATCGCCGGAATTGCGCCGTCAGCAGTATTACTGCGACATCACCTACGGGATGAACTCCGAGTTCGGGTTCGACTATTTGCGCGACAACGGGATGGCGAGCACGCAGGCGCAGCAAGTCCAGCGTGGTCATACGTTTGCAATCGTCGACGAAGTGGACTCCATCCTCATCGACGAAGCCCGCACCCCGCTCATCATTTCCGGTCCGGCCACGGTTTCCACCCATCAATTCGACCGTTTCAAGCCCATGGTGGAGGACTTGGTTCACAAGCAGTCGCTGCTCTGCAACCGTCTTTCCGGCGAGGCCGAGGAACTTTGGAAAAAAGGCGAGCCCGAGGAATACGGCAAGACGCTCTACAAAATCAAACTCGGCCAACCCCGCAACAAGGGCCTCATGCGCGCCATGGAGGACGCCGAACGCCGCCGCGCGCTCGACAAGGGCGAGTTATTTTTCGCCACCGATTCCCACAAAGAAGAGCTCTTTGAACTGAAGGAAGCCCTTTATTTCACCATCGACGAACGCGCCCACGAAGCCGATCTCACCGATAAGGGCCGCACTTTCATGAGCCCCGACAACCCGGACGCCTTCGTGCTGCCCGACCTCATGATGCAGTTCGCCGAGATTGACCAGAATACGGAACTCTCTCTTACGGAAAAGGCTGAGGAAAAACTCAAGCGCCAGGCCCACATGGACCACCAGTCCGAGCGCATCCATAACATCACTCAGTTGCTGCGCGCTTACTGCATTTACGAGAAGGACGTGAATTACGTGGTGGAGGAGGGCAAGGTGATTATCGTCGACGAATATACCGGCCGCAAGATGCCCGGCCGCCGTTGGAGCGACGGGCTGCATGGCGCGGTCGAGGCCAAGGAAGGGGTCACCATCGATCGCGAAACGCAGACGCTGGCCACCATCACCATTCAGAATTATTTCCGATTGTACGGCAAACTTGCCGGGATGACCGGCACGGCCGAGACGGAGGCTAACGAGTTCCACGACGTGTACAAGCTGGACGTGGCGGTGGCGCCCACGAACAAGCCGTGCATCCGTAAGGATCTCAACGACATGATTTACAAGACACGGCGCGAGAAGTTTAACGCCGTGGTCAACGAGATCCGCGACGCCCACGCCAAGGGGCAGCCCGTGCTGGTGGGGACCGTCAGCGTCGAGCAAAGCGAGGTGCTTTCCCGCATGCTTAAGCGCGAGAAAATTCCGCACGCGGTGCTCAATGCGAAGTACCATCAGCAGGAGGCGGAGATTGTCTCCAAGGCAGGACAGCGTGGGGCGGTGACGATTTCCACAAACATGGCGGGGCGCGGTACGGACATCAAGCTGGGCGAGGGCGTTCGGGAAAGTGGCGGGTTGTATGTCATTGGAACTGAGCGGCATGAGTCGCGGCGTATTGATCGGCAGCTGCGCGGTCGCTGTTCGCGGCAGGGTGATCCTGGCCTTTCGCGGTTTTTTGTGTCGTTTGAGGACGATCTGATGCGCAATTTCGGCGCGGCGGATCGCATGACGCGGATGATGGAGCGTTTCGGGCTGCAAGAGGGCGAGGCGCTGGAGCATCCCTGGCTTAACAAGTCGGTGGAAACCGCGCAAAAGCGTGTGGAGCAGCGCAACTATCTGGTGCGCAAACGCTCACTCGAGTTTGACGACGTGATGAACAAGCAGCGCGAAGTCATTTACGGCTGGCGCAACGAGGCCATTTCCACGCCCGATACCCGCCAGATGCTCGACGAGGTCATCGAGGAAGTCTTGCCCGCTAAGGTGGCTGAGTTTCTCCCGCTGGAAGGTGGTGTGCGCGAACCGGAGGCCCTGCTGCACTGGCTGAATATCACCTTCCCGCTCGCCTTCGTCATGGAGGAAGGTCCTTTCGTAACAGGTTCGACAGAAGAAGTTTCCATATTCCTGTTGGAAAAAGTCCGCAGCGCCTACGCTTTGAAGTGTGCCCATGAGGATGCCGAAAGCCTCGTGCACACCGAACGCATGATCTTGCTCAATGCCATCGACCGGCTTTGGCAGGAGCATCTTTATGGAATGGACGCTTTGCGCGAGGGGGTTTACCTCCGCGCCTACGGTCAAAAGGATCCGCTGGTTGAGTTTAAGACGGAAGCC
Source organism: Opitutus sp. GAS368 (assembly GCA_943329925.2). Taxonomy (GTDB): domain Bacteria; phylum Verrucomicrobiota; class Verrucomicrobiia; order Chthoniobacterales; family Chthoniobacteraceae; genus Chth-196. The sequence continues at coordinate 4,877 of CALQFT020000162.1, forward strand.
TACGACATGTTTGAAGTGCTCATGGGCAATATCAAGAGCGAGATATTGCACAACCTCTTCCGTTCGGCTTCCACGCTGATGGCTTTTGAGCAGTTCCTCTCGAACTTGCCGCAATTTTTGCAGTCCTCGGACGAAACCGGCGGCGTGGTCGAGACCCGGGAACCGGCGCGGGCGACTTTACCGGAGCCTTCCCTAGACGAGGTGCTCAGTGCCCGACAGCAGCCACGGCAGTCTGTGCAGGTTGGACGCAACGATCCCTGCCCTTGTGGCAGTGGCCGGAAGTTCAAGGCTTGTTGCGGGAAAGCCACGGTGTAACCAATTCGCAGTCAGTCGCTTCAAAAGAAGCCTTCTCCTCTCCTCCATGGTCTTGCACTATCCCTTTGCTGCCGTCGTGGGGATGGAACGCGCCAAGCGCTCCCTGCTTTTGCACGCGGTGGATCCGCGCATAGGCGGCACCCTGCTCTTGGGGCATCGCGGCTGCGCTAAAAGCACGCTCGCCCGTGGATTCGCGGCGCTGCTTCCCAGTTCGGCCGGGCAGACGTCTCCTTTTGTCAATGTTCCCTTGGGAGTTACCGAGGATCGGTTGCTAGGATCCGTTCAGGCCGACAGGCTTCTGCGCACGGGTGAATGGACTCCCCAGGAAGGACTTTTAGAACAAGCGCACGGAGGCGTTCTTTACCTCGATGAAGTGAATCTGCTACCCGACGCGCTCTCGGATCTGTTGTTGGATTCCGCCGCCTCGGGTGTCCACCATTTGGAGCGGGACGGGCTTTCGCGCACGCTGCACGCGCGTTATATCCTCGTGGGCACCATGAATCCCGAGGAGGGCGAATTGCGGCCCCAATTGTCCGACCGTTTTGCGCATGGCGTCTCGGTGGAGGATGATTTTTCGACTGAAGAGCGTGTGGAAATTGGTCGGCGGCGGATGGCATTCGACGACGCACCGGAGGCGTTTTTGCGCCGTTGGGCCGCTGAAACAGAGGCGCTGCGCGTGCAGCTTTCCAAGGCGCGGTTGATTCTTTTGGACGTGGTGATTCCCGATGCGCTGCGCGTGACGCTGGCGGAGCGGGCCCAGCGCGCTGCTGCGGAGGGAATGCGGGCGGAACTGGCGGTGTTACGGTCCGCGCGCGCGGCGGCTGCATTTCGGGGCGACGGAGTGGTGACGCAGGACGACATCGAAGAAGCCTGGATGCTGTGCATGGGTCACCGCGCTTCAACGCCGCCTTCGCCGCCCCCCGCGCCGCGATCCGCCTCCGGCTCAAGCCCCGGTGCTGGACAGTCGCCTGTTACACCGCCTAATTCTGCCGCTTCTGCTTCTTCACTCACGCCCAAAGACTCGCTTTCCACGCCCATCCCACTTACCTCGATGCTTATACCCCGCGTCCTTTCCATTCCCGAGCCGCTCTTCAAGAACCGCTCCCTCACCGCGGCGCTTTCGAAAGCCACTGCGCATTTGTCTTCCGGAGCGGCGGTGCAAACGGGGCCTGTTCGTTGGCAGGCGTCCTTTATCGCCTCGATGAATTCCGGCTGGCGGCCCGGGAAAACGGGTTGGCGCTGGGTGCGTTCCAAGCTTGAGCAAAAGCGCCGCTTCTGGGCGCTTCTGGATGCCAGCCGCTCCACGGGGGCAAGCCAGTTTTTGGCCGCAGCGCGCGACGTGCTCGCCGGATTGTTGCGGGCACCGATGCGGGTATATGTACTTCTAATTCAGGAGGGACGCGTTCGCTGGTTGCTCCGAAACAGCGCTCCACAAACAGCGCTAGCGCGTCTGGATACCCTCCGGGCGGCTTCGGGAAAGAGCCCGCTGGAGACTGCGCTGCAGACGTTGCGGCGTTCCCTTAAGGCGAGCGGTCCTAGCGTACGCGACATGGCCTGCGTCTGCTCGGATGGCATGCCGACGTTACACGCAGGCCAGACGGCAGCGGGAGCCGCGGGGGAAGTGCGCTCGGCGTTGAGGCGCCTTTCTCGCACGCTGCACTCGCCGGTGCTCTGGCTGAGCCCCAAGGCTGGCAGAGCGTTTTCCGGGTGGCTGGACGGCTTGCTTCATGGCACTGGCGCGCTGGGCGTGAGTTTGGAGATGGAGCGCGGAGCGGTTGGAGGTGGAGGAATTTTTTAATTTTTCTTTGAATACTTTCTTTTGGCGGTGGTCAGAGTTAGTAAGGACTACTAGTGATGAAAACATCTCCACCCACCTCACTTGGATTCACGGGCTCAGGCTGTAGCGTCACGGTATTGTTGGCTATCGCGTTCATCGCGGGCCTGTTTTTTTCAAACCAACCGCAAGCGCGCGCTGATGGCGCCCATTTCGCAGGTCGGCCTGCCGGAGCTTGGTCTTCGGGTGGCCGGAGCTTTCCCAGCGGCGGCTATTCCTCCCGACCGCGCACGAGCATAGGCATTTCTTTTTATGAAGGGTTCGGCCCGCGTCCGTCCCCGTATTACTATCCAGGACCCGTTTATCCCTATTCCTATTCTGGGCCTGTTTATTCCGCGCCTGTTTATTCCGGGCCCGTTTATGTCCCTGCGCCGGTGGTGTATGCACAGGCCCCGGTTTATTATGGAGCGCCCGTGGTGAACCGGCCTGTTTCGCAAGTTTCTGTCAGGGAAGAGCAGGTGGGGCAGGCGCAAGAGGCGTTGCGGCGATTGGGATATTACAAAGGGAATATCGATGGGCTAAGTGGTCCTGGCATGCGCTCGGCATTACGGGCGTACCAAGTGGATCGTGGGCTCCCTGTGACCGGTCGCTTAGACGAGAACACCTTCCAAGCCTTGGGAATGTAGAGAGGTCCCAGACCTCGGTTCTGGCCGACGAAATCCACTGCTTGGGAGGCTGTGCAGGTCAGGGTTTCAGCCACTTTTTGCGGACATTTGAAAGCTCGCCCCCAAAGCTCGCCCCCACTCGCCCAGCTCTTCTCTTGAGCACGGTCGAGGACACTCTTGCCGCGCGTGCTGGCTTCTTTGACGAGTTCGGAAGTTTTCGCGTAGCCGAGCAGGGGCGTGAGCACTGTCGCAATTTGGGGTGTGCTCTCGGCGTACTTTTGAGTCGAGCGGTTCGCGCTGAAATGTCCTCGATGCACTTTTTCCTCAGAAAACCAACCGCGTTCTGGGCAATCGTGGTCGCTTCCAGCGTGAAATACGCAAAGCACAGCCTCAAAATGGGGCTCCCGCGATTATCAGTTTAGGAAGAGAAGGGACGCTGGAAGGGGCGCTTCCAGATCCCACGCGACGCCGCGTGGGAAGGGTTCACATCCACACCAAAAC
>CALQFT020000163.1 GCA_943329925.2 Opitutus sp. GAS368
AAGGTGGTGGCGCAAAGGACTTCCCCATGGCGATGGCCGCTTGGATTTGTCGGAACTTCGCAAAGCCGATGCCAAGGATCGCCACAGCGACGCATAGCAGCATGGTAAACATTCGTAGTTTCATAAGAAAAAAGGGCAATTTAAGATGCGGTCTCCAAGCAGAGAAAGCGATCTAAAGCAAAATGGGTTCTGAAAAAGGACGGCGATGGAGTTTGGTTCGAGGGGTTCAGATTGTTGGGAATAAAAGTTATTCGCGAATACTGGATTTTTGGAAATTATTGCCATCCATGCAGTCCTCAGGCCTGTTGTTTTTGGGCCTCCCCCATGATCCGCCTTGTAAGTCTGGGCGTGCGGCTGAATTCAACCGAGCATTGTGACATGATTCCAAACTACTGGACCGAAGCGACCCGGCACCTGAGCCTTCGCTGTCCAACTATGGCGACGCTTATCGCCGGATACCCGTTGGAAACTCTTATCGGGCGCGGGGATGCGTTTTACACCCTTCTGCGCTCAATTGTCGGGCAGCAGATTTCAGTCAAAGCAGCGGACACGGTCTGGGGGAGGCTGGAAGCAAAGGTAAAGCTGCTGGTGCCAGCCAAAGTGGCAAGGGTTCGGGACACTACGCTGCGTGCGGTGGGCTTATCGGCGCAGAAGGTTTCGTACTGTAAAAATCTGGCGCGTTTTTTTCTCGAACACGTTCCGTCTGATGGAGTCTGTGATTACTGGGGAGGTTTGAGTGATGAGGTCATTGTCAAACAGCTTACATCCATAAAGGGCATCGGGGTTTGGACCGTGGAGATGTTTTTGATATTTCATTTGCAACGGCCTGATATTTATCCGCTGCAGGATATTGGAATGATTAAGGCAATCGAAAAACATTTTGCTGAAGGCCGGAAACTCACCAAAACGGAATTAGTTTCACTTGGCGAACGCTGGCGTCCTTTTCGCAGCGTTGCGACATGGTATTTGTGGCGATCCCTCGATCCGGTGCCTGTCGTTTATTGAAAGAGTGCACGCCGCTCGGGGAGGGGATTTCACTTGCGGGCAAAAGGCCGACTTGCCCGTTGGCGCTCCACAAAGGCGACACTTGCTGCAGCGCACGTTTTGCCTTCGCTCCGAGCGCACATGCCTGTTTAATTGTCGGGCTTAAGCCATGCCGGACTGCACTTTTTTTACCACAGCCATCGATTACACCAACGCTGCTCCGCACATCGGGCATGCGTACGAAAAGGTGCTCACCGATGTTTTCGCCCGATTCGAAAAACTGAGCGGACGTAGCGTCTACTTTTTGACCGGCGTGGACCAGCACGGTCAGAAGGTGCAACAATCGGCTGAAAAGGAGGGGCTTTCTCCGTTGGATTTTGCCCAGCAATGCACCGTCAAGTTTCTCGCGCTCTGGCAGCAACTCGGAGTGCAGTACGACGGTTGGGCGGCAACGACCGACCCGCTCCACAAACAAGCCGTTCAACGCATTCTGCAGCAGCTTTTCAACAGCGGTAAGCTCTATAAACAGGCGCACCGCGGCTTTTACAGCGTGCGTCAGGAGCAGTTCCTCACCGATAAAGATCGTAATGAGTCCGGCGCGTTTGGTCCGGAATGGGGCGAGGTGGTCGAGTTGGAAGAAGAAAATTGGTACTTCCGGCTCTCTGAATACCGGGACTGGCTGCTCGGGTTTATCGACAGTCATGAACACTTTGTGACTCCGGCCTTCCGGCGCGTGGAGTTGCGTAATGCGGTGGAGAAGTTGTCCGGGGATCTTTGCATTTCCCGCCCGAAAAGCCGCCTTTCCTGGGGAATTGAACTGCCTTTCGATGCGGGTTTTGTGACCTACGTCTGGTTTGATGCGCTCATCAACTACGTCTCCTTTTCCGGCTATCTCGCCGACCCGGATTCCGGCCTGCCTTGCTTCGAATCCCTCTGGCCGGCCAAAGCGCACGTCATAGGCAAGGACATCCTCATCCCCGCTCACGGCGTCTACTGGCCCATCATGTTGCATGCAATCGGCTTCTCCGATGACCATATCCCCAATCTGCTCGTCCACGGGTGGTGGAATATTTCGGGCGCCAAAATGAGCAAAAGCACAGGCAACGTCATCGATCCTGCTGCCCTCGCCACCCATTACGGGGTCACCGCGCTGCGTTACTATCTCATGGCGGATATTTCCACGGGCAAAGACGCGGATTTTTCCGAGGAACGGCTCCGTATACGCTTCAATGACGAGCTGGCCAACAACGTTGGCAACCTCCTCAACCGCACCCTCAACATGGCCCACCGTTACCGCGCCGGGGTCCTTCGCAAACTCGAGAGTCCCGATGCCGATCTCTCTCAGTTGGCGCTCCACGACGCTCCCAAGGCCGTCGCCACCTACACCGACGCCATGGCTCATTATCAGGTCGACGCCGCCTTGGATGCCGCCATTCAACTCGCCCGCGCTTGCAACCAGCTCATCGAGTCCTCCGCGCCCTGGAAGCTCGCCAAGGATCCCGCTCAGGCCGAACGTCTGGATGCCGTACTTTACCATCTCGCCGAGGCCATCCGCATCGTCGCCATCCTGCTTAATCCCGTGCTGCCGGACGCCTCCCTCGGTATTCTCGCCCAACTTGCAGTGGCTACCGCGCCCTCCTTGCAGGACGCCGTCTGGGGGCGTATGGAAGATGGACATCTCCTCGGCCCGCCTGTCCCCCTTTTCCCCCGTCTCGAACCCCCGCCTGTCGTGGCGGATTAAACCGCAGCACCCCCGTGTTTCACGTCATTTTTCACGCTTTCGGCGGCATCATCCTGCGTCTGTTGCGCTATGTGGGGCAACTTGCCTTCCTCGCGATGGAGACTTTCGAATCCATACGGGTTGCGCCGTTGCGGTGGAGGCTGTTGCTTAATCAAGTCGCCGAAATTGGGTTCCGCTCGCAGTTGGTCGTGGTGGTCACGGGAGCCTTTACCGGAGCGGTATTCACTGCGCAGACATATTTCCAGTTTCACCGGCTTGGGATGGATTCGGCGGTGGGGGCGGTCGTCGCGGTGTCGATGTTTCGGGAACTGGGGCCGGTACTGACTGCGCTGATGCTTTCGGGGCGCGTTGGGGCGTCGATTGCGGCGGAAATCGGGACGATGAAAGTCACCGAGCAGATCGAGGCGCTGCGTGCGCTGGGAGTGCATCCGATTGATTACCTCATTGTGCCCAGGGTCTTGGCGCTGCTGATATCCACTCCGCTTCTGGTTGCTGAATGCATCGGTTTGGGCATCGGTGCGGGATACCTCGTGGCCACGAAAGTGCTCGGAGTCTCGCGGGCCTATTACATGACCAACATGCTTTCCTTCACCACGGGCCGCGACATCAAAATGGCGCTCATTAAGGGAATGGCATTCGCAGCCCTTATCGGCTTCATCGCTTGTGAAGAAGGGCTCAAGACGGCAAACGGTGCCGCCGGCGTGGGCCGCGCCCCGACCCAGGCCGTCGTGATCGCTTCGCTGGTCATCCTGATCTCGAACTTTTTTCTCTCCTTTTTTCTTAACATCTTTTTCCCAGCGGGCTCCTATTAAATATGATCCAGGTCATTGGGCTTCACAAGGCGTTGGGAGATGAGAATGTTCTTTGCGGGATCGACTTGGTCGTCCCCGAAGGCGGCACGCTCGTGGTTTTGGGGCGCTCTGGTTCAGGCAAAAGTGTCCTGCTCAAACACCTCGTTGGACTCTTCCAGCCTGATGCCGGGCGCGTCTTGGTTAACGGCGAGGACATATCAGGGTTGAAAGAGCGCCAATTGGGCCCCATTCGCAAGAGAGTCGGCATCCTCTTTCAAAGCGGCGCCTTGTTTGATTCGATGAGCGTGGGGGAAAATCTCGCATTTCCACTGAGGGAATCCGGCATGTTAGATCCGGAATTGATTCAGGAGCGAGTGGCTGAAGCGCTTGGAATGGTAGATTTGGCGGGCGAAGAGGACAAAATGCCCGAGAATTTGTCCGGCGGGATGCGCAAACGCGTCGGCTTGGCTCGCACTTTGGTGTCGCGTCCTGCGTGCATTTTATACGACGAGCCCACCACTGGGTTGGATCCCATCGCAACGGATTCGATCAACCGACTGATTCGCCGCCTGCAAAAACGATTGAAGTCGACTTCTGTGGTGGTTACCCACGACATGAAAACCGCGTTTCACACCGCCGATCGCATCGCATTTCTGCATGAAGGTCGTATTTATTTTGAGGGTACTGTGGAAGAATTGCGTGCGTCTGAAGATCCCATTCTTGTAAATTTCATCGAAGGCCGCTCTGGCGAATCTGATTAACCCATGTCAACTGCACGCAAAGGCTCCCCTGAAATACTGGTCGGCTTGTTCCTCACTATCGGCTTGGGGGTTCTGGGCATTTTGGCGGTCACCTTCGGCCGCATGACCACTACGCTGGGGAAGCCGTATGACTTGACGGTGATTTTCATCAACGCCAGCGGCCTTTCCTCAGGTGCAGATGTTCTGCTGGCTGGCGCAAAGGTTGGGTACATCGGAAGCACGCCCCAGTTATTGGGTGATTCTTATCGGGTCGCGGTGAAGTTGAAAGTGCAGGAAAATGTGAAAATTCCGCGCAAAAGCAAGTTCATGGTGGGAAGCGCTAATATCCTGGGGGACAAGTATGTGGATATTGTCCCTTCGGCGGACTTGGATGCAGGGGATGTCTGGCAGCCGGGCGAGGTCATCGAAGGCAGTCGCGCCGGGGGCTTTGAGGAACTCGCCGTCCGCGGGGGAGACGTGCTGGAGCAATTGTCTGTAAGTTTGAAGCAGGTCCAGACGCTGACAACTTCCATTAATGAGCGAATTTTGACTGAGTCCAACGTCCAGAACTTGCAGGAAACTTTTGCAAATCTGAAGGAGACCACGGCTGGTTTCAAAAAAACGTCAGTCTCCCTAGACAACACTCTTGCCAAGGTGGGCGACGTCACTGAACGCGCAGGTAAAGCGGTGGATGTCTTCCAAAAACTTGGTAAAACCGCAAACGAAGGTAAAGGAGCCCTCGGCATTCTCATTAGCGACAAAGAGACGGCGGAAAATCTCAAGTCCTTAATCGCCAACCTGCGGCGTTCTGGAGTCTTGTTTTACAAGGACAAGCCTGCGAAGGAGTCCTCGAAAGAAAAAACTCCGTAAACTTCAGTTTGTGGAGGCTCCGCGCTGGAGGACGGGAAGTGGTAAATGCGTGCCCCGGCGAGAGCGCTACTTGCCCGCACTCAGCACCTGCACCGTCAGGGATGATGCCGCCGCGGCTGTGTGGTAGACGCGCTGCGTGGCCTTCTTGAAATCGTCGGCTTTCGCGGTGGCGATGTCCACAAAGGTCTGGGGGTTGCGATCCACTAGCGGGAACCAAGAGCTTTGCACCTGCACCATCACCCGATGGCCTCGGCGGAAGCAGTGACAGACGTCGGGAATATTCATTTCGATCGTGGTCATCTTGCCCGGTTCGAAGGGCTCGGGATTTTCAAAGCTTTTGCGGAAGTGGCCCCGGAAGACGTCGCCGCGCACCAGTTGCTGGTAGCCGCCGAGCTTGACCTCGGAGGGGTTCGGCTCGGGATTGGGGAAGTCACCGGGATAAACATCCACCAACTTCACAACCCAATCGGAGTCCGTGCCTGTGGTGGAAACATGGAGCATCGCCTTGAGAGGCCCGGAAAAAGTGAGGTCTTCTTCCAGCGGTTCCGTCTGGTATACAAGCACATCGGTGCGCGAGGCGACGAAGCGTTGGTCTTCAATCGGGTATGCTTTTGGGTAGCCGACGGATGGATCGTTCGTGTAAGGAACGGGCTTGGCGGGATCGCTGACGTATTCATCGAAGGCTTCGCCTTTCTCGGTGGGCGGCTCGAATGCGAGCGCGCCGCCGGAGCGAAAGTAAAGCGTGCGCGGTTTGGCCTGCTTTGGGGGCCAAGCGTCAAAGCGCCGCCACTGATTGGTGCCGGTCTCAAAGATTTGAGCCGCCGTCGGCGTGAAACTCTTGTCGCCTTTGAGGAAATGACGGAAGAACGGCAATTCGATTTTCTCGCGATAGTACTCGGCCGTTTTGGCGTGGAAGCTGATCTGGCCGAGCTTGTCGCCCGGCCCCTTCCCCCAAGCTCCGTGCGACCAAGGGCCCATCACCAGCATGTTGGTGATGCTTGGATTCATTCGCCCAGTGTTGTGGTAGACTTCGAGCGGACCGAATAAATCTTCCGCGTCGTACCAACCGCCCACCGTCATGACGGCGCAATGAATGTTTTTCAAGTGCGGGCGAATGTTGCGAGCCTTCCAGTAGTCATCGTAATTTGGGTGGGATAAAAACTCGGTCCACTCCGGCGTGCGCCCGTTGAGGATCTTGTTTGAGTTCGCCAGCGGTCCCATTCGCAGGAAGAAAGCGTAACCATCGGGCGTACCAAACCGATAACCTTGAAGTGTGTCGTGCAGCGGATCCTCCATCTTCTGTGCAAACTTGAAGAGGAAATCGAAGTTCTGAGAGAGGAAGAGCGCTCCATTGTGATGGATATCGTCGCCGATGAACCAGTCGGTTACCGGTGCCTGCGGGGAGGCCGCCTTGAGCGCGGGGTGGCTATCGATCATCCCCATGGCCGTGTAGAAGCCCGGATACGAGATGCCAAACATTCCGACGTTCCCATTATTATTCGGCAGGTTTTTAACTAACCAGTTTCTAGGCTCGCTCGCCCGATGCGTATTTGCTTCCCGTAGTAGTGAGCGCATTGAACGTCTGCTGACTTTGATCGTCGCACAACCCGCCGCCACGGCGAGGACCGTTGCCTTGCTGGATGGCATCCTGGAAACCACACGCGCCACCACCAAGAAACCTGTGAAGTTCAAGAGCGAATCCGCCGCGCTCGCGCAATTTCTAAACCTCAAGGATTCAAGGATCGCCAAAATTAGCGCCTTGATGACCTGGACCGGCAAACTCGGTGCAAAACCCGACCCCATCGTGACGCCGCTCTCCGTAACGCAGCAGGCGAGCTTTGATCTTGGCAAGACTTTGTTTAGCGGCATCTGCGCCGCGTGTCATCAGCCGCACGGACTTGGCATGGACGGTCTCGCGCCGCCGCTAGTGGACTCCGAATGGGTGCTCGGCTCCGAGCAGCGACTCATACGCATTATCCTGCACGGCCTGAGCGGCCCCATCAAAGTCGATGGCCGCACCTACACACTCGACATGCCCTCGCTCGGTCTCTTTAACGACGAACAAGTCGCGGCGATCCTCACGTACATTCGTCGAGAGTGGGATCACAACGCGGCTCCAGTAGAGCCAATCACGGTGAAGGCTATCCGAGCAAGTACCGCCACTCGCACTGAAGGTTGGCGACAGGACGACCTATTGAAGATTCCGTGATTGTCCTGACGGAAGATTCTCAGATTTACGTGCTTAACGCGTTGCGGTAATGCAGCCCTCCCCCATGCGTACGCAAAAAGCAGGCATTTGCTTTTATCCCTATTTACGCAGATCGCGCGCGCGGCATTGTCGCTGGGCGCGCTAAATGAACTGCGTTACGTTGATTGATTAGCGCATTTATTTGCTTCGTTCCTTTTTCCTTTGAGCTGATTTGAATGACTGATTTTCAGGAGCCTGAGCATTTGCATTCAATGCTGGCGGCTTAACGCCATGACTGCTTGCAAGTAGGCGGCGTTCCATCCCTGAATGTATTTCCGAAGGTTGGTGCCGGTCTCGCCATCCAGATTTTCATGAGGGAGGAAATCGCCATACCGCTCGAGATCCCATTCGCCCAGTTTTTTGAGTATGCGCAAGGCGGCGTCGCGGTGACCGTATCCAAGACGCGCCAGCGCATCGGCGCAGTTGAGGAGGGCGGAAGTGTCTGTCCCCTGCGGTTCCCCTTTACCGAGCTGCACCGGATTGCGTTTACGGAGTGAAATCAGTTGCTGGTGGTGCCACGGCTCACTATGGAGCCCCTATTTCCACCAAGTTTTCGCCTGACTCCAAAAGACTGAT
>CALQFT020000164.1 GCA_943329925.2 Opitutus sp. GAS368
AGCACCGCTAGGTTCCTCTATCCAGAAGGGGTAGCAGGGGATGGCTCGGGAAATGTTTTCGTCGCGGACTCGGGCAATCACGTCATCCGAAAGATCACGAGTGCAGGGGTTGTCTCCACGTTCGCGGGGACAGCAGGCTCCCTGGGAAGCACAAACGGCACTGGAAGCGCCGCTAGGTTCAGCAATCCACAAGGGGTAGCAGTGGATGGCTCGGGAAATATTTTCGTCGCGGACACGAACAACCACATCATCCGAAAGATCACGAGTGCAGGGATTGTCTCCACGTTCGCGGGGACAGCAGGCTCCTCTGGCAGCACCGACGGCACCGGCAGTGCTGCTAGGTTTAACAATCCACAGGGGGTAGCGGTGGATGTCTCTGGAAATGTTTTCGTAGCAGACTCCAACAACAATGTGATTAGAAAGATCACGATTGGAGGCGTGGCAACGACAATTGGTGGCATAGCCGGAGTGAAAACCAATGCAGATGGGGTTGGGATTGCAGCCTTTTTCAATGGTCCATTTGGTATGGCTGTCGACACTTCAGGAAATCTTTTCGTCTCAGATTCGAATGAAAATGTTATCCGCCTTGGTTCTCCGGAGGTCGCTCCAATCATTACGACGCAGCCGGTAGCGTTGACTGTGACAGCGGGCACCAGTGCGTCTTTTTCTGTGACTGCTACGGGGACTGCCCCATTGACCTATCAGTGGCGCAAAGACGGCACGACAATTTCAGGCGGGACGAGCGCATTATTTACCATCAACTCGGCCGGGAGCTTGGATGCTGGTACCTATTCAGTTGTTGTCAGTAACGCAGGAGGAAATGTGACAAGTTTGGGAGTTCTTTTAACAGTAAATATTCCCGTCTCAATTTCTTCACATCCCGCATCGGTGACGACTTCATCTGGTTCAAGTGCCACGTTCGTCGTGACTGCCACAGGAACCGCACCGCTCGCTTATCAATGGCGCAAGAATGGCACCAACATTTCGGGAGCCACTTCAGCGACTTATGCAATCGCGAGTGTCGGCGCAGGTGATGAAGCCTCCTACGACGTGATAATCAACAACCCCGTGGGTAGCGTCACCAGCGCGGCGGCAACGCTCACGGTCACTAATCCCGTCTCCATTGTCACGCAGCCCGTCAGTCTCAATATAACCAGCGGCTCTGCCGCTTCATTTTCAGTCACTGCCGCCGGCACTTCCCCAACCTATCAATGGCGAAAAAACGGCGTCAATATCACCGGCTCCACAGCGGCTTCCTACGTCCTTACTAATGCCCTGACCACCGATGCCGGAGCCTATTCCGTTGTCGTGAGCAATAGGCTCGGAAGCGTAACATCGTCGACAGCCAATCTGGTTGTGAACGTTCCGGTCACCATCACAACTCAACCCGTTTCCATTTCCAAAACGGCCGGCGCAGCTGCCTCCTTCACCGTCGCAGCCTCCGGCACCGCGCCCCTCTCCTATCAGTGGCGCAAAGATGGTTCCAATATCGCCGGCGCAACCTCGGCCACCTATACCATTCCAAGCATCAACGCAGCGCATGCCGCTTCCTACGATGTCATCGTCACCAATGTGGTGGGCAGCATTGTTTCCTCGGGGGTGATGCTCAATGTGAACACCCCCGTTTTAATCACCACACAACCAATCGCTCTGACCGTTGCGACAGGCTCGGGTGCAACGTTTAGTGTGGTTGCCTCAGGATCAGCACCGCTGACCTACCAGTGGCGGAAAGATGGCACCAATATCGCAGGCGCCACTTCGGCGTCCTACACAATTCCGAGTGCCTCCGCAGCAAACGCGGCCTCCTACAGCGTGGTGGTCACCAACGTCGTCGGAAGCGTCACAAGCAACACCGCTACACTGACGGTCAATACGCCGCTGACGATTACGAGCCAGCCCGTGGGGCTCATCAAAAACACGGGTGCTACCGCCTCTTTCAGCATCACGGCCACCGGCACGACCCCCATCACCTATCAGTGGCGCAAGGACGGCACCGCCATCTTCGGTGCGACGACATCCACCTACAACATTGGTTCAGTGTCCGAGAGCCATGCGGGAAGCTACGATGTCGTTCTCGTAAATCCGGCCGGCAGCCTGACCAGCGGCGCTGCCGTTTTAAGCATTCAAACACCTCCCAAGCTCACAACGTTGCCTTCAAGCACGGCTGTCATAGTGGGAATGCCCGCATCCTTTCGCGTTGCAGCCACCGACACAGGGCCGCTTGTTTATCAGTGGCGCAAAGGGGGCGTCCCAGTAGTCGGCGCCACAAGTCCGATATACGCGATCGCGGCAGCACAGACGAGTGATGTGGGGACCTACGACTGTGTGGTGAGCGGCGCGAAAGGCAGTGTCACCACGACGCCAGTTGCGTTGACAGTGAACAAACCCACAGGGCCCGTCATTACCGGGCAACCCGTAGGCGCCGGCCTGCCCATCGGCTCCCCCTACACGCTGAAAGTGACCGTGGCGGCAAGTGCGGGAATCGTGACCTATCAGTGGTTCAAGGATAACGTTTTGATCCCCGGCGCCACCGGTTCCAAGCACACCATCGCCTCGCTCTCCGCTAACAGTTGGGGAAATTATACGGTGACGGTCACCAACACGGTGGGGACGGTGATAAGCGCGACTGCGATGGTGACGATCGTGGGGCCGCCTGTGATTTACTCGGATCCGCCTTCCCTCGTGGTGCCCTTCGGCAGTCCGGGGACAGTTTCCGCGAAGGTGCTTTGTGTGTCCTCCTTCGCCTACCAATGGAAGAGAAACGGGGTGTTGATCGGATCCCCAATCACCGTGGCGGGCGGCTCGGTGCCGATCACGATGACGTACACGATCTCCAACGCTACGCCGGATTCGGAAGGGCTGTATTCGGTGAGCGCCTTCAACACGCAGGGTTCGGTCGAGAGCCATCCGGCGGTTGTGCAATTGGACATTGCGTTTTTCTCTACGCGCCTGGTGCGGGCGGGGCGGACGTTTGATTTGCGCAAGGTGGTGAACAATGGAGTGGTGAGTTTGGAGCCGAAGGTGCCCTCCAACGACATCCTGCAGGCGCTGATTCGCACGAGCGGTCCTGCCTCCATCTGGTGGTCGTGGGGGCCGATGTCGGTGGGGACGTTCCAGCCCATTTTCGGAGCGACCGGCGCCAGTTTGGATTTTGCAGCGTTTGGGCTGAACAAGAAACCGGGGCAATTCATGCTGACCGTGAAAGTCGGCGCGTTGCCTGCGAAATCGATCAAGTTTTTGGTGACCTCCTGGGGCCCCGCGATCACGACCACGAATCTCCCCACCGGGGGGCTCACTATTGTAACCCAGCCCCAACCGCTGACTCTCAACGCCGGTGGGGCCGCCAACTTTGGCGTGTTTGTGAGCGGATCCCCCAGCGTTTATAGCTGGTACAAGATCAACCCATCGGGCGTACGGACGCTTGTGAGCACGGGAACGGGTCCTTTCCTGTCGCTGAGCCCGGTGCAGATTTCCGACGCAGCCCGATACTTCGTGGTGTGCGCCGATTTGCTTGGCAGCACGATTGAAAGCGCTGCGGTGCAACTGACGGTCCTGCCCAAGGGGGACTAGACGCCGCTTCTAATCTCTCCGAGCCTCAAACATTTTTTATGATCTACCCAGCCAACCTGAATCTGGCTATCACGGCTGCGGCTCGCGCGATGTCGGCGACGGCAGACTCTCGCAGAAGCAACGTCAATAAGATCGCTTCCGGATCGAAGCTGGAAACCTTGCGTACGGACACGGCGGCAGTCGGAGTATCGTTGAAGTTTAAAAGCGAGGGAGCGGTATCTGGGGCGTTACAATCAAACATGAGCGAGGCGTTGTCGTATCTTGGGGCTCAGTCCGACGGATTAAAACAGCTTGGAAAATATTTGGATCGGATGAGTGAACTTGTGACCCAGATGGGTGATCCGACGAAGACGGAGACGGACCAGTCCACTTACATGGGGGAATTCAACCAGTTGAGGGAGGAAATCCTGAAAGTGCATGGGGCGCAGTTTAACGGGCTGGATCTATTTTATAAGCAGGGGGATTCCAAAGCACTGAAGGTGCAGTTGAGCGCCACTAACAGCAGCGCCACAATGGATCTGAAGCAGACCGACCTGAGCCAGCAGACGGGCTGGATCGCACTGCTAGGTTTTGCAGCGCCTTACACCGGACTGGAGGGAATTTCTGACACGCCGGCAAACTTGGTGGATCCGAATGCGCTTGGGGGAGCGTCGTTTTTTGAAGGCATGACGCAGGAGGTGGCGCAATTGATGTCGGCAAATGGTTCGCAGCAGAGTCAGTTGAAGCTGGCGCTAGACCATTCAAGGCAGACGACGCTTTCGATGGAGCGAGCGCAGGGCCGTATCGAGGATGTGGACGTGGCAACGGAGCTGACGCATCTCACGCGCACGAATATTCTGATGCAGAGCGGCTCAGCAATGATGACCCAGGCAAACGTGGCCGCGCAGTCGGTGCTGAAGCTGTATGGGCTGTAAAGCGGACCCGGCGCAAGTGATTTGTCAGCTAAATAAGAGAGTTTTAACGTGGGCGTGTCACCAGCGCGCGACGCCGATTTATCTTGGGATTCCCCCGAGGCCACCTGTTTGTCTAGCAGCGCACTGTTAAAATTGAAATTCATCTGCATTCGCTTTTTGTCCCGCTCCGTCAGCTTCCTCTCCACTTTGCTCTCGAAAAAAGCCACAGCACGTTTATCTTAAATTGGCATATTTTCTTCGAAAAACCATTTGGCCTCCGCATGAGTCAAAACGACTTGCTTGACCTCATCTCCCGCGATCTCAAGCCGCATGTTTCCTGCTTCAAATAAGCCTTCGCTTGCGACGTTGCAGCCTCCTGAATTTCAGATTTTGAACCTCCCCTCAACAGGCTTTCCAGTTCTGCCTGTTGCGCTAACTTTTCAGGTGCTTCACTCGGCGGTTCTGTCTCCGGCCTTTCTCTTTGAAATAGGCAGACCGTGTTTACGATCAGGGCGAGGAATAAGAAGACCCTGAACATAGGATAAGGCATTGGCCGTGGCGCCCCTTTTTGGATCTCAGATTCTGCAGACTCTTTGGAGTTGTCTTTGGCGCTCATAGTGGGGGGCAATCAACAGACTCATGCCTACCCTTCTCCGGTGGATGGGCATCGCTGCACTCTCTCGCCAGCCCTTCTGCCACGAGTTGCACAATCCGCTTTAGCTCGGGCTTTTTCTCAGCTTCTTCGTGCTGCTTGTATGCTTCCGCTAGCCGGCGCGTGATCTCTGCCTCCTCCTCAGGAGTGATGGGGCCTTCGATGGGTTTAAATAGGGGATCTTTCATTGGTA
Source organism: Opitutus sp. GAS368 (assembly GCA_943329925.2). Classification (GTDB taxonomy): domain Bacteria; phylum Verrucomicrobiota; class Verrucomicrobiia; order Chthoniobacterales; family Chthoniobacteraceae; genus Chth-196. The sequence continues at coordinate 5,309 of CALQFT020000164.1, forward strand.
ATACTCGTCTTGATATTCGGGCCTGGCTGAGATTTCTCTCAGGCGTTTCATCACTTTGTATACGGTGTTATCTACCACGTTCCGCTTTACCCCTAGTTCCTCGGCGACTTGGTCTGGCGGCATCCCCTTGAGCTTAGTCATCTCGAAGATCTCGAAATGTCTCAGGGGGATCTGTGTGCGAAGATCTTCAATCACAGTATTAAGCAACGACCAATCAAAGGTTTCCCTTTCAGAAGGAGTCTCAAAAGGCACTTTGAACTCTGGGCGGTGTTCATTTTCATCCAAGGGACGATGATTGAATGCTCCGTCTTTCCGGAGGGTATCCACGACCTTGGCATTAGTTAGCATACGTAGGTAGGCTCGAAGGCGTCCCCTTTCTGGATCAAATCGGTTTTTGGTAAAAAATTCGATCACCACCTTCGAAACCGTGTCTTCCAGAAATTCCTGGGCTGGGATCGCGTTGCCCGTGTGGGATCTGTAAATTCCTGCGGCGATTGCGACCAATGGCGTATAATAAAGTTCGATGAAACGCTTCCATGAAACCTGCCAGGCGAGTTCGTTTCCGTCGTCCCGCAGTCGCGAAAGAAGACTTAGTGATGTGGTGGGGAGTGAGTTCGCCATGGGTTGTCGGATTAGGTGCTAGCGGTAAAATGAGAGTGCCGAACTGAGAGGCTGTGCAGTGGTGGTGGAGCTGTCCGTGATAGACATCGCCAAAACCGCAGGTGTCTGAACCAGCTGATTAGATGAACGCCATCGAGCGAGTCGTCAGAGCGTCGCGCACGGATAGCTTGAAAGAATGAATGGCAGAATGAAAGGAAGCTTGTGGGAGATCCTGCTGACGGGTGAGGGCGAGTGCTCAGAATTTTTGACTCATTCGTGCTGTTGGATAGCGCTTGGTATGTACTCTTTTCCGATCCACCCGTAAATATAGGCGAGACAACCGGTGAAGATTCCAAACAGGGGAGACCTCTCGCTTTTAAGCGTTTGCTCAAGGTCGCTGCCGTTTGTGAGAGCGGATTCCAGATGTTCCCGAAGCTCCCAATCGTTCATGGCGTGGCAGGAATCGTAGCATTCAAGAATGGTCTGTGCGGTTTTCCAGATGAATAGTGCGATTTCGTCCTCGCTACTGGTGTCTGGGTTTATTGTCTCGATGACTTGATCGCAGTACGCCGAGTATTTCGTCCTCCACGAATCTTCGTCTGCAGTCGTTTCCAAGTCCAGATCGAGAATGGCGCTTAGGTAGCTGGCCGTGGTGATGAGGGCACCACGCACCGTTTCCGTTCTGTGGATATTCTGGAACGCCTGGTCCAGCCATTGATCATTTAACGGGGCGGGCGTGAAAGGATCGTATTGCGCTTCTGTAGTCTGCCAGCCTCGGATCCGCAGTGGACAAAATATGAGGTCCTTTCTGCGAATGGAGCGCATCCGGATGCAGATGTCGGTTGTTTCTGCGACAAGGTCTTCAAATTCGAGTTGCTCGGGGTGTCTCTTCTGATGTTTGTTCCGTTTCATGGGGTGTCTCTGACGAATGCCTGTTTCTGTGGTGCATGAACGGATTCGGAGCGGGTGCCAGAATCTCTCCAGAAAATCGGGGCTTTGAGGAAAAGCGCCGGCTTTCGCTGAGCACGTCAAAGAGCGGTACGTTTGTTTTCCGAGCTACATTGGATTCCCCCCTAAAAAGGCGCTCAGGCTGAGACGTTTTATGAAGGATTCCGGAATTCCGGGTTTCCACGATTCCGGTTTGTTTCAGGATTCCGCTGAGAATCCGGCGCCACCGTAAAGCCCTTGATTTCCAGGCTTGGATGCCGTTTGTGAAATCGACTAGCTTCTCTGGGTGATTCAACCAGGCGAACTTCTTGATGGCTACCGTCTCATACGGCCCATCGGGGCGGGCGGGTTCGGCGAAGTCTGGCTTTGCCAGTCTGATGCCGCAGGGGATTTTCGCGCCTTGAAGTTCATTCCGGCAACGAATTCAGGGCATCTCGAAAAGGAATTTGATTCTGTTTGCCGGTATCGTTCGGCAGCCGAACAGCTGCGTTCACCGTCCCTGATCCCGATTCAAAATCCAAGCCTTCACGATTTCGGAATGACCTATCTCATGCCGCTCGCAGATGGCTTTGGAGCTGTCCATCCGGGCGATCGTGACTGGCGGCCACTCACGCTAGCTGCCCGCCTGGAGTTGCGCAAGGCGGAGCCACTATGGTTCCCAAGCGAGGAGATTTGTGCGTGGCTTCCGTCCATTCTTGAGGCACTTCAACTCTTGTCAAACGCGGGACTCGTCCATCGCGATGTAAAACCCGACAATATCCTTTTTTTTAACGGGGTTCCTTGTCTGGCTGACATCAGCCTGTTGGGGGCGGACACTTCGCAGCTCACACGCAGGGGGACTCCGGGATATCTGGCTCCGAGTTGGTTTTTAGAAAGCTCCGGCCATCCGGATATGTACGGTGTAGCCACAACGTTTTACACCATGCTGACGGGGAATTCCCCTGACAAAATGGGACGAGCTGCTTTTCGCTGGCCTCCGCAGGGGGAGTCCTCGCTTTCCTCAGGTGAACGCCT
>CALQFT020000165.1 GCA_943329925.2 Opitutus sp. GAS368
CCGGAGGTCGGTAAGGCGTGGCTGGCATCGCAACCGGATTTGGCACCTCAGGAGCGCGCGATGTACGAGCAAATACTTGCCAACCCGCGCCCTGCACGCCGAAGCGGTCCATAGAGCAGGGAGCGGAGAGCGGGTGGGACGGGCTGCTTCCGTGGCGCACCTTGACGTCGGGGATGTTGCGGCGCTTGCCGAGAACGTCCGAGCGACAACTTCGGAACGTGAGCGGGAGCGTGTCGCAAGGGCGGGACTTTTATTTACGCCGGATAGCCTGGTTGTTTTTCTTTAAAAACTCTTTAGCCAAAGCACGATAGGCTGTTGCGCCGAGGCCATTGGATTCATACTCAAAAATTGTCTTTCCGTGGCTGGGAGCCTCGCCCAAGCGCACTGTGCGCGGGATAATCGTGAGGAAAACGACTTCGCTGAAGTGTTTTTGTACTTCAAATACAACCTGTTGCGCGAGGTTGTTTCGCATGTACATCGTCATCAAAATGCCTGCGATATGAAGGTTCGGATTCGCTCCAGAATCGCGGATCTGGCCGACGATGCCGTCAATTTTGGACAATCCTTCCAGCGCAAAGTATTCGCATTGAATGGGCACCAGCAGTTCATCGGCGGCAGCCAGCGCGTTGGTCATCAGGATTCCCAACGAGGGCGGGCAATCCAGGAAAATGAAATCAAACGGGGCATCCTCGCGCAGTGGCAGCAGTGCATCCCGCAGGCGGGTAAGATGATCGTCCTGGCGGGCGATCTCGACTTCTGCCCCTGCAAGGTGAATGTCGCCGGGAATAAGCCATAGGTTGTTGCGCCGAGTAGGCACGACAGCATCAGCGAGGGTGCCGTTTTGCAAGAGCGCCTCGTACACACTGTGGCCTTCGATGGGCTCATGGCCCAGTGCGCTGGTTGCGTTTGCCTGCGGATCCAAATCAATTAGCAATACCCTACACCGCTCCTCGGCCAACGCCGCTGCTAGGTTCACTGATGTCGTGGTCTTGCCCACGCCGCCTTTCTGGTTTGCCACCCCGATGACTTTCATTTGTTCTTACTGTAGGCTGGTTTGGGATTTTGGAAAGGGCAGGCTCTCAGCCTCCTTTGGAGTTCGCCATTTTACCCTGCTCAACCCCTGTTTTTTTCGATGGAATTCATACCAAAAAACGTGACTCAGCGTCCCGTCTCCCCATTGTCGGATCGCGTGCTTGCCGTTGATCCCTCACTGCGCGGCACCGGTTACGCCGTGCTTGAGCGCTCCTTAAATGACTCGCAACGAGGGGGTGGCGCAACGCAGGCCCGCGCCCTGACTTGGGGTGTAATCCGTAACCCGCCCAATTTGTTGCAGTCTGGTTGTTTGGTTGCAATCCATGAGCGCATTCAAGAACTGATTTTAGAATTCAACCCCACGGTAGCAGCTTTTGAGGCCGTTATTTTTGTTCAAAGTTACAAGACAGCCATTGTCCTTGGCTGTGCGCGCGGCGCAGCGCTGCTTGCCGCCGCCAGTCGGGGGTTGCCTGTGTTCGAATATGCTCCGCGCAGAGTCAAGCAGGCGGTTGTCGGACGTGGAGGCGCGGAAAAAGCGCAGGTGGCCTTCATGGTGCGCGCGCTTTTGGGGCTTTCTGAAACACCTGTAGCGGACGCTGCTGATGCTCTGGCTGTTGGGCTTACGCATTTTCAAGCGCTGGATAGAGCACGACTTAAAGTGGGTGATATGGAGCAAATTTAGCGATGAGTTCTTTGAAAATTCAGTGGTTGGGCCGTGTCCCGTATGATGCGGCTTTGGCAATGCAAGAATCTTTGGTTCAACGTAAAGCGGAGGACCCGAACGCTTCGGATCACCTGCTTCTGCTGGAGCACGAGTCGGTGTACACCACGGGGCGCACAATCGCCCCCGGTGATCTCGGCGAGGTTCCGTACCCAGTTTTACAAACCAATCGCGGTGGTAAGGCAACCTATCACGGTCCCGGTCAGTTGGTTGGGTATCCGGTCCTGGATTTGCGGCGCCGGGGGCAAGATCTTCACCGGTATTTGCGTGTGCTGGAGGAGGGGGTGATGAAGTTGAGTGCGAGGGTGGGGGTTACTGGCTGTGTGCGAGATGGACTGACCGGGGTCTGGGTGGGGGAGCGCAAGCTGGCTTCCATAGGGGTCGGAGTGCGCCGGTGGATTACGATGCACGGATTTGCGCTCAATGTGTGCGGGCCTCTTGACGGGTTTAACCACATCACGCCCTGTGGATTGGATGGAGTGAAGATGACGAGTCTCGAGTTGGAGGGCGCCACGGGTTGCACTGTGGAGGGCGCCGCAGAGTTGGCGGCAGAGGTGTTCGCCGGCCTTTGAAAACTTTAGGGAAACGCCTCAGGCCCGCAGATTCAGGGCGGTGCCGAGCATGCTGTCGGCGACTTTAAGTGACATAATATTCGCCTTAAACGAATACTCGGCGGTTATCTGATCTGCTACATCCTGCAAGATGCCGCCGAAAAGATCGGGCGCAATTTGCAGCTCGGCGCGAACGCCGTCGTTTTGTTGTGCAGATTGGACAGTGGTCAACCGTGTGCGGGTCCCCGGATCGCCGAATGGGGCTGGATTGCCCAAAATTCCTCCCGCCAAATTGCGACTCGCAGCGTATTGGCGCAACGCGGCAGCGTTCATGCCAGACAAACTGACGGAGGGTGTCGCACTAAGGTTCATAGAAATTTAAGTAACAGGGATAGGTGCCTCCCTCAAGACGCTCTTTATCTTTAAATTATGGAATACGGTAGGAGCGGGTGAATTGGGGCATGAGGTGTTGTTGACGTTGGTTTGACCGTGCACTTTTTCACTGTTAATTTCCTCAAATGGAACCGGCGGTACGTGACCGAATTTATGAATTCATTCAAGCTAGCGGCCTTCGCAGGACCGCTCAGCGGGATGCAATTATTGAGGCGGCCTTCAGTCATACCGATCACTATACGGCCGATGAGCTTTTGCAGCGGGCCCGCGCAATCGAGCCTTCAGTTTCCCGCGCAACGGTTTATAGAACATTGCCGCTGCTTGTGGAAAGCGGCCTTCTCAAAGAGTTGGATCTCGGCAAAGATCAAATGCTCTACGATCCCAACTATATTGATCACCCTAGACACAGCCATCTCATCTGTGTGGATTGCAACCGCATTGTCGAATTTGAAGACCGAAACATTGATACATTGGAAAATTGTATCACCAAACGCTTGGGCTTTTCGCCCGCCCAAAAGCTCACCCGTATCGAGGCGACTTGTGATGAGCTCAAGCGCAGTGGCTCTTGCTCTCACCGTGATCTGCAACCTGTTAAGGCGGGCTAACCTCGCCGCGTTCGTGTCTCACCGGGTCTTTTGTTTCCACCCGGGTTCCCTTTCTGGGATACCCCGCAGGCCACGCTTTTACTCATGACCAGCCGACTTGATTTCCGTGTGGAGGCCACCGCTGAGGGTTCCCGCGCCCGCGCCGCCACTTTCCGCACCTTGCACAATGTTGTGCAAACCCCGATATTTATGCCGGTGGGAACCCAGGCGACGGTTAAGGCGCAGCTAACCCAGTCGCTGGAGGATGCCGGGTCGCAAATCCTGCTTGCCAACACCTACCATCTGTTGCTGCGCCCGGGGCCGGAGGTTTTTGAGAAACTCGGTGGCATTCACCGTTTTATGAGTTGGCCACGCGGAGTTCTTACGGATTCGGGCGGCTTTCAGATTTTTTCGCTCCCTCACGCCCGCTCCATGAGTGAAGAGGGGGCGGTGTTTCAGAGTTATCTGGACGGGCGCACTATTTTGCTGAGTCCGGAGGTGAGTGTTGCGACGCAGCGCTCGATAGGGAGCGACATCATGATGGTGTTGGACCAGTGCATTCCTTCGACGGCGGATTTGGCGACAGCGCGGGCGGCCATGGGAATTACACATCGCTGGGCGGCCCGCAGTTTGGCCGCGCGCGGTGAGTCGAGGCAGTCGATATTCGGAATTGTGCAAGGCGCACTGTTTCCGGAATTGCGTCGTGAAAGCGCCGCTGCTTTAGGGGAAATGGCGTTTGATGGATACGCCATCGGCGGTTTGGCGGTGGGTGAGGACAAGGCCGCGAGGGAGGACACCTGTGAATTTACGGCGGCGCTGCTACCCGAACATTTGCCGCGTTATCTGATGGGAGTGGGTACTCCGCTGGATATTCTAGAGGCGGTTCATCGCGGCGTGGATATGTTTGACTGCATCATTCCCACCCAGGTGGCGCAACGCGGCGGGGCGTTCACCTCCCGCGGCTTTTTGCAATTGCGGCGAGGTGTTTACAAAACCTCGGATGAGGCGCTGGATCCGGAATGTGGCTGTCCGACGTGCGCACGGTACAATCGCGCCTACCTCCACCACCTGACGAAGTCCAAGGAGACCTTGGGGTGGCAGTTGTTGGGGCAGCATAACATCTATTTTTATCACCGGCTCATGCGGGAAATCCGCCAGAGTATTTTCGATGGCCGTTTTCTGGAGCTCTACCACGCCAAACGGCTGCTTTTGCAGGAGGACGATCTCGATAACCCGGTGAACCTTCCCAAGGTGAAGCGCAAAAAAACGCCCTCCATTAAGCTTGGTAATTACGAGGTCCACATTGCCATGGAGGGCTTTGCGAGTATCCGACACATCTCCTCTGGGGAAATCATGCACTCGCGCAACGAGCCGATGGATGAGGCGCGGGGGTTGTACACTGAGCAGGCGCAGCTCTCTCAGCGTGTTCTGGCTGAGGCGGGTTGCGAGTCGGAACGCGCGTTGGTGATTTGGGATGTCGGCCTCGGGGCGGCGGCCAACGCGATGGCGGCTATCACGTGTTATGAGACTGTCGCGGCGGGTGCTCCGGTGCGGCCGTTACGGTTGTTGAGTTTTGAAAACGACCTGGATTCATTGGAGCTCGCGTTTCGGCACTCCGACAAGTTCGCCTACCTGCGCCACAGCGGACCGGCTTGGTTGTTGAGGCAGGGCCACTGGCAGTCTCGGGAGCATGCTGGATTGAGCTGGGAGGTGATCAAGGGTGACTTCCTGGATACTTTGGATGGGGCGCCGGCGCCGCCTGAGCTGATTTTCTATGACATGTTTTCGAGCAAGACCTGCGGGGCGCATTGGTCGTTGGAGACGTTTGCAAGGCTCTTTGCCGCCTGTCAGCGCCATCCCGCCGCCTTGTTTACCTATAGTTGTTCTACGGCTGCGCGCGTGGCCATGCTGGCGGCCGGCTTTTGGGTTGCAAGGGGGCGTGCCAGTGGCGAAAAACAGGAGACCACCGTGGCGCTCACTCCTGAAGCCGCGGCAGCGGGTTGGGGGGCATCCTACGAGTTTCTTGGGGCGGAATGGCTGGCAAAATGGGAGCGCTCCAGCGCCCGGTTTCCTGCGGATTTGCCGAGGGAGGCGCATGCGGATTTCACGCAGATGCTCTCCGGCCACGCGCAGTTCACTGGACATCAGCGCGGAGTTGCCGTTTAGAACATCCCGTGCTATATGAACAGAGTCGCACGTTAAGTTTCTCAACTAACTTTTTTGTTTATGGCCAGCAATAATCCTCTTCTTAGCTCAGATGTGATAGCCAACGCGCCCGCTACGGTCGGCGCACCAATGACGGTGCAGGGGGCGGTGCAAAAAACCGGCATCCTGCTTGGGATAGTTTCAGTCACGGCGGGTTTTGTTTGGGATCGCTCCAAGGGCGTCCACGCCGATGCGTCCTTTTGGATCATCGCGGGGGTCGTCATCGGGCTCATTGCGGCGCTTGTGACGATTTTTAAAAAGGAATGGTCGCCGGTGAGTGCGCCGGTGTACGCCGCCGCGGAAGGCCTGGCTCTTGGCGGGATTTCCGCAACTTTAGACACTCATTTTCCTGGGATTGCGTTGCAGGCCTGCATGTTGACATTCGGGACGCTTTTCGGGTTGCTTGGGGCGTATCGACTCGGTTGGGTGCGAGCCACCGAGCAGTTTAAGGCGGTGGTGATGGTGGGTACGATGGCCGTGGCGCTCGTGTACCTCGTCTCGATGGTGGTAAATCTCTTCGGTGCGCAGGTGCCGTTCATTCACAGCAGCGGCACCATCGGGATATTGTTCAGTGTGGCGGTGGTGGTGCTGGCGGCGATGAACCTTGTGTTGGACTTTGATTTCATGGAACAAGCCGCTGATGCGCGCTCGCCTCGTTACATGGAGTGGTACGCGGCCTTCGGTTTGATGGTGAGCCTCATCTGGCTTTACATGGAGATTCTCAAGCTGCTCGCGAAGTTGGCTGATCGACGTTAATTCGCAGGCTGGGGTGGAGTGCGTTTCGGTTCTGCTTCCCCGCTCTTTTTTATGCGCGCTCAGAACGCCTCCCCCCGCAACTGCAGGCCGTCGAGAATGCCCGCTTTATTGTGCTGCATTGGTTTGCTGCTGGTTCACGCGGAGGCTGCGCCGCAAAACGTTCCCGCTCCAGTGAGTTACACCCCTGGCGACCTCGTGCGCGTGGCACGCAAGGAGACGCTTCAACTCAAGGGCGAGCCTTTTTTAGGCGCCCCAAAGGGACAGGAGTTTACTGTGCTTCGACACGAAAGGGGCAAGGGGCCTGTTGTCTTGGCTTTCCTGCAAAAAGAGGGAGGTGTTGTCGAGGTGACCCTGCCGGAGGACGCGGTGGAGTTGGTTCCGCCTGATGGTTGGGCCCTTCTGCTACGGGGGGTGCAGGCGTTTAGGGATCAGCGCTTCGATGATGCGCGCAAGCTTCTCGGTAAGGCCACTCTGGATGCGCAGTACAAGGCGATGGCCTCCAGCGTCCAAGCCCGTCTTGAGCCGGTTCTCAAGTCAGCGGGGCAGGTGTTGCAGGTTGAGTCTGATCCCAGTCTGAAGGGGCTTCCCGAGGCGCGGGAGCAAAGGCTTACTCTAGCGCAAAAAGCGTTTGTCGACGCGGTGGCTCTGGGACGCAACACCACGGTGGAACTCGCCAACCGCGGATATACCAGCCTCGCTTATTCCTTTGAGGAAGGGTTGGACAGGTTGGGAACGCGGGTCCTGCCCAAGATCGAGGCGGCTACTGCAGGACGACCGGAGCTCCCCCCTTCACGGCTTTCCAAGGACGAACTTGCCAACAAGGCGCGATTGGCTGCCTTTTCCATCGTGCGTTGCCGCCAGGCGATGGCCGTGCATCGAATGGTGGAGGCGAAAAGTTACACCGAGGAGGGGCTGCGCGCGGAGCCTTCCCGTCCTGAACTTAAGGCGATGCAGACGAAGGCCGATGCTGAAATCCGCGATGCCGAAGACCGCTACAACGCCGCGTTGAGCAACCAAAAACGCAATCTCCCCCAAGCGTTGCTGGCGTTGGAGCGCGGGCTTAAAACCTGCGCCGATCTTCCTCAACTCCTCCAACTTCGCGACGAACTTAGCGGCGCTTTGGAAGAAAAAACCGCGCCGCCCGTCAATCCGGCTTTTTTAGCCGCAACGAAGAGCTCCGTGGCGCCGGACAGGTTGGAAGAAGGGCGCCAGCTTTACACGACCCGGTGTACTCAATGCCACGATCTGGAGATGCTTGACTCACGTAGTGCCAGCAGTTGGAAAAGCGAAGTTTCCAGTATGGCGCGACGGGCGAAGATTAATGATACCCAGCAGGGGATCATCGTGGAGTACTTGGCTGCCGCTCAGGTGATGGCGAGTCAGGCACCTTTGAAGAAGTCCGAGTAAGCCGGCCCTCGCCCGGTCGAGTTTTGGGCGTTTGGGGGCTCAGCGAGCGGAGAGCAGGCGCGCAAAGAGCGCGGCACTGATGCTGAATCCAACTAGGATGACAAAGCGGCGCAGCAGGGGTTTGCCGATGCGGCGCGCGATGCCTGCCGCCCCGTATCCCCCGAAGAGAGAGCCGAGTGTCATGGCTAAAGCGTAGGGCCAGG
>CALQFT020000166.1 GCA_943329925.2 Opitutus sp. GAS368
GCTGCCGAAGCAGCGTCCACCGATTTCTCGGCGGGTTGGGCACTGTAGCGGTTTTCAATGAGGCGTCAATAGGGGTGCGAAAGTTTTTTAAGAGGTAATGCAGAATACCTCCGCACTTCAGGATGTTTCAATTCCGTTAAATGTATCCAGATAAAGCTTATACAGTTTTTTCAATCAGCCGGAAAACTTTGTGACAACGACGGCTATTCCTACTTCTTTTTCCATTTCGGAGAGAAGGAAGCCGGTATGAATTGAGCGCTACGTCGGAGAATTCACATGCATCTGGTGAGTTGGCGTGCCGGCGACGGCAAATCTATAAAAAACTATACTCCAATGACTTACTATTACATGCGACGTTTCAAGCACTTTAAGCGCCCGCCTTTGGTGGATAAGCCGGCTACTCACCAAGAGGTCAGCCCGCAAAAATCCCGTTTACAAGGCACTAGCGTGGCCCGCATGTTTGCCGCCCTTTCTCATGGCACTGATTGTTCAAAAGTATGGCGGCACTTCGGTAGGCAACCCCGAGCGAATTCGCAAGGTTGCGCAGCGAGTGATTGAAACACAACGACTTGGAAACAAAGTTGTGGTGGTCGTCTCTGCGATGAGCGGAGTGACTGACGGACTAATCAAACTGGCAAAGGAAGTTTCGTCCGCACCCAGCGAACGGGAAATGGATGTTCTCCTCGCAACTGGAGAGCAGACAACTATTGCACTCACAGCCATGGCCATCAATGCTTTAGGGCACAAGGCCGTGTCTTTAACGGGCGCCCAAGCCGGAATTGTGACAAGCGAAGTCCACACCAGAGCAAAGATTTCAACCATCTCACCGGAACGGGTGAACGAAGCGCTCGAGGCCGGAAACATCGTTGTGATAGCGGGTTTCCAAGGGGAGTCCGTCGACGGGAGCATCACCACGTTAGGCCGCGGAGGGTCGGATCTTACCGCCATCGCTATCGCTGCGGCAGTTAAGGCCGACTTGTGCCAAATTTTCACGGATGTGGACGGGGTTTACACATGTGATCCGAGGGTGGTTCCATCCGCTTGCAAACTACCGGAAATTTCTTATGACGAGATGCTTGAGATGGCATCAAGCGGAGCCAAAGTGATGCAGAGTCGCTCCGTGGAATTTGCAAAAAAATTCAGCGTGACCTTTGAGGTACGCTCCAGTTTCAACAACAACCCAGGAACAATTGTGAAAGAAGAAACAGACAGTATGGAGTCAGTCGTGGTGCGAGGAGTGAGCATTGAGAAGAACCAAGCCAAGGTCACCATCACGCACGTTCCGGACCGTCCCGGAGCCGCTGCTGCAATTTTCCGGGCGCTTGCCGACGCAAATGTGATCATCGACATGATCGTACAAAATGTTAGTGCAGAGGGATCTACTGACATTTCATTCACGCTTTCAAAGGATGAATTGGGAAAAGTCGAATCCGCGCTGGAGCCGATCGTCAACGCAGTTTCGGCGACCGGATTTAAAGCGCAGGACGGAATCGCTAAGCTTTCAATCGTGGGAATCGGAATGCGTTCGCACTCCGGAGTAGCAGCCAAACTGTTTGAAGCGTTGAGTTTGGGCGGGATCAATATTCAGATGATATCTACGAGCGAGATTAAAACTGCGGTCATTATTGCAGAGGACCGCATCGTAGAGGCCGCGAACTTGGTGCATGAGGCGTTCCGATTGGGGACTCAGGGGTAACGGCGTCCCTCGGAGGCGGCCTCAGGGTGGGTTTCCTTCAAGCTGCGGGCTTTCTACACTGGGACATTACGAAAAGAGAGCGGGCCTGAAGGCCGCGACATTGGCATCGTAAAAATTTATATTTCAATCACTTACTGCAGTTACTTTTACCTAAAAGGCTAGAATTCACATGAAAACAAAGGCACTCAACGAAACCCAATTTCTCGCGTTATTGGAGAAAGTTCTTCCCAAGGCCACCAACGATCCACATCTGGCCACCGCAATTTACGCAGAAGTCGCTAAGGAAGTTCGACTAATAAAAAGCCTGCAATCATTTGAAAAGTTCTGCGAAGAAGGGGGATTGCCCAACATTGAGCCCGAAACGATGGCAGATTTCCAACAGGAATTGGTAAACCAGTTCGGAGCTGAGAATGTGGAAATCACTCCGGGCGAGACCAGTGGGAGCGTGCATGTGGCTATCGACCTACCGGACCGCGTGGTGAAAAATCGGGTAAAGGTGGATCCCGCGCTGGCTGAACCCGAGCCGGTGAAGGCGCCATTTGTGTGCTTTCCAGTGGTGCTACCAGAGGATCCAGAACTCGTTTGGGTGCTCGGGCGCAGGGAAGATCTGGCTCCGGACGAGGCCTCACGTGCGCTTTCAAGGATTGAGGCGGAGTTCTGGGAAACGAAAAAAGGCGTGGAGCTGCAGCGGGGCGGGACGGACAAATCGTTTGCCGAGTTTATCAACCACGTACCTGCGGCGGCACTGTCTGATAGCGGCTTAAAGCGGCACTATAAAGATCCAGAAACGCTGCACACTCTGCGCGGATCGAAGCAAATTGATTTAGCGGAAGCTTTAAGCGTTTAAAATAGGCGCATTAAAGCAGGTGGCCTTGCCTACGGGATGGATGCAAGAGGGCGCTTTAATAGAGTCAGTCTTCCTGAGCCCCATGGGTAAAAAATGGGTGAAAGTATGGATGCGCTGTTGATCGGCGCGCACATAAATACTTGGCTTGGTTTCTACTCGCCATGCGCACAACGCTGTGACTCGAACACTAGAATTTAAACACGGCGAGGCGCCTCTCCCTGCCGAACTCGATTTCAGAAAGGAAACCTCGCCCCAATTTGGCTGAAATACTATTCATCCCGAGGCACTTAAAACTTCGATAGCTTTCTTGGCGCATCAGGCAGCTCACTGTGAGAGAGTTTTCTATGAACTGGTTTTTTCTCTTCATTGCAATTCTTTCAGAGGTGCTTGCCACCTCTTCGCTCAAAGCATGCGAGAGTTTCACCAAGTTCTGGCCCAGCGTGCTGGTGGTGAGTGGTTATGCCTCTGCCTTTTACTTCCTCTCGCTGACCTTGCGCACCATCCCAATGGGCATTGCCTACGCCATATGGTCGGGTGTGGGCGTAATTTTGATCTCACTCATTGCGTGGATTGTTTACGGACAGCGCCTAGACAACGCCGCGATTGTCGGAATCTGCTTCATTGTCGTGGGCGTAGCGGTGCTCAATCTGTTTTCTAAAACCGTCATGCCCGCCTAATCACAGCTTTTCTGCTGGCGTTGGAGCACCTAGGGGCGCACTTCACTTAGCCTCAAGGGAAAGCAGATCAATCAACGGCGCGGGATCCGGCAAGCCGTGCGGGTGGTGGTCGCCGCCTGGCTTAGAGAAAACCTTGAAGCGTCCACCAGACTGCTCCCAAAGTTTGACGACCGGCTCCGCGTTATCCGGATAGGGCACCACGGTATCCGCTGTCCCATGGACGGAGATCAAAAACACGCCGGCCTTCACTGCGGGTTGAAGGCCGTCGGCGGGATGAATGGATCTGGCCAACGCGTCCTCGTCATTCTCGAAATGAAAAACCGTTTTGTAACGGGTCCAGTCCCCCGGACCGCCCTTGCCTTTCGCATTGAGCTGAAAACCGCCCGGCCAGGAACGGATATCGCACACCCCATTGTCCAGATATAACACGCTGACCCGGTCGGGGTGCAGTCTGGTCCAGGCGTTCACATACAAGCCACCACGGGAAATTCCGAGTAAAGCGGGGCGCGCGGAGAGTCCCCGCTTCTCATGCAATTCTGCGTAAACCTTCTCCCAAACACCCATGGCTTCGGGCGAACCAAACTCGTTGCTGACCCCCACGTATGCGACGTGCCAGCCCTTCTCAACCAGCCCGTCCTCCAGCGATTTAAGATGCCCCGCGAATTCGCCCACCCAAAGCCACGGCTTCCCGGCGGCCGGCTTGTCGGGGACCTTGAGGGTGACAGGCTTGTCCTGAATGGTAAATTTTTCAACCGTTGCAGCGGACGCCCAACCAACGCATGCGAACCAAAACAGAAGACTGATTCCGGGGGATTTCATGGAGATTCATTAATGGATTAGCGCGCTTTCGAGGCCAGCGTTAATTCACGAATTAACACAATAAATTCCGCAACTTGTACGGCTGAGCGGGGTTCTTCCCAATTCAACAAGTACAATTCTGTAACCCGCTAGCCCGCCCAGCCCGTCATCCATGAAAACCCCAATTCTGTTCACAGCCCTGCTGACCGCCGCCCTCCAAACACTATCCGCAGCCGAAAAGCCGCTTCTGGCGATTCCGGGAAAAGTCATCTACGAAAGCAAGCTCGACTCCGCCCTTGGGGATCCCTGGAAGACCGCGAAAGGAAAATGGGAAGCCCTCGATGGAGTGCTGCGCGGCGCTGAAAAGCCAGAAGACAAACACGGAGCAGTCACCCGCCTGCCAAACAAATTGGCCGACTTCGTCATCGAGTACGAAGTCAAATTCGAGGGAGCAAAGAGCACCAGTCTCTCTATCAACGCAGTGAAGGACCATATGGCCCGGATCATGATCACCCCCCAATCCGTCACGATCCAAAAGGATGACAACGACCACGCCGGCCCGGATAAGGCCGTGGTGTTTGCCCGGTTTGCCGCCGCCATGCAGCCCGGCACTTGGCACACCGTCCGCATGGAAATGGTGGGCGACACCATGCTGGGAAAAGTGGACGACTACACCGCCTGGGGGAGCAACGATCTTTTTAAACAAGACCGTATGTCTCCTGGATTCACGGTCGGGGGCCAGTCCGTAGACTTCCGTAATCTAAAGATTTCCGAGGCCACCTTGAATCCCGACTGGGCTAGCGTCCAAGCAACCCTTCCAAAGCCGGGAGAAAAAATGGACGCCCCCGAAGTAAAAGCTGCCGCGAAAAAAGCAGAGACAGACGCCAAGTAGAATCAAAACTTACGCCGACCTCTTTTGCCACTGTGTGCCCCACAGATCGAGACCAAAAAAGGGGCAAGCCCTTCGCTGTCAAACAGCTTGGAGCTTGCCCCTTTATGTTAGTATGAAGCCAGCTTAGAACTGCACCCCAAAGGAAACGCTGCCGTTGGTAGAGGACTGGCTGCTCTGAAGCTGCTCGTCCAAGTTGATACGAAGACGGATCCCCTGAGTGAAGGCTATTTCTCCACCGACACCCAAACGGACGGCGTCGCCACCAGCTCTGGAACTCTGGAACTTGGTGGCTCCTCCGGTGGACCCTGTCAGCGCAATATCCACATCGCGGCGGTCTGAGTCGAAACTGTGAATCCAATCTACCGAGGCGGTGAGACGGGTGTCCCTGCGGGCTATCTTCATTAATTTGGCAGCCTGAACGCCCGTGCGAACGGCGGTAGATGTCGCTGTTTGCTTACTCATCAAGGCACCGAGTCCGTTGAGGGAACCTTCGCTCAATGCGCTCTGATTAAATCCAGCGAGTACCAAGTGCAACGACGGGGTCACCGTCAATGATTCGTCCGCCGTGCGGAGAGGTACTGCGGCCCCAAACTGCAAGAGCCATTCAGAGTTGGAACCCTTCGCGGAGGTGCTGCCGCCACCAGCGACTCCGGGCACATTCACATCACGCCTAAACATGGTCTCGCCACTGCCGAAGGCGAAAGCTGCATCGAGGAACACCTTAAATCCCCTCGCCTCTACGGGCATGCTGCCGTACAAGCCCCCGTGCCAGGTGTCCGTGGTGACCGATCCCATGCCTGAACCGAGCGTCGCGCTCGTGGAACCGACGGCCCCCGTCAATCCAAGGGTTAGCTGGCCGAAGCGTTTTTCCACCCCAGAAATGTCCCCACTGTTGCGCGAAGTGTACCCAGCAGACCCGTAAGAGGACTCCCCATTACGAGTGCTCCAGCCACCGTAGCCAGTGGTCCAAGCATACATTTCTCCGTCATTTTCGGCCCCAAAACTGGGGTAGGCAAGCGCGCGCAAGTGATTTACCAAGCCCAATTGAATATCCAACAAGCGACCAAACCCGAGATTGGCAAGCTCCGCGTATCCTGCGGGGTTGAGCGCTTGAAGCGTCGAGTTAATCGCGGCGTAAGAGAGCGATGTGCTCAGGATTCCGGTTGAGGTGCCAAGACTGATTCCAGATGAGTCTAACGCCGTGGTGTCCAACTTATCGATGAGGGTTGAAATTCCGCCGCTGTTGAGCGTTAGGGATTTATCCAGCAGTCGACCCACTGCCGCGGCGTTCTGGGTGGAGCCAATCGTGGCGAAGGCTGTCCTTTGAATCGTCAAATAAAGAGACCCGCCGCTGACGGAGGGTGTCGCCGTAATGGTTGCCGTTCTGGCAGGAGCCGTCGCGTAGTAGTCTCCAAGTGAATTCATCGCGATGTAGCTAGTCACAGAAAAGTTGGCGTCAGTCGCAACCACGTTTTCAATGATGGCAAACTTATGCGCCGCGGTGTCATTCACCCTTGATTGCCCAACACTGCCTGCTGAGATGAAACTCCCGCTGGCCGTCCTAGAATTATACGCGATGGCAGAGACATTTAGTGTGCTCGTGGAGCCTACAAGCAAGCTGCCACGCGAGATCCCGAGGTAATCGTTGGCGCCATTGCCGGCCGCCACTGCAGCCGTTGCTGTGTATTCAAACTCCAGCGTTGGTGTCGCTGTCCCACTGACGGTCACCGAGCCTCCAACAATCCCGAGCGTTCCAGGTGAGTTGCCTGGGGCCAGAATTAGGTTGCTGCCTAGCGCCAAAGTGGCACCGCCGGTTAGATCTATGGTGCCGCTGCCGTTGAGCGTCTGGGAATTCGTCCCGCCGCCGAAAGTTGTCGTGCCCGATGCCAGCACTAATTTGGCTCCGCTTCCGGCCGACGTACCAACATTCAACAGAGACACATTGTTCAGAGCGCTCACCGTACCGACGGTGACGGTCGAACCGCTGCCCATCGAGAGCATCGGGGAAGTCAGCGAAGCCGACCCAGACAACACCAGACTGCCTGAGCCCACGCTCAGGAACGTCGACATAGAGAGGGCGCCCGACGAGCTCAGCGCGCCCCCGTTGAGCGAGAGCCCCCCCGCCATAGTAACACTACCTGCAGTCAGGCTAAGAGAGCCTGCGTTCACCTCTAAGTTACTATAAACATTAGAAGCCGAGAGCACTAGCGTCCCAAGACCAGACTTACTCAATGTCCCCCCAGCCACCAAAGAGTCGATGCTCAGAATCGAACCGGAGCTCACAGCGAGACTCAATCCAGCAGCATCCAGCATGAGTGAGCCACCGCTGATCGAACCGCCGACATTAGAAGTAATAATGGAATTCGGTCTCAATATCAGACTGTTGGAGAGTATGACAGAGCCGCCATTCAGAGCAAGTGAGCCCCCCAACGTCATCATGCCAAACGAGAGCGACGAACCGCTCCCCACCAAAAATGAGCCCATAAAATTAGTCAACGTCGCAGCATTGTCTATGACGAGCGATCCACTCGAGACAAGAGTCCCAGTCCCGCTCAAAGTTCCAGTGAAAATACTGCTTCTGGCATTCAAAACCCCATTATTGGCGATTACTCCACCGATCAACGCCCCTACGTTTACTGTGGTCGCTGCCCCGCCGATCGTCAGGCTGCCGCCGGTCACGCCTGCGAGCGAGCTTACTCCGCTCCCAGAGATGCTCAGCGCTCCACCGCTCAGAGAGCCGCCCAACGTCGCGTTCCCCGCCACACTCACCGTGCCAGTAGAAATGCCGCCCCCGAGTAACATATCCTTCGCAAAGCTTGTGACGCCATTTCCGACCAATGCCGTGATGCTTACCGTGCCGCTATTCGCGCTAAAGGCCAACCCAGTGGAGTTTGTGACACTGTTGAAGGAACCCCCGGCCAAAGAAAATACGGCCGA
>CALQFT020000167.1 GCA_943329925.2 Opitutus sp. GAS368
AGCGCGGAATGGGTTAAATTCCGCAGTTCAAAAGTCGTTTTGGTAATTTCAAATCTCGCGGCCGCACGGTTGCCTTCAACTCAATTCAGCACCAACGAGTTGTGACATAAAAGTAAACGCGCGCCCACATTTGCAAAGGCGGATTACGCTCGCTAAGGAGCGTGGGATTCGACAGCAATGGCGGCGCTTCCGCACCCCCCTCATGAGCCCAATTCCCCTCGCCCTTCTTATCACTCCGCTTGGCGGACTGGCCATCAGCGTTCTCTTTATCGTGTTCGTCATCGGCTTCCTGCGCGTGCATTCCTTCTTTGCGCTGATTTCCGCCGCGATGCTTGTGGGCCTGCTCAATGCGCTGAATCAAACCGGCGAACAGCGTTTCACCAAAGCCATCGAAATGGTGATGACGGAGTTTGGCGCAACCACGAGTAAAATCGGCTTCACCATCGCGGCGGCGGCCGTCATTGGAATGTGTTTAATGGAAAGCGGGGCGGCGGAAAAAATCATCCGCCGATTCATCGCCCTTATTGGAGAAGTTCATGCCGGATTGGCGCTTTTAACATGTAGTTTCACACTGTGTGCCCCCGTTTTCTACGATACGGTAATTATGCTCCTTCTCCCTTTGGCAAGGACGCTGAGCTTGCGCACAAAGAAGCATTATCTGCTGTATGTCCTAGTGATTTGCGCTGGGGGCGCCATATCCAACGGCCTGATTCCGCCGGCACCTGGGCCGCTGTTTGTTTCCGAATCACTCAAGATTGATTTGGGGGTGGCGATTTTAGGTGGGATTGCTTTCGGTATTTTGCCGGCGCTCGGGGCGTACGCCGTGGCGCTTTGGATGAACCGCCGCATGGTAGTGCCGGTGCGGGAATTGCCGGGATCGCGACTCGAATCACTGAGTGCGCTCGCGGCGCGACCGGAAAGCGAGTTGCCGGGTTTGCTGGCATCGGTGAGCCCTGTTGTGGTGCCGGTTGCGCTCATTGCGAGTGGGTCGTTTTTGAGTCTGTTCCGTGCGCAAGTTTCACCGGAAGTGGCGCAGTTCATTACATTTTTAGGCAACAAAAACATCGCCCTTTTTATCGCTGGGATTCTGGCCCTCGCACTGCTGGCTCACCAGAAACGAACGGGGTGGCGCGATGTGGGAAAGGTCCTGGGGCCGCCCTTGGAAACCGCAGGAGTGATTATTCTTATTGTATCTGCGGGAGGCGCTTACGGGGCGATGATCAAGAACTCTGGAGTGGGCGATGCAATCCGGACTTTTGCCGGGGGCAACACCACTCATTACGTGCTGCTGGCGTGGGTTATTTCCGCCTCGATTCGCGTCGTGCAAGGTTCCGCGACGGTCGCGACGATTACGGCGGTGGGCATCATGCAGTCGGTGGCGGGCAGCGAGGGGTACGGCGTGCACCCTATTTACATCATGGTGGCCATCGGGTTTGGCTCGAAATTCCTCAATTGGATGAACGACTCGGGCTTCTGGGTGGTGAACCGTTTTAGCGGGCTGACCCAAGGCGAACTCCTGCGCAGTTGGTCGATTTTAATCAGCGTGGTCTCACTGCTGGGGCTCTGCGAAGTGCTTTTGGTGGCCCGGTTCTTCCCGAATTTCCAGTTTTAACCGGAAGAAAAATCACGCCAGAGTTTCGCAGAGAAATACCCAGAGCGTCGTGCCGAACTCCTGCGCGAGCCGCTCGCCGAGGGGATAGCCGTCGGCTTTCTTGCGAAGCACCGCAAACACCGTGGATCCAGAACCCGACATCAGGGCGGCCTCAACTTCCGGTTGGGCGCACAGCCAAGTCTTGATGTCCGCCAGAAGGATGAACTTCTGAAACACCGGCCGTTCCAGATCGTTGACCAATTCCCCCGTTGCACAATGCTGGGGCGTGTACAAAACGCAGGGAATTTCCTCTGAATCCTTCCAGTGCTGATAGGCCCAGGGCGTGGAAACCCCAAAGGGCGGCTTTACCAACAGCAGCGGCACATTTGGCAGCGTGTCCACCGGCTCGACGCGCTCCCCTCGACCGCCTATCCACGCCGCGCTTTGGTAGAGGAAAAACGGCACGTCGGATCCGAGCTCCGCGGCAAGTTCAGCCAGCGTCTCGCGGGAAAGCTCCGTCTCAAACAACGCATTAAGCGCCAAGAGCGTGGTTGCCGCATCGCTGCTTCCTCCCCCCAATCCGGCGCCGTGGGGAATCTGTTTTACCAATTCCACCCGTAACCGGGGCAAAAAGCCAAAGCTGCCGCAGAACAAACGCACCGCACGGACCACTAGATTGGCGTCATCCAGCGGGATTTCCGGCGCATCACAAAGAAACTCCAAGTCCCCGTCTTCTTTGTGCTCGAAGCGCAACTCGTCGAACACGGAAATGGGCACCATCAGGCTGCGCAAATCGTGAAAGCCGTCGGGCCGCCGGCCAAGAATGCGCAGCGAGAGATTTATTTTGGCAGGTGCGAGCCAGTGCATGGGGTATATTTCAAAAAGCCGCCCGAGGATTACTGCCCGGGCTTCACATAGGCAGCAGCCCCTGCGTTTTTGACCAACCGCACGACGTGCCCCTCCATATCCACTTCCGCCCCAGTCTCGATGCGACCTGAGGCCGAGGGAATCGCTTGTGACCAGCGGATGGTCCAATGCCGGGAACGGCTCAGTGCGGCGCCTTTTTCCAAAACGACCGAATCAATAAAAACGGTTTTTTCCAGACCGCGAATATCCAACTGCTCCTGGGCAAGCTCCAATGCACGCAACAACGGGAGAACCGGCAGCTCGGGGGCAGCCGCCGAAACCATAAAAACGGCGCCGCAATTCAGCAGCGCAACGGTGGACAAAATAAATCGCAGTGGCTTCATTTGGAAAGGAAAGTATGTACTGTGGGAATCATTCCAGCGGACCCGAGCATCACGTTTTTGTGGGCAATGAACTTGGCGTATTCCTCGATGAAAATTTTACCAGGAATACGGAAGTCGAAATCAGCGGGTTTGTCGCGAAAGTATTCTCTGTGAACGCGGGTCCACACCAAGCGGCCGTCGGTGTCGATGTTCACCTTGGTCACTCCAAGCAGAGCCGCGGGGATGTACTCGTTTTCATCCACCCCGCAGGCTGAGGGGTCTAGGGTTCCTCCGGCGCCATTGATACGGGCGACTTCTTCGGCCGGCACACTAGAGCTTCCGTGCATGACAATGGGAGTGGGCGGCATCCCGGCAGCGCGCAGTTCCTTACGGATGTTTTCAATGACCTCGAAGTGGAGGGATTGCTGTCCGCGAAACTTGTAGGCGCCATGGCTGGTGCCTATAGCTGCAGCGAGGGCGTCACAGCCGGTTTGGCGGATAAATTCTACCGCCTCAAGCGGATCGGTGAGACAGGCGTGTTTTTCCTCCACCACAATGTCTTCCTCCACCCCGCCGAGCATTCCAAGTTCCGCTTCGACGCTAATGCCCTTGGCGTGAGCCCGG
Organism: Opitutus sp. GAS368; assembly: GCA_943329925.2. Taxonomy (GTDB): domain Bacteria; phylum Verrucomicrobiota; class Verrucomicrobiia; order Chthoniobacterales; family Chthoniobacteraceae; genus Chth-196. Next base: position 3,445 of record CALQFT020000167.1, read on the forward strand.
TCCACCACGCGTTTGGTGATTGCGACGTTCTTCTCAAAGGGCTCGTGGGAGGCATCGATCATTACCGAGGAATAAAATCCAGAGTCGATACAGTCATAACACGTTCCCTCGTCGCCATGATCCAGATGGACTGCAAAAATGGCGTCAGGGAAAATCTCCTCCGCAGAGCGGATGATGGCTTCGAGCATGCGTTTATCCGTATATTTGCGGGCGCCCTTGGAGATTTGGATGATGAAAGGGGCGTTGGAGTCCAGGCAACCGCGAAAGAGGCCCAAGGTCTGCTCCGCGTTGTTAATGTTGTAGGCGCCGACGGCGAATCTGCCGTAAGCGACTTTAAACAAATTCGCTGTCGTGACGATCATGGCTAAGGCGTACGCCTAACTTGACTGGGAGCCAAGCGAGGACTGAGCAGGCGCCTCAAGAAGGAAGCAATAGAACCACGTCATAAGAATGTTGAACTCCTATGGGTGTGCCCTGTTTATTCTTTGTTTCCCATGAGTGACAAACTCGACGTTCGCTATACCGCCCAACTTGCCCGACTGGAGCTTTCCGAAGCCGAGGTCACCCGCTTTCAAACCCAGCTCTCCCAAGTTCTTGTCTACGTGGAGAAGCTCAGGGAGGTGAATGTAGACGGGGTAGAACCCACCGCGCATTCCTCCGCGCTGCACAATGTTTTCAGAGAAGACACTCCCCGGGACTGGTTCACGAGCGAAGAAGCGCTGCAAAACGCACCCAGACAGGCAAACCACCTGATAATCGTCCCAAAAGTCATCGAATAACACTCCCACGCATGGACTTGCACACTCTTACTTTGACCTCACTTCAGGCCCGCTTGCGCGCCGGCGACTGCTCTCCACTGGACGCCCTCGAGGCTCTGGAACAGCGCATTGCCCACGTGGACCCAAAAGTTGGGGGCTACCTGTCGCGCAACTTCCAAAAGGCCCGCACCGAGGCGGCAAGGGCAGACGTCTCCCTTCCCTTGGGCGGAATACCCATTGCCATCAAGGATGTTATCAACGTGCAAGGGGAGCCCTGCACAGCTGCATCCAAAATACTCAGCAATTACACTGCCCCTTACAGCGCCACGGTTATTAATAAACTGCGCGCTGCTGGAGCGATCCCCTTTGGCCGGTTGAATTTAGACGAATTTGCGATGGGCTCTTCCACGGAGAATTCCGCCCTGCAACGCACAGCAAACCCTTGGGATTTGACGCGTATTCCGGGTGGATCCAGCGGCGGATCTGCCGCGGTTGTCGCTGCAGATGAAGCGTTTGCCTCACTGGGCTCGGACACCGGCGGCTCCATCCGTCAACCGGCGGCCCTCTGTGGCTGCGTCGGGATGAAGCCCACCTACGGGCGAGTCTCGCGCTTTGGGCTTATCGCGTTCGCCTCCTCGCTGGACCAAATTGGACCCTTTACCAAGACGGTGGAAGACTCGGCTCGCATGCTCAACGTGCTGGCGGGGAAGGATCCACAGGATTCCACAAGTTTGGAGCTGCCTTCGGAGGACTTCACCCGCTTGGTGGGGCGCGACATTAAGGGGCTCAAAATTGGGATGCCCAAGGAGTATTTTATTGAAGGAATTGATCCCCAAGTCGATGCGGCGGTGCGGGCGGCTGTCCGCCAGTACGAGTCTCTGGGCGCAGAAATCGTGGAAGTCTCGCTCCCTCACACGGAGTATGCCGTTGCGGTGTACTACATTATCGCGACGGCGGAGGCCTCCGCGAATCTCGCCCGCTACGACGGAGTCCGCTACGGCCGCCGCGCAGAGGATGTGCGCAACCTTCAAGATCTTTACATTCGCTCCCGTTCCGAGGGCTTTGGGGAGGAGGTCAAACGCAGGATTATTCTGGGAACCTACGTCCTTTCCAGCGGGTACTACGACGCTTACTACCTTCGTGCGCAGAAGGTTCGAACCCTCATTCGAGAAGATTTCACCCGTGCATTTACAAAGGTGGACGCACTGATTTGTCCGACCTCTCCGGAAACGGCGTTCAAAATCGGCGATCGCTCGGATGATCCGATGAAAATGTATTTGGCCGACATTTTTACCATCGCCACCAATCTAGCGGGAATCCCCGGCCTGAGCCTCCCTTGCGGTTTCGCCGAGGTCGATGGACGGCCCCTTCCTATCGGCTTACAACTTCTGGGCAAACCGCTGGAAGAAGCTAACCTTTTCCAGATAGCCCACGCCTACGAGCAGTCCACGCCTTGGCACAAAGCCCGGCCAACGCTGTAAGGTCCCAAAAATCCTTTCCCATGCCAAATGCCGCTGCTTCTCGCCTCGTCCTTGAGCCCTTTTCGGAGGATGCCGTCATCAACGCCGCTCGCGTATGCCTTCAGGAAATTGGCCGAAACCCCAGCGTGGTCTTCGCGTTTGTCACCTCCGATTACCGCCCGCATCTGTCGGACTTTCTTGAACTCCTTCAGCTTCACGCCCATGCGACACTAATAGTCGGAGGAAGCGCCACCAGCCTCGTGGGCACAGGCATAGAGGCCGAGGGTGCCTCCGGCTTCTCCATCCAACTGCTCTCCCTGCCAGAAACCAAGTTGTGCGTCCGCTCTTTCACGGAGGAGGAGTCCGACGACTTCTCTGCTCTGGACTGGAAAAATGCGTTGCCCACCGGAAAAGAGTCCGATGTGTGGATCGTTTTGGGAAACCCGATGAAAATCGCCACCGAGCCTTGGTTAAGGACGTGGTCGGAGGCCTTTCCAAAAGTGCCGATGCTCGGGGGACTGCTCAGCGGCGGGAATCGTGGGGACGACGTGTTTGTTTTCCACAACCGCACGGAAGTGGATGCCGGAGTCCTCATTGGTCTCCAAGGCGGAGTAAAATTGCACGCAGTGGTCAGCCAGGGTTGCCGCCCGATTGGCGAGCCCCACGCCATTACTGGTGCGCAGGAGAACGTGGTAAGTTCCATTGGCTCGCTGCCGGCTTACGAACGGCTCAATGAATCCTTCGAATCACTGACCTCCGAGGACAAAGCGCGCGCGGCGGGAAACATCTTCGCTGGTCTTGCCGTCAACGAGTACGTGGATGATTTCAAGACGGGCGACTTTCTGATTCGCAACCTTCTGGGAGCAGACCCGGATTCTGGGGCCGTGGAGCTTGCAGCTTATCCGCGAGTCGGGCAGACGTTGCAATTTCAACTGAGGGACAAGCATTCGGCGGACGAGGAACTCGATCATCTCTTGGCGCAAAAGGCCAAGGAGCAGGTGCGTCCCTTCGCCGCGCTGGTCTTTGTCTGCGGCGGCCGGGGCGTGGGACTTTTCGGCAACCCCGACCACGATGCGTTGGCCCTCCAACGCCATTTCGGCCAAATCCCCACCACCGGCTTATTTTGCAACGGCGAGATCGGCCCGGTTTGCGGGACAAACTTCGTCCACGGCTACACGGCGGTTATCGGACTGTTGTCGTAAGTCATTCCAACAGAGTGTCGCCGCCTCCACTAAGTGTTGCGGGCGCCGGCGACCAGACTGGGATCATGCTCCACAGCATCCAGGAATGAGGGGAACTCCGGGGTCCAGCCAAGGGCCCGCAACTTGGCGTTATCAACCTGTTTATGAGTCCAGCCCCGCTTGCGGTCCAGGTTGATTGGCCCTTCAGGCGGCAGCGGCAGGTTGAAACGCCGCGCCAAATCCTCGTAGAGGGAGCGTTGCTCTAATGGTATACTGTCCCCTAGGTTAAACAATCCGGGCGCAAGACTTTCCGCAAGTTGGAGCAGGCCGCTCGCGGCGTCATCCCGGTGAATCTGGTTAATCCAGCGCCGACCGTCCCCCTCAATGACGGCCTCTCCGCTAAAAAATTTGCGCAGCAAAACTGAACGGCCCGGCCCGTAGATGCCCGCCAGTCGCGCAACTGAACCTCCGTGGGAGAGCACCCAGCGCTCGGTTTCCAGCAGGATCTGCCCTGTCTCACGCGGAGGCTCCGCGAGGCTTTCCTCCGTCACCCAGGCTCCATCCACTTGGGCGTAAACCGAGGTGCTGCTGGTGAATATAAAGTTTCGCGGGGCGAGGATCCCGCCCAGCACTTGTGCTCCGCGCAAGTACACTTGGCGATACGCATCCGCCCCGCCCTTCCCTGAACTTGCGCAGTGCAGCACCAAGTCCAACCCGTGCATCCCGCCCAGCGCGGATTCCACCGCCGCTTCCTGCGAAATGTCACACGCCACCACGGGAAACGCCTCCCCCGACAACGCCTCCGCTGACTCCGCCGAATGCGTGCAACCCGTGACCCGCCAACCCGCCCGGTGCAGCAAACGCGCAGCCGCCAACCCGACAAAACCGCAGCCGGCCACCAAAACGGAACGTCCCAGCCCCGCTTCAAAGGGACCGTGC
>CALQFT020000168.1 GCA_943329925.2 Opitutus sp. GAS368
TCCGGGACGGACGCGGCCTGGTACGGCGCACCCGAATCGGTGGACGGGACCTTCGACGAAGAGGACCTGTCCTACGACGTGAACCTGAGCTGGGATGCGGAGCACGTGACGTTGCTGCAGGGTTTAACCGATTGGTCTGGCGTGTCTGGCGTGCTCACTTCGCTCCAAAACGCCGCGGCTACCGCCGCCGCCGCAATCGCCGGGGAGTAAGCGATGACGGATTTGGGTCACGAGCAACGCTCCCCGTGACCTTCACCTTCCTTTTGGGAACCGGCGGTCTTATTGTCCGCTCAGTCCAAACCAAGCAACTGCCGCTGCCAAGGCATCAGAGCTTCAAAAGCAGGCGCTTCGTTGCGGGAGAGTTGCTCTAAGGTCGCTTTGGATGCGATAATTGTCGGGTCTAAATTCAAGTCCGATCCAACGGAGTCTCGAGTCTTGCGTAGCTGCTTAAATCGATCTTCCTGCTCTTGGGTGGTGCGCAGGCGCGGCTTGCGAATGGCTTTTGGCCAGGCATCTTCTGGCAGTAGAAGGGCTTCTTCCGCGGTCTGTAGCAGACGGGTTCGCCTCGAACCTCGAAGATGCCGCGTGTCCGGAATCCGCCCTTTATCAAACTGGTCGGAAAATTCGAGCAACAGATCATTGCCAAGGATGTGAAACGCGGGCTTGTCCACCGATTGCGCTTCTTCGTCACGCCAATGCCACAGGGAACGGAGTACGGCTCCCCCGCGAGGGCTCAAATCCGCATAACCGGAGAGGCGCCAGAGAGTGTCGGGGTCGCGTTCCCTCGTGACATTCGCTGAGCGAATCGCCTTCAGACACATTTGTTCGAACCATTCGTAGCGGCCAAGCTCACGAAGGCGGGCCTCCTGAATCTGCGAAAGTGTGAGCAAATTCAATGTGTCGTTGACCGCGTAATGCAACATTTCCGGGGGAAGCGGTCGACGTGCCCAATTCGCCTTTTGAGACGCCTTTGCCAAAGTGACTCCAAAGTGTTGGTGCAGCAATGCGGCGAGTCCGAACTCTGTTGCGCCACACAACCTTGCGGCAATCATGGTGTCAAAAAGCACGGTTGGCCCTGTGTACTGGCAGCGGCGAAGCAAGCGCAGGTCGTAGTCTGCGCTGTGAATGATAACGGTTTTGCCTTCCAGTGCTTTAAACAGAGGATCCAAGGAGATCCCCGCGAGTGGGTCTATGAGGAAGTTCTCGTCTGGAATGCTGATTTGAATCAGGCAAAGTTTATCGAAATAACAGTGTAAACTGTCCGCTTCAGTATCCAGCGCTATTCGAGGGTGAGGGGCGAAGGTTTGTACGGCCTCGGCGAGTTCCGCATCGGTGGAGATCATTCGAAAAGGAATTGCTGGGGGAGTGGGTTGGGAGCGATGGGGCGGACTTTGTGCCTGACGTTCGGCGTGGGATGGACGCTGCTGCCGTGAGCGTGGTGCGTCTGGTCTCGATGTGGCTTGGTGTGCTGGTTTGCCAGGCTTTTGCGCAAGCAGCTCCGGCGTGGATGTCTCACGTCCAAGAAGGGCGCCTCCAAGCCCACGAAGCCAGCCCCAAAGTGAGCCGCTCGGGGCAGAACCCTGACTTGATTCTGGGGTGTCTTTTAACCGAGATGCGGGGCCGGAGTTTTGTAAATTCCGTGAATTCCGTGAATTCCGTGTATCAGACTTCATTGGCGGAGGCCGCGCAAAAGTAACTCCGCGTTGGAATCAGTGCGACGCAATGCATTGTTAAGGACTTCGATTGCCTCGAAAGGAGGCAAGGCTGCAATCTGGCGGCGCAGTACGCTGAGACGCTCAAACTCTTTGGGATGATATAGCAACTCGTCCCGGCGAGTCCCTGACTGTGGAATGTTGATTGCTGGGAAAATCCGCTTTTCGGAAAGCGCGCGATCAAGGCGAAGCTCCATGTTCCCGGTGCCCTTAAATTCCTCGAAAATAAGATCGTCCATCTTGCTGTGCGTCTCCACCAGCGCAGTGGCTAAAATAGTAAGGCTCCCGCCTTCTTCGGTGTTGCGGGCTGCCCCAAAGAATTTTTTTGGCTTTACAAGCGCCTTGGCGTCAACGCCTCCGGACATGATGCGGCCTTTGCCAGGCTGCATGTTATTGTAGCCGCGGGAAAGGCGGGTGATGGAATCCAGCAAGATCACCACATGCTTGCGCAACTCCACCAGACGTTTTGCGCGCTCCAACACCATCTCGGCAAGCTGGGTGTGGCGTTGCGCGTTTTCATCAAACGTAGAGGAGTAGATTTCGCAATCCAGGGAACGCCTGAAGTCGGTAACTTCCTCCGGTCGTTCATCGACCAGCAGTAAAATAAGAGCGGTTTCAGGTGAGGTTTTGCGGATCGCATGGGCGATTTCCTTTAACAAAATTGTCTTCCCAGTACGCGGAGGGGCCACTAGGAGTCCGCGCTGCCCCCGTCCCAAGGGTGCGATTAGATCCACCGCCCGAGTGCTAATGGATACAATTCCAGGGTGTTCCAGTACAATGCGCTCGTTTGGATGCATTGCCGTGAGGCGCTCAAAATCCTTGGGCTCCTGCCATTGCTCAAGCGGAATGCCCTCAATTTCGAGGATCTCCTCGATGACCAAAAAGCGTTCCCTATCCCGAGGTGCGCGCAGCTTGGAGCGCACCTTGAGTCCCTGTTTGAGACGCAGCTGGCGATCCAAATGAGGGGGCACTTGAATGTCCTGAGGCAAAGGCCGGAAATTGTATTTGGGCCAGCGCAAAAACGAGGAGCCCTGCGCGTTCATATCTACCACGGCTGTCGCCGTAAGCACCGTCCCGTGATCCAAACAGTGGCGGCATATTTCCAACACTAGATGGTGTCGCGATTTGTCCGGCTGGATGCGCAGGTTGAACTCCGTGGCGCGTTCGTGCAGTTCGTTGATGGTGAGCTCGTGGAGCTCATCAATGTCCATGTGGGATGGAACCGGAGCAGCTTGCCGATGAGGCGCTTCGCTTTGCTTATGGAGCTGGATATCTCCCGAACTTTGCGATTCGCGTGAGTCGTGTCCAACAGCAGCTTCTTGGGAGTCGCAGGGGCGCGCCTGCTCCGCAGTGCCGGTCGAGATATCTGGGCTGTGGATTGGAGCCTGAAGCGGAGGAGGAATTACGGGTGCTGGATCTTGGTGTTCGATGAAGGTGGCCATTTTAGTGGGAGCGTTGTGGTCCGGGAGGGCCTGAGACAGCGTGTGTTCGGGCGTAGTGGCTTCTGAGCCATGCGGCGCAGGTTGCGGCCTGGCGTTTGAGGCTGGGGCAGGGACTGTCATTCCAAATAAGGTGATCGGCTCTATTACTTTTTTCTTGAAGACTCCATTGGGTAACTTTGATTTGTTCAGCCTGCTCTTCCGGCAGTCCTCTTAGAACCGTCAGTCGGTGCATTTGAACTTCCATCGTGCACCCTACTGTAATTACCCGGTCGCAATGTACGTCGCCTCCCGTCTCATAAAGAAGCGGTATTTCCAAGAAAAGCCAGTCTTGAGGTGAGAGATGTTTCTGAGCTAAGGCCAACCAGCGCTCTCGTACTCTGGGATGGAGAATTTCGTTAAGCTTCGCTCGCAGGCTAGCGTCGACGAAAATACGTTTTCGGACCAGTTCCCGATTGTATGATCCGTCTCTCAGAAAGGCGTCCGCGCCGAATGCATGGGTAATGGCCGCACGCACTTCGGCATCGCTCGCGGTCAGGCGTTGGACCTCCGCATCTGCGCTGAAACGAGTAGCATTGGAGAAATGAAGACTCAGCGCATCGGCAAAGGTGGTTTTTCCGCAGGCGACTCCTCCTGTTATGCCAAGAACGGGCATGGGTTGATGTTGGGGAAAATCACTTGGAGACAGAGGCACTTGCGCGACTGCAGATCCCTCGCTTTTCAACAGAACCAGCTTCGGTGTCTGGTGTCCCCATGTAATCGGGGATTAGCGTGGCATCGAGAGCGCATCTCCGGTCAAGGAGGGAACTTCCTCCGCCGGTTCCATCTCGGCACGCCCCGTTTTGATGGGCTGTCCCGAAGCGTCCATAATGCGCGCCGTCACAAAAATAGTGAGGTTCTTTTTGATGTGCTGATCCACATTGGAGCGAAATAATCGGCCAACTAACGGAATGTCACCTAAAACAGGTACCTTGTCGTTGATTTTTTGGACGTCTTCCCGAATGAGCCCGCCCAGCGCAATAGTTTCGCCATCTAGCAACGTCACGTTGGTTTGAATGCGTCGCACCGAAAAGATGGGCTGATTGATGACGTTTTGCGTAAGGGTCACAGGTGTCGGCGTTTGTACGCCTATAACGCTGGAAATGGATACGGTTTGAATTGGGCTGCCGTAGTTGATGAATCCTTCAAATTCTGTGACTTCCGGCTTCAAATCTAGGTCTATCGCGTAATTGTCGCCCTTGATGGAAGGGGTCACCTTCAGTTTAACGCCAGTGTCGCGTTTATCAAACGCGGAAGGCGTCGTGGGGGTCACAACAACAGGGGGCGGCGCGACGGCTCCTCCGGCAGCGGCGGCGGGGGCGGCTCCGCCCGTTTGCGGAATTTGCGGGGGTGTAAACTCCGTAGGGTAGCGGAATTCGCGTACGATATCGATGGAGGCTTCTTCTTGGTCCTTCGCCGTGATACTGGGACTGGAAAGCAAGTCTACGCCTTTAGACTGGTTGAGTGCACGTACTACGACTTGAAATTGTGGATCGGACATGGCGCTGGCTACCGAAAACATGCCAGGCGCCATCGTGCTCGCCCCAGCGCCAATTCCAGAAAGGAGGGCATCGATCGCGTTGGAACTGAGGGTTGTTCGGTTTCCTGCGGTCACTGGGTAAGCTCCTGTGGGAGATCCCGCGTTTGGAAGGGCTGTGCCAGTTGGGACTATGAATGGATAATCTTGCGAACCAGTGCCAACTTTTGGGGTGCCGCCACCAGTATAAACGTTTGAGTGTGCAAACTTGGATTGCCCCAGCAACCAGTCGAAGGATAGCTCCTTCAAATTGTTTTGGCTGAACTCGACAAACTTTGCCTGAATGTCCACTTGGACCGGACTTTGTCCGTCGGAGTCAGCCACAATGTAGTCCACCAACTGAAGCATGTCGGGGCTATTGTAGACGGTAAGCACCTTGGTGCGAGGATTGTAGGTTGCTGTCGAGCCTTGGGCGTCGAAGCGCACATTCATGGATTGCAAAAACTCTTTTGCATCGATCCTCCGCCTCCCCGTTGCCTTCGGTGTGCCGCCCCCAGCAGAATTTCCCGCCAGTGTTGCGCCAAGTCCTGTGGAGCTGAGGTCATCCACTTTTGGTGCCGTGGAGCTGAACATGAATGGCGATACGGTCCAGCTTTGTAGTACTAAGGTGTCTGTTTGGACTGTTTTGGGCACAAACTCCACGTATTTTTCTTTTATTGCCCATTTCACATCCGCCGCAGTGGCAATGATTTTGAGGATTTCACTTAGGGCGAAATTTGGGATCTTGGGAATTGAAACTGGGGGATAAGCCGCTCCACCGGGGGCTGGGCCTCCAGCAGGGGCTCCCAAGCTTTGAAGCGTGGCACCCACGGCAGCCCCGCCTCCCCCAGAACTCGTGGCTCCTGGAAAATTGGCGATAATCAGAACGCCTTTTTGCTCATCCCCGCTTTTGTCTGCTGTCCTTGAAAGCTGTGATAAGGCTGCTGCAACTGTGTCCAGAGGCTTGTCGCTGAACTCAATTTCAGGAATGAAAATGGACTCCAGCTTTTTCTTCAGCTTCTCAATTTTGCTAGTCTCAATCATCTGCGGTGCAGGAGTTGAGGCTGAAACTGTTCCAAATCGTTTAACCGGGCTGGCCCACGCTTTCTCCACGTTGCGCATTGCACGTGAGCGCGCCTCGTTGTAGGAGTCCTCTCCATACTTCGAAATGGAATTATTGGCCATCTCCTGCATTTTTCGGGCGGCCGAATTGTAAGGATCTATGTCCAGCACTTGGTCGGCCCGCTTGATGGCAAGGTCGAATCGACCAGTATCGTAGAATCCCTGCGCTTCCAATAGTTTTGCCTGAACGTCAGCTACTTCCGCCCTGTAACTCGGAGAAATGGTCTTGTTATAAAAACCCGGTGAATATAGCTGCTCCAAAAGCCGCAACGCCGATTTGTTCTGCGGATCGCGTTCTAAGAGCGTGCGCAGCACCTCTTCAGCACTGTCCACTTTTTGTCCGGCCTTGGGAGTGTAACGCCCCTCACTGATCCGCACCTTGGCCAGCAAAATCGAGGCATCACGCAGTCCGGCCAGTGCAAAAGCGCGTTCTCTTGCCGCTTGGCGAGATTCAGGCAGAGAGTTCAGCACAGAATTATAATGCTGCCGGGCTGCATCGTAGTCCTTTAGTGCCATGCTTTGCTGCGCCTGCTGTAACTCAGTGGCTGCCTGCTGTTTTGCCGCCTCCCGCCGCTGCATTTCCTTAACGCTCATCTCGATCACCATCGCAGAAGCATCCGGGCTGTTTTGCGTCTGGGACGAAGTGGGGGCGCAGATCGCGGCGGAAACTAAGCCCGCTGCAATAAGTAAGCCGATTGGAGCGGCTTGCATTGAAGTAGAAGCACTCAGCTTCGCTCTGGCTTTATGGGCGGGGCATGAATTCATTAAACGTCTGGAGGAGAGGAGGGAGAGGGTTGGAACAAAAAAAGACAACCTGCGGATATATTAGTCAGATTCTGCGGCTTATTTGAAGCGCTAAAGTACCCGTCTATTCCTAATAAAATGACTTAGTTGGCTGATCCGGGCTTGACTTCAATTTCCTTGCCCTCCGAGTCCTTCAAGATGGCACTCGAGACGGAAGAATCTACGACGGTATAGCTCTCGGTTTCGCTCAGGGATATGCGCTCGCCGGGCTTGGTTGTGATCATTCGGTTCTCTTTGGGGTAGACCAGGTTGAATGTGATAGTTTTATCCAAAAAGTCAGCCGCTTTTGATTTCACTTCTGCGACTGCTTCTTGATTCGATTTCTCGTCCACCAGCCGAATGATCGAGGAATCCACAGAGAAGCCAGTGATCCCCGTATTTTCGTTTTTTCTCGCAGTAAACGCTGCAATTTTGAAGGTCGTGTTGGGTATTTTTTGGCCCACCTTAAGGTTGTCTACCTGAGGCTTGTTTGGCAGATCCAGCAGTTGAATCGTGATGTTCATGCTTTCCGGTTTGGCTGGGTCGCCCAAGTACTGCATGAATGAAACTCGGGAGTGAATCTCCCTCTGTTCCACATAATGCAATTTGATTATTAGAGGAGGATGCGACTCCGGATCCAAAGGATTAGTTTTGTATTTCCATTCCTCTTCATTGGTGAAGCCGTCTCCGTCAGTGTCATCGGTAGGAACCTTTGGGGTTCGCAAGGGCAGCTTGTATTGTAAAAACCAAGAGTTTGGAATCGGCTCACCCGTTTTGCTGTGGCGGTGTAGGCTGCCCTCTTTTGGGCGTTCCAACCCGCTTGTGCCCAAGAGGTAAGGCTCCGAAATAAAAAGCAGCGTATTGTATGTGGTGCCCCAAAGACCTGGTGTTTTGAACTCCTGAGTGGCGGTTTCAAAGCCCGTGAGGTCTGGTGGGGCAAGTCTCTTACTGGCCGCCTGCTTGGGTTGCAACTTCTCCAACGCGGCCGGCAAATCCTGCTCTTCCTTCAACAGAAGAGCAGTCGCCCCGATGGAGCCTACTGCAATTGCTGAAAGCATTAGCCAGTGAA
>CALQFT020000169.1 GCA_943329925.2 Opitutus sp. GAS368
CGGCAAACTAAGTTCATCAATACGTTTCTGAGCATCAGCCAAGGCATGCGATTGAATTAAACTCCGTTGCACTAGTATATAGAGGACATCGCTTGAACTGGGAAAGGTTTGTTGAATTAGCGCGTCTGCCTCCTTGTCTTTCTCATTTAATTTAATCTCTTTAAGAAAATTTAAATGTTCGCTTAAAAGCTTTTTTTCTAAATCATTCATATGGAATTACTATGCACTAAAAATGTTAACAATTCGCCTAGGCGCGGAAGCGAATTGCTTCTGCCCGATTCCTCGCTTGGTGTCCAGCAAAAAGGGTAGACAATATGATGTTGTCGACTTGAGCGAGAGGGAGGACTCTAGTACGATGTTGTCCGATATGAAACCGACAGGATCACGCCAGTTTCATATCGCCCCCCGCATTGTCGATAGTTTGATGCAATGTGGAGCCAGTCCTAGTCAAAATGGGTCTCAAGTGTCGGAGTTGGGAAAGGACTCAAACATTGCGAAAAAGGGGGAAACCTTCCTCAATTGGCGCCTCGCAATCCCTTGGTAAGGCCTTCCCAGAACGGGTTGCCAAACTTTGTGGCGCAAGCTGGGACTGCTTCGCCTTGGAGCGAGTGTTGGAGCGCTGCTTCCGAGCAGATGAGCGTTTGGGATCACCTTTGGGCGCGGACAGAGGGGCGCTGGTTATTTAAGCAGCCCCCCGAAGGAAGCTGGAAATCGGGCTCACGGTAGAATGCCGCGATGGGCACCGGACGATCTTAGAGGTGGCGCCGCACTGCGGTCTTTGATTCCAATTTACAGGTCTAAGAGATCGCGAATCGCGTCTTTGACAGCGTTCAACTGCTCGGGGGGGAGTTTTCCCAGTTTCCGCTGCAGCGCGTTATGCTCAATACTTGATAAGCCTTGAACATTTACTGCCGAATACTTGGGGAGCCACTTCGGCTTTCCGATGTCCACTTCACCTCGCAGGCCTCGGAGTTGAGAGGTTAGAGGAACAACCACGGCAAGAGATCTCGCGTCGTGAGGCTTTGGGAATGCCAGAACGAGAACGGGCCGTTCTTTTGCAGTGAACCCGAAATCCACCATCCAGATTTCTCCGGAATTCGCGTCAGTACTCACCTAGTGCGTTCGCCCAGGTTTTGCCCTGTTCTTGAGTAGTGAGCAGGCGGTCTGCGTTTGTGGTGATCGTGAAGGGCATATCGTTTCGCAACTCTACCTGAGCCAGGAAAATATTGAACGCATCGCTTGTCTTCATCCCGAGGCGTGCGAAAATTTCTTCTGCTCGTTTGAGGCGCTCTGCGGGAACTCTTGCGCGGAAAAGAGTGGATGCTGCCATGGTCTCAATAGTGCTCAAAACGGCTCATTTGTCAAAACTTTCTGGTCGTCCCCAGTATCCACGCTAATCAAGGTCGTGAAGTGGAATAAGGGCAAGCGTCGTATTGACAAGGAGGCTCAGCGCATCGTTTTTTTGAACCATGCCGAGCTTTGTAGCTCACGCTGGGACTGCTTCGCCTTGGAGCGAGTGTTGGAGCGAGTGTTGGAGCTGCTTCCGAGCGGATGAGCGTTTGGGATCACCTTTATGCATGACCAGAAGGGAAGCATGTTTACGGTAGCAATCCCCGGAAGGAAGCTGAAAATCGGGCTTAAGGTAAAATGCCGCGCAAACTTTGTCGTAGACCCCGAGCTGGCCAACCAAACTACTCTGGATGGTTGTGGCCGAGGGCGGACAGGGTCTTTACTGGGGTCTTGGTGGCGGGGTATTCTGATTGCAAGTTGTTAAAAAACAACATGGTCGGGCCGGAGGGATTCGAACCCTCGACCTCCTCGACCCGAACGAGGCGCTCTACCAAGCTGAGCCACGGCCCGACATTGTGGTGGTTTTTGGAGGAGGGGGCGGCTTTGCGGAGACTGGTCCTCTCCCTTTTTTCTACACCCTAGGATTTACCTCAAAAGAGGTGAGCACGGTTGGGAAGATAATAGGGCTGAGGTTTGTCTAGGCCGCAGAGTGCCTCTGGTGCATCCAAACCAACAATCGTCACTATGCCCGTCTGAAATAAAACAGCAAGTAGAAGTGGGTCTGGCTTAAAATAAATGACGAGGCGATTGAGTGCTGCGTCGCTTAGCCTGTTGAGGCTTTTGGGTCGAGACGGCGGGGAGGCTCAACGAGTTGGCGCGCTCGGGTAGCCCTTCCATAGCCACTCCAGCGCATGGGGTAGGAATTGGGGCCTTGCGTTGCCGACGCCGTGGCCGGAGTTGAGGCAGTAGAGATATTGGTAGTGATAGCCCTTGGCTTTCAAGGCGGTGGCCATGCGGTTATTCGCCTCCACCCAGTCGTGCATGCCATCACGCATGATGTTGGGGTTGTAGCTGTCGCGGTCGCCGACGGCCATCCAGAGGCGGATCGGCTTGGGGGCGCTCTCGGGGATGAGCTTGTTGTGGAAGCCCCAGGCGCCGTCGGGCGTCTCAGGATTGAAGGGCCACTGCTGGTTGACGTAGGTGCCAGAGAAGGTGAGCACGCGATGATAAAGCTCGGGGTGATACCACGCCATGATGAGCGCCGCCGAACCCCCAGAGCTGCTGCCCATGGTGGCGCGGCCTTCGGGGTCCTTTGTGAGCTGCACTCCGTAGTTCTTCTCCACCAATGGCAGCACTTCGTGCTCAATGAACTCGGCGTAGAGCCCCGACATCGTGTCGTACTCCTTCCCGCGCTCGTGTCCTTGGGCATCACCGCCGCCGTTGGCGACCATCACGACGATCATTGCTGGAACGCGCTTTTGGGCGATCAGGTTGTCGAGGATGCGCGGAAGGTTCATGTCCGGCTTGCCTAGGCCCGGGCCGTCGTGCGTGACGAGCAGCGGCGCCGCGGTGCCTGGCACGTACTGCGCTGGGATGTAAACGGTGATGGTGCGCTTGTAGTCGATGGTGTGGGTCTCGACGATTAGAGTCTTGGGGTTCTTCGGATCGATTGTGCCGAAGACGTCCCTTGCGATTCCGGGATTGAAGCGTTTGCAATCTTTGGAATCCATACTGAACTGCTGCACTTTTCCCTGCGGAACGCCCTCTACGGCTTTTGTTTCCGGGGCCGCCACGTAATCCGGGCCGATCACGAAATCGCCTTCCGCATCGACGGGCGGATTCGCTCCGGGAGTGCCGTCGAGGCGAGTGAATTTTGGGGCATCGGGCGAATCGAAGGGGCGTGTCGGAGGCTGGGGCTTGGGCGCTTGCTTTGGTGGCGGAGGCGCGGGCTGTGGTGCGTCGGCGCCCAGCGACTGGGTCATTAGGGCGAGTAAGGCGGTGAGGCCGAGCAGGGGAG
Organism: Opitutus sp. GAS368; assembly: GCA_943329925.2. Lineage (GTDB taxonomy): Bacteria > Verrucomicrobiota > Verrucomicrobiia > Chthoniobacterales > Chthoniobacteraceae > Chth-196. The sequence goes on from CALQFT020000169.1 coordinate 3,308, forward strand.
AGCGGAGATGTTTCATTGTTTGGTTTGTTGAAGGAGTGTGGCTCGCGGTAAAAGGGGGATGAGTTGGCGTTTTGCGCAATAATTTCAGTGACCGAGGGGCGCTTTGGGTTTTGTTTTTTGAACCCACTTCAAGGTGGCAAGGTAGGCCACAACGTCGCGGATCTCTCGCGGCTTTAGGATCCCAAGCATAGGCGGCATGATCGAGATTGGGGGCGTCTGAGCGGTGATATCGGATTTCGGCACGCTCTTTTGGGTCCCGTCGGGGAGTTGGATGGTATAGGTTTCTGGTGTGTCGCTGAGGGGAGCGCCGCTGAGTTGGGTGCCGTTGCGCAGAGTGAGCATGGTGATGCCGTATCCTGGGGCGAGTTTGGCGGAAGGTGACAGGAGGGATTCGAGCAGGTAGGGGCGGTCTTTTTGCAGGCCAATGGAGCGCAGATTAGGGCCGACAGTACTCCCTGATTCTCCTGTTGCGTGGCAGGCCAGACAGTTTGCCCCCAGATGATTCTGGACCAGTTCGAGGCCCGATGAGACATCGCCTCCAGTGAGCAGTTCGCTGTGTTCGACTCCTGCCTGACTTGTCGTGTATTTCTCGGCCAGTGCTCCAAGTGCCGGGTTGGCGGGAGTCCTTTCCGTCAAGGCATCAATGACATCGAATTGGAGCGCTGCGTCCACTTTGTTGGCTAGGAGTGCCTCTGCGAGTCTCAAGAGAACAGCGTCTGCATCGGCATGGGCAGCGCGGGCAAGCTGGGCGATGGCGTGTTGCTTTTGCGGCGAGGTTCCTTTCTTGAGGACATGCTCACAAATCCCCACCACACGCGCTGGATATTCCGGGAGTAAAAGCTCCAGGCCGGTTTGCTGCAAAACCGCCGGGCTGGATTCAGCCAGGGCGGTGTCCAAGGCTTTGGTCCATTCCTTCGAACCGCGTTGTTCTCCGCCCATCAGCCGAAGCGCTTGAGCCCGCAATTTTTCGGGGGCCGTGGTGTCGGCGATGATTGCCGCTATCTGTTCGGGCTTCGCCTTAAGAGAATAAGCGATGAGGATCTCCACTGCGGTCTGGCGAAGTGCTTCGTCCTTGAGTGCGAGCAGTGTTTCGATTTTTTGAGAAAGAAATTCCTCTATTGGGGCAGGGTGGAGCTTGCGCGCATATCCATCAACACGATCGAGTTGCGGAGCGTCTTTCCAGGCAAGAAGACAGGTGAGAGCCTCTATTCGGAAGTTGAGTGGAGCGGATTCCTTTAATGCGAGGCCGAGGATTTTCTGGGCGTGCTGCAGGGTGCCGAGTCTCATTCCTGCGTTGATGACGCGGAACATTGCAGCTTCGCTGAGTTCGTGGGTGTTTAGAAGGGCGGCCAATTTAGGCAGCGCTTCGGGGATTCCCTCGTCGTCATGGATGGCGCGGGCGGCTTCTGTCACAACGGCAGCGTTCGAGTCGTGGAGGAATTCTGCGACCAAGGGGGATGCCTGTCGCCGTAGCGCAAGCACGCTAACCAACCGCGCGGCACTCGCGGAGTCGGCTTTCCTCGCCACGAGTTGCTCTGGTTTGGCGCAACCGGTGAGGCCTGCGATGGCTGCGTGCCGCAGAACGGGTTGTTCCCAATCGCGAATTGCCATTGCGAAAAGGGGCTCAACCGCTGCTGGAACTTGCAGGCGACCAAGGGCGATGGCGGTGAGATTGCGCACACGAGGAGCCGTATCAGAGAGGAGGGGAATTAGCGACTGGGTCTGGGTGGGAGTCAGCTTAGCCTCGGAAAGGACGCGTACGGCTTGGGCGCGGATCTCTCGGGCGACGTCGCGCAGCAGGGGGAGGATCTCCTCGGCCTGAGCTTTTTGTTGGCGCAGGAGCTGGCCGCAGCCCCAAATTGCGTGGATTCGGCTCAATTCGCTGGCATTTTCGGAGCGGGCTACGGAGAGGAGCGACGCGAGTTCCTGTCGTTTGACGAGCTCAAACTGGGCGCCCATCCGGACGCGTTGGTCCGCGTGGGCGAGCTGGACGAGGAGTTCTTGAGGGGCTCGTTTTTCAAAGCCGCTCGTCAGGATCTGGTGGGTTTCTTTGCGGATTGCCGACCCAGCGCCTGAAATCGAATCCATGCGCACGACATTACCACGACCATCGAGAGGATACCCTTTCGCCCAATCCGTCATGAACAGCGAGCCGTCAGGATGCCAGCTCATGCCAATTCCCATAAGCGATTTGTGGAGTATTTCCACCGGACTGCGCTTAAAGGATGCGCCGTCATGCTCCACTCGGAATGCTCGCATGATTCCCGTGGGAAATTCGTTGAGGAAAAACATTCCACGCTGGGCTTCCCCGAGTGCCGTGCCCGGATCGTGTTTGAATCCGGCAGGTCCATCCGTGGAATTCGCAATAGGCGGCAGGATGTAGGCCGCCTGCCCGTCCCACTTTGGCTCCCAGAGGCGCTCTTTCATCCAGGTCGTGCGGTTGCCCATGTGCTGGTAATTGCAGCGCCAACCCGCATCGCTGGCTTCCGGGATGTAAACGAAGCGTTCTTTTTCCCCTTTAAAATCAGCGTCGTTATCGACTCCCAGCAGGTCCCCGAAATCGTCGAAAGCCGGTTCCTGAAGATTACGGAGGCCATGTGCGAACACCTCGAAGTTTGAACCGTCGGGCTCTATGCGGAGGATACAGCCCTCATTTGGATAGAAGAAATGACGCCCTTCGCGGGAGGTTACGTTCACGCCTTTGTCGCCGATGCTCCAGTAAATGCGCCCGTCTGGCCCGACGGAGAGCCCATGCATATCGTGCCCTCCGTAGGCGATGTGCAGCCCGAAGCCGTGGACGAGAATCTCGCGCACATCGGCGACTCCGTCGTCGTCGGTATCCTTGAAGCGCCAGAGATCCGGCGCAATGGTCGCATACACCCAGCCGTCGTGGTAGAGGACACCGGCAGCAATCCCAGTGACTTCTGTGTTGAACCCTTCGGCGAACACCGTGATCTTGTCGGGGATACCGTCGCCATCGGTATCGCGCAACTGATAGATGCGCTCGGAAATGACGGTTAGATCCTTCCAGTCAATGGACCCGTCACCGTTGTGATCTTTTAAGCCACCGCGCGGCCTGCGCAGTTTTCCAGGGGCCAATGCCGAACGCAGGAAGGCTGCCTTTTCCTCGACACTTCGGAGTCCCACATCGTCTGGAATCCACATGGGATGTTCTCTGATTTCGAGGTCCGAAGATTTGCGGCGCGCCGTGGATGCAACATAGACGCGTCCTTTGGGGTCCACAGAGCAGGCCACGGGATCGGGCACATTGAGGGATGCGTTCCATTTTTCAAAAAGCAGATCAGTGCCGGCGGGCGACACCGGGTCTTTAATGTCAGCGGCGCGCTGGGTTTCGTCGGCTGCATGGGAAGACGGCGCGAGCAGGACGGCTGCCCAAAAGAGGGGGAGGACGGTCACACGGAGGGATGTCATGGGGGGCGTTAGAGAATGAAGCGTCTTTTTCCTGAGAGTAACATGCAGTGGATTGCTTCTTAGAAGACTGGGCTGCACATGGCGATCTTACTCGCACGAGGTTAGCGCCAAAAAATGTCGAACAGCGCCGCGCCAAGGAACGAGAGCACCAGTAATAAGAGTATCAGCACCACGCCGATTCGCGTACCGCGAGACAAACGCATACGGCTTTCTTCGTTGGGTTGGCAATCCCAAACATCGGGGTAACGCGATGTCTCAAAGGGAAGTTCGGTGATCACTTCGCGAGCATCGGCCGCGCATTCGGCTGGCACTAGAATTATCCACCACGTGCCCGGTACCATGGAGGGGCAAATCGGCATCGCGAGACGCAGTCCGCTGGAAGTCTCCTGCCGTAAAAAGTGCGGGATGCCTCGCTCTTGAAGAGCAAAATCCGCCATATCGGCCTGATACAACTGTCCTGTGCGGAGTACTTCCTCCAATTCGCTCATAAACACGAGTATGCCCAACGCCAATGGGGCGTAAATGTTATAAGCATAGCAATTTCAATCCCTATGCCTTTTTTAGGAGTCAAATAAGACAATCTGAAATCGCGTCCTTTTCCTTAAAACTCTCTTAATTTCCAGGGGGCAAAATAATAGAGCGGAGGAAGTCCCGACTTCGGTTCAGGCACAATAGCGCGGAGGGTTCCCTTGCTGTCGCGGCAGAATTCTTTAGAGTTTTGCCTTTGATCCCTACCCCTATGAAAAAGCACCTCCTATTCTCCGCTTTGTGTTTGTTGGCCTGCGGTAACGCGCGCTCCCAGACTCCCGCGTCGCCAGTGGCAGCGAAGCCCGCTGATATTTCCAAACTCGACCCCGCAATGGCCGCAAGCCGAGCGACTGCGGCGGAGCTCGATTGGCACGACGTGAC
>CALQFT020000170.1 GCA_943329925.2 Opitutus sp. GAS368
AAGAAGACAAAGCTTGCGAGGCTGGTCGAGAACGCCGCCGCAAACGGCGAGAATGCATACAGAAAAATGCTGGCCGCCATGATGCGCTTACGACCAAAACGATCGATCAGCCACCCACCCATCAATCCAAATGTGCCGCCGCACAGCGCGGATATCCACAACATGCGTCCGGTCCAATCCGTAACCAAGGGATTGTTAGGCGGAAGGCCAAGCAATTCGGCAATTGCCGGCACGCCCACCAGAGGGGTCATCAGCAGTTCGTACGTATCGAACAAAAATCCGATGCTTGCGATGATCAGGACAATGATCCGCGTGCGTGCATCAATCGAAGAGGTGCTGGGGAGAGTGCTCATGTAGGTAGGAATCCGAGATACCGCCGCCGCCCTCAACAGGGCGTTCGGCGGGCTAGGTGATAAAGGCTACGGCTTAACGGTCGCCTCCACGGGCTTCGCTCCGTCACCCACTGCAAATAGATGCGTCTGAGACGTTAAGTACATGATACCATTCGCCACGATTGGAGTAGAGAGCATCGGCGCGCCTAGGTTGCACTCGCTAAGAATCTTCTTTTCCTTTCCGGAAGCAAAGACCACGAGATCCCCATCCTCGTCGCCAACGTATACTTTGCCGTCTGCCACGAAGGTGGAACCCCACATATGGGCCTGCATGTCGTGGATCCAGTAAAGTTTGCCAGTGTCCGCGTCGAGGCAATGGACGAAGCCGGAGAAGTCCGCGATGTAAAGCAGCCCATTGTCCGGGTCGATTGACACCGTGGAAATCGAGCGCTTGATACCCTTGTAATCCCAAATGAGCGCGGTGGAAGTCACGTCGCCTTCCTTGGTGGGATCGATACAAAGCAGACGCCCAACACCCTCTCCGTGTTCAGGATCCTGACCTACGGCAACGTACACCCGGTTTTTATAAAACACCGGCGTCGCGTTGACTTCACTCGGTCCCTCTGCCGCGGGATACTTGATAGCCTTGCCGTTCTTGTCCTTCTTGTATTCTGGCGGCACGCAATCAAACGACCAGATCTTCTTGAGTGTGTTGGTGTCACCTTCTTTTACCGGCTTGGCGTCAAGGGCATAAAGCACGCCGTCCCCGCCGCCGAAGAAGACCTGAGTTTTGCCGTTCACTTTTCCGATGGAAGGTGAGGTCCACTGGCCGTGGAGAATTCTGGAACCAACGCCCGCATTGTCTTCTCCAATAAGTTCGCCGGTATTTTTATTGAGGGCGATGAACGAAGGGGATTGAGGCGAGGGAATGTTAACGTGCGTCCAGTCCTGTCCATTGGATGTGCAGACAAAAATGGAGTCTCCTTCGATAATCACAGAGCAGTTTGATGCGTTGTGAGGAAATACTCCTAACTCGTCCATCATGTCATACTTCCAAAGGATGTCGGCGTCCGTGGAGAGCACCTCGACCTTGGGTTTACCCGGGCCGGCCATATACTGCCCCTCGTCCATGAAGGGACCTTGATTGCCATTCGCCTGGCCATGTAAATCAAGGCACAACACCTCGCACCGACTCGTCACGACGTATACACGGTCGCCTTCGACGCAGGGAGAGGAGAGCAGTCCGAGATACTCCCAGTCATTGACCTTGCCGGAGGCCAGCTTGGGAACGGTGAGTTGCCATAACAACGCGCCATCGGATTCGCGCAAAGCGTACAGAACCGATTTGTCATCTTTAAACCGCGGATCGCGCGGTGTCGCGTTGTTCGTACCCACGAGCAATACGCCCCGCGAGACAACCGGGTTTCCATACGACTGGGAGCCCAGCTTCGCAATCCACTTGACGTTTTTGGTCGTCGCCAAGTCGATCTCTTCGGAGTTCGGCTTAAACTTTCCGGGCTGAATGACCGCGGGCAAACCCTTGGCTGGGGAGTACATGTTGCGCCCCTGATCGTTGCCACCCCAGCGCGGCCAATCTTCGGCAGTGGCGGTAAAGGCGATGGCGGCAAAGCAGATGATCATGCCACCAACGGGCATTGAGGAATGTTGGGAGGATTTCATGACAGAAAAATTAGCGGGTTGCAGTGTTGTTTGGGACTACGGAGATATTGTCAATCCAGGCGCGTTGCTCCTGCGGAGTAAAGGAGAACAAACCGGGCGCGCCCTCGGTGTGGGCGTGTCTATGGGCGACTTCGATAGTCCAGACGGCAGGCTCTTCCTCGCCTTTTTTCCATGCCTTGGCCTTCACCAAGCCGCTTCCATCTGCGGCGATGTCAACCCGTGCCTTGAGGCGGTACCATTGGTTGGGCACCCAAGTGAAGGGGACAGATTCGCGGAAGCGTTCCTGATTGGAGCTGACTTCGAGTTGCTGGGAATTTCCCTTTAGCACCACCAGATAGCGTTGGTTGATGAGGCCGATCTCACTCATCTTCCTCTTGTTCCCCTCGGTTAGCACATCCATTTCGACGGTGTAATTTTTGGCTCCCGGCCGACCAATAAAGATTTGTCCGCGCTGGAACAACTTGTTTTCAATGGTCTTACAAAGAGCTTTTGTCCCGCCCTCGCCGGGTGCCTGACGCACTTCAAAACGAAACCGGGCGGCGTTCCACGCTAGGGGCGGGTACGCGAATGCAGTGGGCGGCTCAAAAGTGTTGGGCACCGCGGGCGCGGGCGGGGCGTCCGTGCTGAGCGCGAGGTCGACTTGTTCGAAGTCCACTTTCAAGGGCAGATCCGGCAGTACGCGGGCGCGCATAGTTCCTTTAATATCCCCGAAAGACGCCTGATAAGCGCCGGCACTCGCCACTGGGGCGGGATCTGCAACGAGACGCCCGGTCCCATCAAAGGCGCCTTTCATCTGCGCTTTGACCAACGCGGTGGGGGGAATGTAACTCTCAAAAGTAACCTTCGAAAGATCCACATTTTCAACCACCGTAAATCCCTTCGCATCCAGAGCGCGCACACGCACCGACTTAGCTTCAGCAGGCGTCAGAATAAGTTCGCTCGGGATGATCTGCAAACGTGCTGCCGGGCCGGGCTCAATGACAGGCCACTCATCGTTGCTCTTTACCAAACTCGAGCTTGGATTCAGTCCCTTTTTACCGAAGCAATAAAGTTTGCGATCCGTCTGGACGTAGAGCTTTCCGTTGAACGCGACAGGCGAACCGTAGCAACGCCCTTCAAGAATTGTGCGGGACAATATTTGCACATCCGCGTCGCCCGGCTTGAGGACGAGCAGTTCACCGTTGCCTCCGGTATCGCCGCTACCCGCACCGGCTGCACTGGCATCTGCGATGTACATGGCGACGTAAAGCTTGCCATCGCCATAAAGAGGTGAGCTCTGACGTTGCTCGGCGGCAAGTTTCTTTTTCCAAAGGATCTTACCATCCTCCAATTGAACTGCGGCAAGTTCCCCGGTTCCAGTGACTTCAAACATGCGGTCTCCGACAACCACCGGTGAGCTCGCGAGGCTTCCCAAGGGATTGCGCCATTGCTCCAGCTCTTTGGGCTCATACACCTGCGGCTTGCCAAACTCTGGCGGTTTGCTGCCCTGCGGAAGTTTGAAAGAGGCGGTGCGCCCCACCTCGCTGGAATCTAAATTTTCCGATTCGTGAACAACAATTATATTGTCTTTGTAACGCACCAAGGCCGCGTTGATGCCGCCCTTAGCTCCCGCCTTGGCTGCCGGAAAGCGGAACATCGGATCACCGGTGCGCGCATTGATGCCGATGACCGTCGAGTCCCCACCTGCGGAAATGAGGACGCGCTTGCCGTCCAGCCAAGTGAACAAAGGTTGGGAAAATGTATTATCTTGAGGACGCTCCCCCGGGGAACTTGACCACACCAGTTCTCCGGTGCGTTTATCGAAGGCGTAAAGCCGATCACCAGCGGCGCCATTTGCGCCCCAATTCGAAGTGACCCCACGAGTGATGATCAACTCGTGATCGATCCGGGGAGAAGCCGTTCTGGAATTAGGGAAAGTCAGACGTCCGAATTCTTCCATGAGCGAATGTTGCCAAAGCAACTGCCCATCCCGCGTAAAGCAGGAAAAAAGCCCCTGCGTGCTCTGGACATACACATTGCCGGTCTCCGCGTCGACCGCAGGACTCGAAGTCGCATATCGCAGATAAATGGTATCGCTTAGGAAGTCATTGAAACGATGAACCCAAAGTTGCTTGCCAGTTTCAGCATCGAAGCAAGTAACCGCCTCCTGCAGATCCGGCCCCTCGCCTTGGTAGCCATTAATGTATAGACGACCGTTTGCGATCACCGGTGCGCTTTGTCCTGGAAAATCTACGACCCACAGTGGCTTTTTTGCATCAACGGAAGAAGGCAATTGCGTCTCTGGAGAAACGCCGTTTTGGAAAGGTCCTCGCCATTCCAACCATCCCTGTACAGGGGTGGCTTTGGTTTTGGATGCGGGAAGATTAGGCGCTTGATCTTGATTCGTTTTCTTCTCAGCGGCAAAGGCACCGGAAGTGATGAGCAAGCAGCACAGGATAGAAAAGGGCGGGCGAGAGGAAAGTTTCATTGGGTAGGAGGGACCTAGAGGGGAAAAGGAGCGGAGCCATATAGTACGCATACATACTAATCCGCGAAAAGGGTTTTTCTTTGCCCTGCACATTCTCCCCCCGTTTCACCGGCCTCCCACCCAGATGCGAAACATTCGCTTAGGGCATCCAATCTGACACGCAACTTCGATCTTACAGACATGGCGCCCACAATGCGTCACACCACACTTCATAAACCTAGTTAATTCACACAGCGATGCATCTCCAAAAATCAGAACCACCTAACTGTAAAAAATCAGCCACCGCGCCCGCCGGAACCGTTCCTCGGATGGCCTCCATCAAGGAACTGATGCTCTTGGAGGAGCAGCGCTTAGAGCTCGAAGCGTCACTTGGTTCAGTCCGCGGCCGCATCAACCAGTTACAGACAAACTTAGTTTCATCGCTAGGGCTCTTCGGTAAAGATGCTCGGACTCAAAATGGGCGTGTACACCTCAATGAACCCGCCCCCTCGAATGGAACACCGAGCACACGCATGGTGCGTGGGCAGTTGCGAATGCAAATCATTTCAGCACTTGAAGCAGTTGGGCCTCAGGGAATTAGTGTGCCAGAATTAGCTCGCTCACTGGGAATGAAGCCTGTGAATGTGCACTCTTGGTTTCATTCGGCCCGCAAACGGATGCCGGAGATTAAGAAGTCGGCCCCTGGGCGCTATTATTTAGACGGCGTGCCAGCCTGTATTCAGAACGCAACACTGGGGCAAAATCAGCGACACGTGCGCAGGACAGGGAGGGCACGGCGCGGGGAGACGACACGCAGGATCATGGAGGTGCTCACGGCTGAAGGCGGTAAGGCGCTAGCGGTGGCGGATATCGCGGCGCGCATCGGCATGCACTGCCGCAACGTCCATGTGTGGTTGTCGAGCACCGGGAAAAAGAACCCCCTGATCGTGCGTTCCGGCCGGGGCGTTTATCAGATGCTCCAAGCCGACCCCGCGGCAGTAGTCACAGTCACCCAATAGAATGCGGAGAAGCTTTAGCGTCAGGACGGCCGGACTAATCCAACGGCCCTACTGAATGCCCATGTGGACGGTCAAGCGCTGGTTATGCTCGAAAGTGGGGTCGAGCTTCTCAATCGGCCTTGAATCTGCGTAACCTGTGATACGAATCACTTGATCCTTGCGAACATCAAGTGCTAAGAGGCGGCGACGGGCAGTTGCAGCGCGATCGGCGCTCAGCTCCCAAGGGGTGTAGTCCTGGGGCACTGGGGCGCCCCGGCCGATTTTTGCGGTGTGTCCATCCAGAAGCAACCTCATGTCGTTCTTGACGGCGACCGTCGCGAGGCTTTTCAGCACGAAGTCTCCCCACTCCGTTAAATCAGAGGAGTTGCTCTTAAAAAAAGGCTTTCGCGCTCGGTCATACAGCGACACCTTGATTGTATCATTTATTACCTTAACATCTGCGGGCTGATAGGGTTCCGATTCGTCAATCTTTAGAAGCTTTAAGATCTCATCCGCGATAAATTGGAGATCTTTTTTCTTTTTCAGGGCGGCGCCCTCGCCAGCCTTGTCCATGTTTTTCTCCCCAGGCGCCTTGGCGTCTCCCCCTTGGCCCCCTTGCTCCGGCGGCGGCGGCGGCGCGTCGCTCACTTCATCTTCATAAACGATTTTGTTTTGATTGGGCTCGGGCGCAATAATCCAGAGCACAATAAAAAGAGCCATCATCGCGGTCACAAAGTCTGCGTATGCGACTTTCCAAGCACCTCCGTGATGTTCGTCTTTTTTCTTAGCCATAATATTCTCTGAAACAGCCTACTGGCGAGGGGAACTCAGACGAGTCCCCTTTCAATAGACTTTAGTAAGAACACTCCAATTCGATAGTGCGGCAGCACGTGCAGGTCACGATCACCTTTTCGATACGGCCTTCGTGCGTGATGACCTCCACGGTAGGCTCTGTGGTCAGGGCATCCTTGCCATCTTTTGAACGCGCTGGGCGCATTTGCATCTGCGAAGGATCCACAACACTGCCCGCCTCAAGCAAGGCGGACTTTAAAGACTGGAAGCCTCCGCTTCGAGGGAGGCCCGCCATGAAATGTTCGCCCCCAATGGGCTCTCCAAACGCAAGGCCATCCATGGCGACTCCAGAGTCATAAGGATTAGCGGCATCGATTTTCGGACGGTTGGCGAGATAGCTGTCCATGGATTACTTTATGGGGTTAATGTTGAGGGTGACCAACATGCGGTCATTCTCCTCGGACTCCGGCTCGGTGTCTTCCAGAGGCTTGCTGTCCCCGAATCCCGTGACTCGGAAAATTAGCTTAGGGGAACAAGCATAGTTGATAAGGGCGCGTCTGCAAGAGTTGGCGCGATCGATACTTAGTTCCCACAAGCCATAATTCTTTCTGATGGGTTCTTCAGCCTTGGCCACATAACCATCGATGAAGACATTGAGCTTATTTTTCTCAATGATCCACGAAAGACTTTCCATCACAAACTCGCCCCACTTTGTGAGTTTAGAGGTTTTCGGCTCGAAAAAGGGTTTCTTGGGATTGTCAAAAAGCATGACCTTCAAGCCGTCGGAGGTGATTTGCACCTCCATGAGGCTGTCATCAGGCTCGTCTTTGTTGATCATCTTCTGAACCTCAGCACTGACTTGCTCGACTTTCTTATCGATCTCATCCTGGGTCATCTTTTCGTCTTCAAGAGAAATCTGCCCCGCGGCATCCGTGGAGCCTCCCTTGAAGCCCGAAAAGGGATCCTTAAAGGTGGAAGCAATAATCGCGGCGAGCTTGGGCTTTTCCTTACAAATCCATAGCACGATGAAAAGCGCCATCATGGCGGTGACGAAGTCAGCGTACGCGACTTTCCAAGCACCTCCGTGATGTCCGTCTTTCTTCTTAGCCATGTATCAGGTTCGGGTTCGGCCCCACGCGGGCCGATGAAATGAGGAGAAGCAAACCTACTTCGCAGCGCCCTTGAGGATCTCTTCGAGCTGTTCAGCTGAGGGAACCATGTGGTGATCCAAGCAACGACGGGCGACCTCCACGGCCATCACAGGGTTAAGACCTTGGGCGAAGCCGCACAGCCCCTTCATAACAGCAATGAAGTACTGGGACTCTAAATTGTTGTTGGCCTTTACCTTAGCGGCCGTGGGATTCACGAAGCCGTACGCA
>CALQFT020000171.1 GCA_943329925.2 Opitutus sp. GAS368
ATCAAAAATCGCCACCGCCGAAATACTCCCCCCAAGCAAAGCAAAGGGCGCCACCTGCTCTAGCGGATGGACCAACTGGACGAGTAAAAACGCCCCGATCAATACCACGCACGGCAGCGGGTAAAAATAAGGGGCCAGCGTCACGAGCACCGTCGGTTTGTTGGTGAGGATATGACCGTGATCGTCATTCACGGTAATTTCTCCCACCGCCCCGTTGCTCTGCCACGTCCAAATCGCGTGCGTGTACTCGTGAATCCGCACGTACATCTTGAGTAAAGGAGGCTCGCCCCGGAGATAAAGCCCTCCGCTGAAAGCCAGCAGCCACACCACCACCCCCAGCATGAAAAACCAGAAGTCCTCCGTCATCCAATACCTCTGGTGCACCGCCGCCCGGCTGAAAGCCCCGACGAAACTCACCGTCCACACCCAAGCCACGGGGAGAAGGAACACGCCGACGATGTTTTTAAGAACCGTGAGCCGCACGCGGCCCCGAAGCCGCCCGTCCGTGGGACAAGCGGCGTCCTCCTCGGACACAGCGCGGGCTGAAGACACACGCGCCTTTTGGGCCACCCCTCGGCCGCCCTTTACCGCAGGGCTTTTGCCTCCGGGCCCCCGCGCGGCCGACGCCTTTTCTCTGTGGGAAGAAGACCGGGACGCGCCCCCTACAGAGGCGGAGGAGGCCGCGGCGGCACGTAATTTGGCCTCCTTCTCCTGTACGGCGCGCTGTCCAGGCCCCCCTCGAAAAATCGGCTCGGGACGGTTCATACGGACTGCGGATTCACCCCGATCAGGTTAAGGTTTCCCGACCCCGACCCCTGCTAGGAACGGCCCATGTAATGGCCGGTGCGGGTGTCAATCTTAACCAACTCACCCTCCTTGATAAAGAGGGGCACGGTCACGACTTTCCCCGTCTCTAGGGTGGCAGGCTTCTGGACGTTGTTGGCACTGTCGCCGCGGACACCTTCAGCGGACTCCGCCACGCGCAAATTCACAGAAGCCGGGAGATCGATGCTGGCCGCCTTCCCCTCGACATAGAGCACCTCCACCTGAAGATTCTCCGTCAAATACTCCTTGGCATCTCCCACAAAAGCCTCGTCAAAAGTCACCGTTTCGTAGGACTCCGGATCCATGAAGTTGTAGCTGCCCTGGTCCTTATAGGAATATTCCAGAGTCTGACGGTGCACTTCCACCGTCTCCACCTTGTCAGTCGAACCAAAGCGGACATCAGCGGACTTGCCCGTCCCAATGTAACGAATGATGGCCTGCACAAAGGCGCGGAGGTTGCCTGGGGTGCGGTGCTGCACTTCCAGAACAATCGCGGGATTGCCATTGTAGCGAATACACATGCCTTTGCGGAGGTCGTTAGCTGCTGCCATGATACGAAATCGGTTTAAAGTTGGGTTGAAACTGGGGTGAAAAAACGAATAAGGAACGGCTGACGAAGGAATAAGAAACCACGTTCACCCGGACGGCTTATTCCTCGAGCTCCAAGGGTGAACAAACAACTATCCACCACCATCCGGTGGCTTGCAAGCGTTCTCCCTCCTGCCGCAGGACGAAACGCCCCTTTCCCTAAGTAACGATTTACCAAACCACTGAAATGCCATTCCACTGGGCGGGCGTGGAAAATCGCAACCATTACGGCGTGACGCCACTCTGGGAAAGGACAGCACTCGCTGCCGCCACGCCCCGCTTTTGGCAAACGTGGCGTTGATGCGTAGTGTCTGTCGATTGATGCATTCGCGAACGGGAAGCATTGATCGCAATTTACTCAGACAGCGTGAGAAACTTAGCCCCCAACCCTTGCCAGCAAAAAGCTCCTCGATCAGAAAATCTGACTTCAAAACAAAAAGCCTTGGGCCCAAACGCCTGGCTGCCGCTCAGGGAAACGCACAGAAGGGCCGCCCCCCCACTAGGGCCGGCCCAACGCCTGCGTCGGAATTTCAAAACGGACTCAGCAGCCTACTTTGGCAGGGCGTCAAAAGCCTTCATCACGTCCTTGGCGTGGTCGGAAGTGGAGGCGCTGGGCATGTTCCAGACGACCTTCCCGTTCTTTACTAAAAAGGACATCCGCTTGGCCATTCCACCCATGAAAGGCACTCCAAAGGCGGCTGCCACCTTGCCTTCTGGATCCGAGACGAGGGTGAAAGGCAGCGTATACTTTGCCTCAAAGCCCTTGAGCGCCTCCGGTTTGTCGCCGCTGACCCCGAGCACCTGAATGCCCTTGCCCTTGAGGGCCGCCCAGTCATCCCGCAGGCTGCACGCCTGCTTGGTGCACCCGGGAGTATCGGCCTTCGGGTAGAAATAGACCAGAGTGGGCCCCTTCGCAAAAACGTCCTTCAAGGCGAGCGGTTGGCCGTTTTGATCCTGCGCGACCACTTCGGGGGCGGCACCGCCGACAGCCAGCGGTTCACCCTTGGCAAACAAAGTCAGCCCAAGGAGGGAAATCAGTGTGGTGAGTATTTTCATTTCATTCACAATGATGCCTTACGGAGGTCAAACTTAGAAGCTCGTTTGCAAACAAGCCACGGTCACAGGATTGTTACTTTTGAAACCGCCCTCGAACCGCTAATGTTGAAAACCTCGCAATCCCTTCCTCATGAAAGCACATCCCGCCTCTCACTTTATATCCCGGGAACTTAGCTGGCTTGAGTTCAACCAGCGCGTACTTTCGGAGGCCATGGACCCCTCCAACCCGCTTCTGGAGAGGGTGAAGTTTTTCAGCATCGTCAGTTCCAACCTAGACGAGTTTTTTGAAGTCCGTGTGGCTGGACTCAAACAACAAATTGAAAGCGACATCGTCGAACGATCCTTTGACGGCCGCACGGCCTCAGAAACGTTCCGGGCCGTCCACCAGCACGTGAGCGAAATGGTAGCCCGCCAGTTTCGTTGCTGGCGCGAAGAATTGATTCCAAAGTTGGCCAAGCACGACATTCGTTTTTTGCGCCCTCAATCCCTCAGCGCAGACCGCCAGGCCTGGCTTCACGAGTACTATCAACAGCAGGTGCGGCCCGTCCTTACCCCTCTGGGCATCGATCCGGTCCACCCCTTTCCCCAACTGCTGAACAAGTCGCTCAACATCATCCTACAGCTTGAAATGGTCCATGACGGCCAGGTCTCCAAGCGCCTCGCCGTGGTCCAAGTTCCGCAGGTTCTGCCTCGGCTTGTTCGCCTCCCCTGCCCTGAAGACCACCATGACTACGTGTTTCTCGGGCACCTCATCGGTCATTACCTGGCCGACATTTTCCCCGGCACAAAAATCCTGGGCTACTGGCACTTCCGTGTAACGCGCAACAGCGAGCTCTACATCGATGAAGACGACGTGCGCAACCTGCTGAGCGCCGTTGAACAGGAGCTCCACAACCGGCGCAAAGGGGCCGCCGTCCGCCTGGAGGTGGACCTGGATACCCCCCATGAAATCTGCCAGTACCTTTTGGAGAATCTGGACCTGAGCGAAGCCGACCTCTACCGCGTCGACGGCCCGCTCAACCCCTCCCGACTCATGGCGATCTGTGCCGGCGATCATTCCCCCGAACTGCGCGACGTCCCCTACGTCGCCCCAGTGGCCGCCCCCATGCGCGAAGTCCCCGACTTGTTTGCCGCCATTCGCCAAAAAGATATTCTGCTCCACCATCCCTACGAAAACTTCGGCTCCGTCGTCGATTTTCTCGAGCAGGCCGCGCGCGACCCACAAGTCCTCGCCATCAAACAAACCCTGTATCGCACCGGGGGCGACGCGCGCATCGTCGGCGCCCTCATGAGCGCTGTGCGCAATGGCAAACAGGTCACCGCCGTCACGGAGCTCAAGGCCCGGTTTGACGAAGCCAACAACATCCTCTGGGCGCGCCGCCTGGAAGAAGCGGGAGTCCACGTCGTCTATGGCATGGCCCACCACAAAGTGCATTCCAAAATGGCCCTCGTCGTGCGCCGGGATGAAGACCAGATCCGCCGCTACCTGCACCTTGGAACGGGGAACTACAACCCTTCCACCGCGAAAATCTACACAGACATCTCCCTCTTCACGGCCCGCCCTGAGTTTGGCGAAGACGCCACAAACCTTTTCAACCTGCTCACCGGCATCGGGCACTTCCAGGGCGCTTCAAAGCTCCTCATCGCCCCCTTTACGCTGCACGAAAAGCTGATGACCCTCATCCACGCTGAAACCGAAAGCGCGCGCGCCGGCAAACCCGCCCGCATCATCGCGAAAATGAACGGTCTCGTGGACCGCGAAATCATCGAAGCCCTCTACGCCGCATCCAGCGCCGGCGTCGAAATCGACCTTATCGTCCGGGGGATCTGCTGCCTGCGCCCCGGCATTCCTGGAGTCAGCGAACGCATCCGGGTGCGCTCCATCATCGGGCGTTTTCTCGAGCACAGCCGCATCTACTATTTCGCCAACAACGGCGAGCCCTTCGTCTACGTGGGAAGCGCGGATTGGATGCCTCGCAATCTCTATTCAAGGGTCGAGGTCGTTTTCCCTGTGGAGGATCCCGCTCTCAAAAACCGGCTCATCGAGGAGGTGCTTGAGCGCCAGTTGGCAGACAACACCAAGGCCTGGATCTTGCAGAAGGACGCTTCCTACAAAAAAGCCCCTTCTACGGAAGAATCCAAACGCAATTCCCAAGTTGAGTTCATGGAACTGGCCTCCCCCACGACGCGCAAACGGGCGGTTCGCCAGCAAGCCAGGCAAAAAATCAGCCTCAGCCGCGCCGCCGCGCCGAAACATTCAAGACCGGCAAAGCAGTCCACCAAGGCCCAACCCGCGGCCAAAGCCAAAAAAAGTGCTAGGCCGAAACGGCCTCTTCACTGACACCCCCCCATTCATAAAAGCGATAAGCCGCCATCGTGATGGTCGCATAATAGGGTGACATTATGGCTAGAGCTCTGTCTGAGCAAAACAAGCTGTGTTCATCTTGGCCCGACGGCGCATTCGCCGTAATGCTGCATTTGCCTCAAAACTCAGCTCCCAAACCTGGCTTGCAATCAGATTGGCTCTCGCGTGGGACTTCAGATGGGTACACCTATATTCCCCAGGATTGAGCTCGGGCGCGTATTCCGGCAACACGTTCACACCGCGATCTCGTAATTTCTCCTCACGCGATCAAAAATGATCCGAAGCACCCAGAGGTCTACTCCGTAGGGGGTTACAATCTGTCGAGACTGATCCGATCGAATCCTACGTTATCCCATTGAAACGGCCTTTGGGTAATTCTATGGGTAATTCTGGAGGCCGACTTTTGCCACAGCAGCCTCTGTAGGAGATCCTGTGAAACGCCAATCTCGTGATTGAAGTTGGGGGCGTTGAGGCAATGGAGACCAAGGGGGCGTTACCGTTTGGGGGAATACGGCACCGCTGAGACCCTAGCCATCCAGCGTCTATCCGAGGGAGTTCAGGCCCGTTGGGGTAGCACCAATTGGCAGCCCTGATTAATCCGATCACCGGCCAGGCACGGAACGTAGGAGGTCAGGATTCGGAAATAACTTTCGGCACCACCAACGCCCGATTTAACCACTCTCGCGGCGGGTTCGGATGGTTCCGGTGGTACATCTCGAATTCCAATTTGATCTCCGGTTCCTTCACTGCCGCAGTACCGTCAAATTCACCCGCCATCTTCGCATCCGCCACCAGCGCCCCCAGCATGTCAAAGACGGCTTCTACGGTGCCGTCTCGTCGCTTGGTGACCTTTGTTGGAATCACCCCCTCAATCATCTGACGCAGGCGATCCCGTTTTTCGTCAATCGCCATCAACGCCCGACTGTGGACCTCACACTGGATTTCTGCGACGCGGCTCTTCACATCCAATCTACGGTAAAGTTTGTAACCCAATGTCCCAGGGTCGGACACATGCGGGCACAGCTTCAGGTAGGCAGCCTTGCGGTCCAAGCCTTCGGCAATGAGCCAAGCGAAGCGTTCGTGGAGACGGTTTTTGAGGCGGGGCATAGTCAGTCTGGGAAAATTGCGCCGGAGGAGTGAACTCAACTCACTCTGTAGACCATTATGCCAATCGACCGAAAAAACACCAACCGACACCTCCGGTTTTCTGACGTAACCCTCTAGGGATTAAATTTCTAAAAATATCTCCACGAAATTCGGGGCAGCGATCGACCGCCGGGTGGGCTTTTTGGCCAAAATTTATCGTAATTTTGAGGGCAGTTAACGCAACCTAAGGGCCAACACTGAACATCCATACCTCTCCGTTATTATTTTATCATAAATAACATATAAGTAATGGGACGGGTGTCCGTGCTAGGGACAGGTAGGTGTCCCAATTTGGGCTCACACCGACTCTTCTCGCCGTTCGCGGATTGCTACCTCCAGTTCCGATTTCGTCTCGGGGCATGAACATCTACCGGGCACGCAATCCGCGCAAATCACCCCTCTGGCAGTGCACCCATCGCCACTTTTCGACCTTCCTCGCACGTTACCCGGAAGACCATCAGCCCCGTCACGGATTGCTGCGTCCCACCATCCCGCAGGTCGTCGATAAGTTCCTCAACTGCGGCACCCTCGAACGCGGTTTCGCACGCATCCGCTGTGACAACTGCGGCCTCAACGCGCTCCTCGCCTTCTCCTGCAAATCACGCTGGTTCTGCCCGTCCTGCCACCAGAAAAACGTCCAGACCTGCTCCGAGTTCCTCGTCGCCCGCGTCCTTGCTGCAGTCCCCCACAGGCACTACGTCCTCGCACTGCAGAAGATGCTCCGCGCTTATTTCCAAAGGCACCGTCCTCTCCTCAAACATCTCTGCACCGCAGCCCATCAGAGCCTCACCCTTTATCTCCGTTCTGCACTCGGTAAATCCAAGGCGCATCCAGCCCTCATTCTCACCCTCCACACCTTTGGCGAATACCTCGATTTTCATCCCCACATCCACGCGCTCGTTGCCGACGGCCTATTCACTCGGGACGGCCAATTCCATCCCCTCTCCGAATTTCCCGTCAAGCCTTTGGAGGAAATCTTCCGCGCCCATGTGATCCAACTCTTAGTCGACCTCGACCTGCTCCCACATGACCGTGTCCGTCTTCTGCATTCCTGGAAACACACCGGCTTCAACGTGCATCGCGGAGAAAGCATTCCGCCCGAAAACAAGGCCGTCCTCGAACAGCTCGCCCAGTATATTCTGCGCAACCCGTTTTCGGTTGCCAAAATGACGCTCCACTCCGGAGGCGAGAAGGTCATCTACCGCTCCAAATTGAATCCGAAGATCAACCGCAACTTCGAGATTTTTACGGGACCGGACTTTCTAGCAACGATCACTCAGCACATTCCCGACAAGGGCGCGCAGATGATCCGTTACTACGGTTGGTACTCCAACAAAATGCGCGGTCAACGGCATCGCGTCCAAAACGGGTGTGTTCCGGCGGATCCGTTGCGCCCGCCGTGCACGCCGCCACCGCCTGCGAAGCTGCCTTCCAAAAAATGGCGGGATGTCATTCTCAAAGTCTGGCAAACCGACCCGCTGATTTGCCCGCATTGCCAGCACCGGATGCGAGTGCTTGCGGTGATTGATCAAAGGAAGGTGATCGAAAAGATCCTGCTTCATCTCAACTTGTGGAGCGGACTGCCAGCGTTCATGCCGCCTCGGGGACCGCCCCCTGC
>CALQFT020000172.1 GCA_943329925.2 Opitutus sp. GAS368
AGAATTAAAACACCTCGCCGAGAATAGGTTCCCACACAATGCCCGGCAAAATGCATTACCAAGCCAATGCGACGATCATCAGCGCCTTATGCCCTAATTGGCCGCAGAAAAACGCCCCTTGCTGCGTCCACTCAAACGCTATTCGCCGCGGGAACCGTAACTAATGTTGCCGGTGCGAAAGACCGCAATCGGAAGCTCCTTAGTATCCCGAGGATCATCAGTAAAATACTCGATTTGGAGAATCACTGTGTTGGGCCACCCCAAACCCATGCTGTTTCATAAAATGGGTACACCTCCCCTGCTCCTGCTGGAATTTGGGAATGAACAACTGTCTTTTGGTATGTTCGCGCACAGCAAGGGATTTACCGAAGACATAGAGACCACTACGGTGCGCTCCCCCGCATAAGGGCCCGGGCCGGGAGTACGGAGGAGAGAACCCTCGCACTCCACGCCACCAGCAAAAGGATTACCCTTTTGGCCGCTCACTCCCAAATCTCCGACGTGGCGCTGCTGCCTCATACCAAATCTTGAAGAAAACTGATCCTTCTCTCCCGGGACCGAGGAATACCCCCAGCTCCGCTTTGACGCTCCAAAAACTCAGACGGTCATTGCGGAGCTGGGGCTCCGCGCTCCCAGGTGCTGAGGTCTTTTAATCATCCTTAAACCTAAAAGAGAGGGTATCACTCCCCCAACTCTCAGGCGAAGGATTCCCAGCCCTTTTTAACATTTGGGCGCTTCAAGAGAAGATTGGCCTCGGGGCTGTTTTTGAAGTGTTGGGCAGCGGCGTCCCATTCCAAAAGCTTGCCCGGGTTTTGAACGGCGATATTACCCAGTAAACCGTACCGAGTCAGGGGCACGGCATATTCAAAGTTGGAACCGCATTTGCCCCCGGCTAAAACGGCATCCACCAATTCAATCTGCGGGTTTTTCGCCGTGGCTCGTTCGATGGTGGGCTGGGGGTTCTTTTTTGCCAGCCAGTCCTCGTGTTTTGCGTAAGGAAGCAGTCTCGGGGTGCGGGCGTGGTCACCAATGCAAATCAGCTTTCCCTCTTCTCCGATGTAAAGCGCGCCCGCCTTAGCCTTGGCCCAGTCCTCGGATTCATCCAGTTCAGCCGGACGTTCCGGCTTGCGCGAGCCATCATACCAAACCACCTTCACTTCGCCAAAAAGGCGGGTTTTATGCCACATGGTGATGTTTGAAGACGTGGGAAAAGTAAGCTCGGTGAGGTCTTCCACATCCGCCTGCAACCGGTAGGGATCACCCAGTTCGCACGCGTAAAACGGACCGTCCAAGGTGTGGCAGCCCATGTCGCCGATTGCGCCGGAACCGTATTCGCGGTGCGCACGCCATGCGAAAGGATGCAGACCGGGAAGATATTCGCCCCCAGGACATTGCGCAAGCCACGCCTCCCAATTTAGCGTGGCGGGCGGCGTGGAGGCCACCATACCCTCGCGGGCCTTGCTCCCCTGTGGCCAGATGGGGCGGTTGGTCCACACATGGATCTCCTTCACCCGCCCGATGATGCCCAATTCCAGATACTCCTTAAGCTGACGAATGCCGTCGAGGAGATGGCCTTGATTGCCCATGTTGGTCACCACGCCCTTTTCCCGGGCGGCGGCTAGCATTTGGGTGGCCTCCCACACCCGGTTTACGAGCGGCTTTTGAACACAAACATGTTTTCCACGGCGGATCGCCTCCATGGCGGCCGGAAAATGGGAGTGATCTGGGGTGGAGACTGTGACGGCGTCAATCGCGCTGCCCATGGTCTCGAACATTTCGCGAAAACTCTCGAAGGTGCGCGCGTTGGGGTAGAGCGCCTTGGCTGCCTCCAAACGAGTGCGGTCCACGTCGCAAAGGGCCACGATTTCAGCGCCCATTGAGGCGTTGAGAATATCCACCTTCCCTTTGCCCCCGACCCCGATTCCTGCCAATTGGAGCTTCTTTGGAGCCTGCCCGCGCAGCACATGAGGAAAGAAAAGGGCGCCCAACGAGAGGGAGCTGGCTTGGAGGAAATGACGACGGGATTGAGTAGTTTTAGGAATCATGGGGAGAAGGCAGATCAATGCGATGAATTTGTCGGCTTGCGTGGTAGCCCGCGATCTTAAAAGCGAAGCCCCCTCCAAATCCAACCCAATAAGACGCATCCAAACAAGCCCTTGAACTCCGAATTCTTCGCCTCTGGTGTGACCTCGCCGGCGACGAGAAAAACGCGAACCTTGCGCTGGCTACCAGTTGGCCGCGGCGCAAAGCCATTTCATTAGCGGAGTTATTCCAGTGGGCGATGTTTGGATGCGTGCCTTTCAAACAAACTTCGCGGCACCCAATCCCTACGATACTGTTACCACTGGCCTGACTTACTTGTGGGCCTCGGATCGTTATCACGCCAGTGCCTCTGGGTCTTATCTGGAGGCGCTGACGCTGTTTGGAGCCATTACTCATTTGGCCCCAACCAGCCTTGGGCCACAGGAACAAGCCGCCGCAGAGCTGGGAATTCAACCAACACAAGCGGCACATATGCAGTAAATTGCGTCTGAAGTTCTAAATATGCCAGCAGTCACGGATACACAATAGCACCGAAGGACCGGTTCCGACTTTGAATTTTAGCCGCTTCAGTCACTCTTTAACGATGCCCGACAACCTCACTAACCCGCTTCACCAGACTGGCGTCGTTGCCGTGCTCGTAATCGACGTCGCGGAAGACGCGGTTCCCACGGCTCGCGCCTTGTTGGAGGGCGGCATCAAATGCATCGAACTCACTCTGCGCACACCGGTTGCTATGGAGGCGCTGCGCCGTATCCTCGCCGAGGTCCCCGAAGTTACAGTGGGCATGGGAACGGTGCTGACCCCAGCGCAGGTTCACGAAGTTCGGAGCGCGGGTGCCGCCTTTGGAGTGGCTCCAGGCATGAATCCCCGCGTTGTGGCCGAGGCACGGCATATCGGACTACCTTTCGCACCAGGAGTTTGCACACCGAGCGACATCGAGCTTGCATTGGAACAAGAGTGCCGGATTTTAAAATTTTTCCCGGCGCAAGCCAGCGGCGGGCTGACTTATTTGCGCAGTGTGGCGGCGCCGTTCCTGCATTTAGGAGTAAAGTTTATCCCATTGGGCGGCATTGATATTGAAGAGGCTGGAGCGTACTTGCGAGAGCCTTGCGTGCAAGCGTTGGGAGGTTCGTGGCTTGCGCCCCGCGCTTGGATTTCACGCAGAGACTGGGCAGGAATAACAGCCAACGCAAAAGCGGCAACAGCCCTTGTGGCACGGGTGCGGGGAGGATTGGCATGAGCAGGGTTGTGACTTTTGGAGAAATTATGGGGCGGCTTTCCACCCCCGGTTTCAAGCGCTTCGCCCAAGCGATGCCGGGTAGTCTGGATGTCATTTTCGCGGGCGCCGAGGCCTCCATCGCCGGCTCCGTCGCCCTGTTAGGTGGCGACGCGGTCTTTGTCACCGCGCTGCCAACGCATCCCATAGCCGACGCCTGCGTAGCCAACTTGCGCTCCCTGGGCGTCGACACGCGCAATATCCTGCGCACATCCGAGGGTCGCCTCGGATTATACTTTCTCGAAACCGGCAGCAACCAACGTCCCGCCAACGTCATTTACGATCGCGAAGGCTCCTCCCTCGCACTCACACCGCCGGAAGCCTATCACTGGGAAGGCATCCTCGAAGGCGCCGAATGGCTCGTGGTTTCCGGCATCACACCCGCCCTTTCCCGCAACGCAGCCAAGGTCACCGCCAGCGCACTGCAAACCGCCTCGCGGATGGGAGTGCGAGTACTCCTCGATGTCAATTACCGCAGCAAACTTTGGAATTGGGACCCGCCCGTTTCCCCGCGCGAACTGGCCACGAGGACGCTCAATGAACTGCTTCCCTTAGTCGACCTATTCGTCGGCGGCCGTGAGGACTTGGAGGCACTACGGGGTTTTAAGAAAAACGCGACACTTGAGGATCTCGTCCTAGAATTCACGCTGGATTTTCCACGCCTTCAACATGTTGCCATGAGTCTGCGCGAAAGCATCTCTGCCTCGCACAACAATTTCGGTGGACTGCTTTTCGAGAAGGCCTCCAACACTTTCCACTATGCGCCCGACAAAGGACGCCTTTACCCCATTCCCAGCATTGTCGACCGCCTCGGAACCGGCGACGCCTTCACCGCAGGACTTCTCCACGCCCTCACCTCGCCTGACCTAGCCGCGCCGCAAACAGCCATCGCCTTCGCCGCAGCCGCCGGTTGCCTCGCGCATTCCATCGAAGGCGACTGCAATTTTAGCACCCGCTCTGAAGTTGAGGCCCTCATGAACGGAGACTCTGCCGGACGCATCCGGCGATAATTAGTAAAGCGGCCTCACGGGCTGATCTATCCAATGACCCCGTGGCTTCCCTCACTCCCGGATCCGTTGCAAAACTGCTGCGTCCTGGATACGGCTTTCGACGACGGTCTACGCTTTCTTCAGGTATGGCACCACTGGATAAGTGCACCACAAGAAGCTGGATTAATGCACTTTATAGGAATTTACAACACGTTAGAACCAGACGCGTTGCGAGCCATCTCCCCGAATCTGCCGCCACACCTCGCTCCACTTGCAGCGCAACTACTCGAACAATGGCCGCTACCACTGCCAGGCCTACATCGTCTACTACTCGATGAAGGCCGCATCACGCTGACCCTCGCGCTTTCCAACCACTCCCAGGCATCGCCTTTGGATACGTTAGTCGCAGTCTGCGACCTCATCTGGGCTCCGCATTCTGCCCAAACTCCCCTGCCCAACGCGGCCCACCTCGCGCGTCTCTGCAAGCCGGGCAGCGCTTTGCATTCAAACCCAACAGACGGAACTGCAGTCTCTTCTTTCGAGCGCTCGCTCGTAGGCGCCGGGTTCGCAGTGCAACGCTTCGCCAATGAATCCACAACGCTCACAGCAACGTTTCGCGCCACGCATTCCAGGCCGACTTTTCACCAAGAACCGCACCAAACTCGCGCTGCCCTTGTCATAGGAGCGGGCCTCGCAGGAACCGCAGCTGCAGCCAGTCTTTCTAAACGTGGCTGGGAAGTCACTGTTTTGGAACAACAACCACTTCCAGGCCAGGGCGCCTCAGGCAATCTGGCAGGCGTCTTATCTCCGATGCTTTCCAAAGACGACGGTCTGGCCGCGCGTCTTGCTCGGGCAAGTTTCCTGCACATCCTCGGTGAATTGAGGGCCCTCAAATCCAGTCGCCACCCCAGTCTCTGGGATCCTTGTGGAAAATTACAACTCGCGCGGACTCCGAAAGAAGAGGTTTTGTTTCAGGAAATCGTCGAGCGGCACGGTTATCCCTCGCGTTACGTACGGTATCTCACGCGCGAGGAAGCGGCGGCTGATCTGGGGCATCCAGTCCATGCGGGTGGCTGGCTGTTTCCTGAGGGCGGCTGGGTTAACCCAGCGGCACTATGCGAGGCTCGCCTGCAAACGGCCTCTAACGCGCACTTACGCGCTCGCAGCGGCGTACTGGAAATCACCTTCGCAGACCAACGGTGGACCGCAAAAGATTCCGATGGCAACGTCCTAGGATCTGCCCCAGTCCTGATTCTCGCCAACGCTTTTGAGGCAGCACAGTTCGCCCCTACCAAATCGCTGCATTTCAAAAAAGTGCGAGGCCAGGTCACGCACTTGCGAGCCGACAGACTTCCCCCCATCAAGCGCGTCCTCAGTCGGGATGGCTACCTTACTCCTTCTATCAACGGAGTCTGTTCGCTGGGAGCCACCTACGACTTCGACGACCATCGCACACAAACCGACGCTGCAAGCCATCAAGCTAACATCGCACGCCTGCCCGAACTCCTCGCCGGATTCACTCCATCCATCGCGCCGGACTCTTTGAGCGGGCGCGTAGGCTTCCGCTCTTTGACGGCCGACCGCCTGCCTTTGATCGGAGCGCTGCCAGACTTTACGAAAACAAACTGCGAGGAAACGCTACTCCGGATACCACGCCTTCCGGGCCTTTACGCCGCGCTTGGTCTGGGGTCGCGCGGACTACTGTGGTCCGCGTTGTCTGGCGAAATCCTCGCGGCAATGCTCACCGGCGAACCAGCGCCTTTGAGCGCAGATCTCCTTCACGCTGTGGATCCCGCCCGCTTCCTGCTTCGAGAAACAAAAAAAGATGCCCTTTTAAAAGCGCGCCACTCCACCTCCAGGGCAACGCCATAACCGAACATCTTTCGCTGGGCACCTCTAAAAAAGCACTGAGCGGAGCCCGCTGCTGCGCGACTCCGCTCAAAGACTGAGATACCACTCCAATCGCGTCGTTAGAACGCGTTGTGGCGGTAAGCGCCCATGACGGGGGCGTCAGGATTCACTTCAGGGCCGAAGTAACGAAGCACAACCAAGGGCTCCGTCTCGCTGAGATTTTCGAAAGTCACGCCCGCCTTCGCACCAGCCTCGGTGCAAAAGAACTCGTCTTCGGTGAGCTCGGTGAAGCGGATAAGCTTGGGGCTATTAAGCGTCTGGCCGTTAATCTTCCCGACGCCCTGAACGCAAATGAGTCCGTAAGCGCCCTTGTCGTGAATGGTGCACTTCACACCAGGCTCAACCGTAAGCTCTTTGGCAGTAAATAGCTGCGCCTTCTTGATGCGACCGTACACAATCCAGCGATCCACAAAACCTTCCGCACGAGTGTCTGCTACAGGAACCGGTTCGAGGTAATGGTTGTCTTTGAAATTGGCGTCGCAGTTGCCCTCCCAATCCAACTGATCGACGATGAAATCGATGTCATGGTGGTGCTCCTTTGGCATGTCTTTCACCAACAAATCCCACGGCACATAACGGCCTTCCACCAAGTTCTGGTACATGCCAAACACGTCACTACCCCACTGCGGTTCGTATGTGCAAAGCGAACCGGGCGCGTGCAAAACGCAGGGCGGGATCAACCAACCGGTGCCCGGTTTGAGGCGGTATGCTCGCGAAAGATCGAGGATGCCGTTGTCTCCCTTATTCCAGTCTGCAATGCACTTGCGAACTTGGTCCTTGGTTGTGCCGGGCTCCAGTCCCATGAAGGTGTAGGGGAAATTGTTCCCCACATTGTTGTGTTGGGGCGGAAAATAATAAGACTCCGGCTTGCCTTCAAGGCCCACGAGCTTGGCCTGTTCAGCGCTCTGGTGCATGTGGTGCGGGATGGGGCCCATGTTGTCGAAGAACTTCGAGTAGACCGGCCATTTGTTGTATTTGTTCCAGATGGAATCGCCGATCAAACCCGCGCCGCATTCCGCTACGGCTTCCTGCAAGGTGAATCGCTGTTTCCCAGCGACTACATAAGAGAGCCCTTCATCGTCGGTGCGGTTATCGTTAGCGGCCGGAGTTGTCGAGGCGAACCAGCGCTCGTCAATCCCCCCGCGGTTGAGGCCGAAAGCGTAAAGATCATCCGGGTGCAACTTTAGGCGCTTGCCCGGCTGCAGAAAGGAACGAGGCACCCAGCAGGGCGCCAGACGCAGCAGCCCGCCGGTGGCCTCAAGTTGAGACTCGACTGCAGAGCGGACATTTTTGGTGATGACTTGAAGAGATGTGACGTGATTCATGAGTGTTATGGCTGCGGGGGCGCATCCCCTCCGCGAA
>CALQFT020000173.1 GCA_943329925.2 Opitutus sp. GAS368
GCAGGCGCACCGAGGCGGTCATCGTGTCGATGGACGCGTCTTCGGGATAAAGCAGGACGGTATTCCAATTGATCACGCCTACCTTGGAATTGCCGAAGCTATCCACTCCACTTGAGCTGGTCGTGGGCTGGTTACAAATGTAGTCGAGCTTGGCGATCACCCGATCCGCACCGGCTGGCACGGCGATGAGGAAACGATTCATTTCCACCTCGTCGCGCTTCCACTCAAGCGTCTTGCCCTCGGCACTTTCGAAGCGCAGTCCAGCGAGGTTTTGCACCGGCCCTGCGGGAGCATGCACACCGGGAATCCACTTCGGATACCAGACCACCAACTCGCCGGGCTTCGCGGGGATTTCCAGCCGGGCATGGAGCAGGGAGCGGGAGATTTCCCGAGCGTCAACGTCCAGAGAGATGCCGACTGGCGGCCCAGCGAATGCTGAAAGCGTGAAGACGCAGAGCGAGAGGAAGGCGAAAAGCTCTTTCATGGGAGATGCCGTATTTTTAATAGGGTTACGGCGTTTTCGACTGACTCCGGATTCGTTAATTGATCTTTCCTGGAGGGAAAACGCTTTCGAATCTCGAATAGAGTGGGCTCGAAGCGGGAATTGCAAGATCGCGTTTGAGAAGTTGAAAAAACTCGCTCATGCGTTCTGCTTTTGCTTTGAGAAATTTGTCGGTCCCTAGCCTCCCTAAAAACAACTGATCCCCCTTCCCTTCATCGGCGAGGCGCGCAGTCATGAGGCGGCCATAGAGAGTGGCTCGATCGTCGGTGGCGATGTTCATGCCATAGGGTTCGGCGAAGCCCTGCCACTTGGTGTTGTCCTTGTAATAAGTAGTTTGAACGGGGGCGGCGGGAGCCGTCGGCACACTGGAAGCGACTGCATTAATGCGACTTATCTTGTAGACAAAGCCTTTTTCATTAAGGCTTTCCCAAGCCTCAGCGTAAATCGGCCCTCCCTCCTTGGAGAACTGTTTGTCCATCAGGTGAAGCACCTCGTGATGGATAGTTCTGCGCAAGAAATCCATCGATGTTGTCTTAGCCGTATCAAAGCCGTGCAGGCCATAAGCGAATGAGACCTGTGGCAACCAACTCATACCCTGACCGGCAACACCTGAGCCTCGAAAATTAAAGTCGTCCAGAATGTAAAGATTTTTGACGTTCAGCAGCTTGGTAATCTCGACGGGATACATCTGCAACTCTTCCCGGATCATGTGAATGAACTCTTTAAATTGCGGAAGCTTCTTGTCGGTGAAGTAGGAGTATTCCAGTCTCACTTTACTGGGCATGGGCGGGACGGCGGAACCGGGCTCCCAGAGCACCTTGAACCCCCATTGCAGTTCCAGCGTGCGGAGATCGCTTTGAATTGTGGCGTCGGCTTTAATCTGGTCAATGCTGTGAGTGTCAGTGAGGTCGTTGAGACACACGGTGCGTTGATGCTCGGGAATCGTCCCTAGTGCGCTCCAGTAGGCTTGATTGAACTGCGGGTCGAGTGTCCGCAAAAAGTTCTGCACCAATTCGATGCGCTGCTTCAAACGAGCGTCCGTTTTAGCGAGAGCGTTCAATTCTGCAAAATCAAAGGGATCCCACATTACCTTGTAAAGACCCTCTCTTGAGTTACTTGCCTTTGTGAGCCTTTTCGCGGCCTCGGTTTCCAGAGCGGAATCATCAGACTCAAGTGTCTTCCAGCGCGCCAGTGCCATAGGCGATTCCGGTGCTTTAACATCCGCCAGAAGGTAAGAAAAAAGCGTGTAGTGGATGTAGCCCCGGCCGAGGACTTCGGTCGTAGGCGTCATCGTGGTTGGAACTGTCACGAAGATCGAACCACTGTTTTTGTCCGCAATGAAGGTTGGTGAGTAGGGCGTCGGAGTTCCTTTATTTGCCTTGGAGATGTATGCGTTAGCCAAAACGAAATTCTTAGATCCATACTTTTTCAGGAATCCTGCCGGGTATCTTTTCAATTCAGCGTCAATCCACGCTAGCATTGAAAGGGCGTTTGCCACGTGTTCCGCCTTCATGGGGGTTACATCATAAACCTTGGCCACTTGAGGATCATTGCCCAGCCCCAGCTTGAGGCCGATGCCGAAGCTGGCCTGGAGCCGTTGAGAAGCCGCAATGAGCTCCGGATTTCGTTCAACGGGAACCTCCGCATTGGTTCGTAAGTCTTTTTCTCCTGCGCTGGGAGGCGACGCCTTCTGCCCAAAGACGGAAGCGGAAAGCGCTAGCGCAATAGCGAGCACCAGGGGGAGCCTTAAGCAGTTCATACCAGCAAGAAGTTAGCGGCTAGGCCAGATCATGCGAGGCGTTCCTGCGGCAACTTTGCGCATCCCGACGGTGAAAATGTGCAAGCGGCGCCGTCTGGAGTCTTCGATAAAAAAGCCTGCTGTCTTGGCTATTGCTCCTATTCCCCAAAGCGACAGAATCAAGCCGCTATGAACGACTACGATGTGGTTATCCTAACCGACATGCGCTACGAAGCTCCAGATGAGAGCCTATGGTATAATGCTCAACTACTAGGCGAAGAGCGACTTCTGCTCTCTGGACTTGAGGCTCGCGGACTGCGCACCACGCGAGTGGCGTGGTCCAATCCGGATTTTGACTGGAGTCGCACCCGCGCGGCTGTCTTTCGCTCGACATGGGATTACTTCGAGCGGTTCCCCGAGTTTTGCGCGTGGATGCAGCGCATCGAAGGCGGCACGCAGCTGTTCAATGCCCCATCTTTGGTGCGCTGGAATGTGGACAAGCACTACCTGCTCGACCTCGCTGAGCGCGGGGTAAATGTGCCAAAGACGCATTTTATCGAGCGCGGAGAAACGACAACACTGCGCGAGTTGGTCGCGGCCAACCAGTGGAGCGAGGTGATTTTAAAACCGGCGGTGTCAGGCGCGGCGCGGCACACCTACCGCCTCAACGAAGCCAACATTGAGGCGCACGAGGCAGTATTGTGTGATCTGCTGCGCGAAGAGGCGATGATGTTACAGCCCTTCCTGAGCAGCGTACTCACGCAGGGTGAAATTTCGCTGGTGGTCATCGCCGGGCGCTGCACCCATGCAGTTCGGAAGATTGCGAAGCCGGGCGATTTCCGAGTGCAGGACGACCACGGCGGCACCGTGCAACCGCACACACCGACGTCAGACGAAATCGCCTTCGCCGAGCACGCCGTCACCGCCTGTTCGCAAGCGCCGCTCTATGCCCGCGTGGACGTTGTGCGAGATCATTCAGGCGCGCTTTCCCTAATGGAACTGGAACTCGTGGAGCCGGAATTATTCTTCCGTTTCCACCCGCCTGCAGCTGATTCGCTGGCAGCAGGCATCGCAAAAACTCTATGACCATTCAGGTCGCGTCGGGCAGTCTCCATGCCATGATGAAAGATGTGCCGAGTATCCTTTTTATCACCGACCCCTACATTGAGCATCTGCTTGAAGGTGTCGTAGATTTCGCCCGGGAACATCGCTGGGCCCTGAATGCGATGATGCGACGCTCTGGCCGCTTTCCCGAAGGAGTCCGCCCCGATGGCATAATCGCCACCATCGAGCACGACGACACCGCACGTCGCCTCGCTCGCTTTCGCTGCCCTGTTGTGCAGATTCTCCGCATTCGGAAATCGACAGGGTATCCATTGGTCATCCCGGACTATGATGCGCTCGGCGTGACTGGGGCGCGGCATCTGCTCACACTTGGGCGTCCGCATTTCGCCTTCTACCGCCGCTTCGACGCAGGCGATAGCGACGCCGTGCGCGACGGCTTTCTCCGCACCATGCGCGCGGCCGGCTGCGAGGTATCCATGCTCGATTTTCCACACAGCATGCCGCGCAAGGATTCCTCAGAAAAGATATGGGAATTGCGCCTAGCCAAAGAGCTGAGTGCGCTGCCCAAGCCCTGCGCCATTATGGCCGAGGATGACCGCTGCGGCGCGCAACTTATCCGTCTAGCCCTCGACGTGGGACTTCGCGTCCCGCAGGACATCGCCGTTGCGGGATGCGACAACCATCAGCCCGACGTAAACCTTTCGCCCGTGCCACTCACCTCGGTGGACAGTAATCTGCGAGGCATTGGCTATGCTGCTGCCGATTTACTCCAGCAGATTTTATCCGGCGCGCCGCCGCCAAGTGCACCGACCGTCATCACTCCTCATGGCGTCATTGAGAGAGAAAGTACGGCTGCATTCGTCTGTGCAGATACCCGCATCGCCGCCACGGTGCGCCGCATTCGGAGCGATTTTGCCGAGCCCATCACCGTCAGCACGCTGGCCCGCGAAGCTGCCATGTCTGTGCGCGCACTGCAGACTGGATTCAAAGCGGCAACGGGCCACTCCTTACGCGACGAACTCATCCGCTGCCGTCTCGACCGAGCAGAGCAACTGCTCGAAAACACCGCCCTGAAAATCCAAGCCGTCGCCATCGAATGCGGTCTGGGTGACGCCAAAAGCCTCACTCGTTTTTTCCACCAGCGCCACCACCAAACCCCAAACACCTTCCGCACCTCGGTGTGCGGCAAACGCATTCAGACAAGCCGCTGAGCAGTACATCGCCGAGCTCTAGCCGCCTAAGATTTTCTTAGATTCAGGACTCCCCGCAACAACCGAGCAAATTAGATAGTCTGTATCCAAAAGGATCATTGCCCCCTCTACTCCTTCCATTTTTCCCGCACATCCTCCAAATATTGGCCAGCGGCCGCCGCATTAAGGCCACCGCCAGACAGAAGGAAATTGTGAATTGCAACACTGGGGGGGCGACAAAGGAGAGATCGCCTGCGCCGATAAAATGGCTCGCCGAACAAGCTCTGCCTGAGGTGCCTTCCAGATCGGCATTAGACCCGTGAATCGCATCATTTTGGCCTCGGGCCGTTTACGGAGATTGCAGAACCCAACCTCAACCAGGCTGCGGAACTTGCTTTACCGCGGTTAGCTAAAAACTCCGATTGCCCTCAGACTTCTTACTTTCATACTTGGCCACCCCCTATGTACCGCTTCCGACTGTTCCTAATCTGTTTGATGGTTTTCTCTCAATGGTTCTCGACCTCCTCGGAAGCCTTGCCGCCGACAAACCTGCTTCTGAATCCGTCCCTGAACTTCCACAGCTTTGAGAACTCCCGCACGGGCCAGTCTGCAGAATTCAAATCAGGTGCGATCGCCTGCTGGAATCAGGATGCGTATGGCGATGCCGAAGTGTACCGAGCCACACGTCAGACGGCTTTCCGACCAATCTTTGCCGTGGACAACGTCGTGGTACTGCACCCCGGAAAAAGTCTCCACCAGTTTGCTCTGCTGGCAGAGCTGGGACTCGACGGTGGCGAGGAAGTCAGTCTGAGTGTGTTCGGGCGTCAGGCAAAACCCGGTTCACTGCGCGCGGCGATCCGAATGATGCGCCTTGATAGCGAAGAAGGGACGTGGAGTCCTAAAGACTTCGGAGGATCCGACGCACGCACATTTCCAAAACACGCTCGGGGCGAATTGAATGTGGCCACAGTGTTTAGCCAAGCCTCTGGGGAAGCGGCTGACTTTGAAATCAAGGTTGAAAAAGCCGTCATTCCTTTCGGGTTCACCGAAAGCTCCACGAAGTCCACAAGCGAACCAAATGTCATCGGTATCAGTGTCGAATTCAATAATATAGGGACCGAGGATGTGTGGTTGTATTCCCCAACCCTCAGCAGGGGGGCACAAGCGGAGCGGCGACTACCTGAAGCGCGGCCAATGCCTGAGCACTACCGCAGTTTGCCACGTACCATCCAGAAGCTGTGGAGGGGAGAGCCGCTACACATTCTCGTGATGGGATCGAGCATTGACCGAGGAAGCGCCAACCCAGCCATGGTGCCGTATAACGAGGACCCTGCGTCCCCTACATTCAAACAGCCGCTGTCTAAGAGCCGGGATTTTGAAGGGGCACTCCTCGCTCACCCGGAATGGAACGAACGCACGGCTTGGTGGCAGCATCATTTTATGTACGCCGGGCGGCTAAGGCAGTTGCTCATGCAAAAGTTTAACTATCCGATGGAGCGACTGCTGCTGAACACGATGGCCTGCGATGGTTCATGCATCGCCGAGTCTCACTCCGGCTTGGAACCATACGCTGCACTAAGTCTTCCGCCCGCGGCAGGGGTGAATGGTCATCCAGAAGGCCGGAGCTGGCAGGATCTTTATCCCTCTGTTTTCACCAGAGCCGAGGGGCCGGGTCCTGACCTCGTTATTTTTGGAAGTGGAGCGAACGAAAAAGTAGATGGCGCTCACGAAGTTGCTGCCTTTGAAGGGGCCATCCGGTGGTTTCAGAGAAACCATCCCGCCGTGGAGTTTGTCTTTTGCATGTGGCAAAACCGGGAAACCTACACCCCAAACACGGGGCACTTGCAGGAACTTGCGCTGCGTTATCAAATTCCATTTCTGGATGTGGGCCGGGTACTGAGCGAGACAACACGTTACTGCAACAGCTTTGCACTCGTGCCCTCCGATGGCCACCCACAGGCTGCTGCTCACTATCTTTGGGCCAAACAACTCGAACGGGCTTTTGACGCAGCAGGGCCGATTTTGCCAGGCATCCTGCAGCAACACCTGCCCTCACGCCTGAGCGAGTACACCATCGGCTGGGAAGGTGAGATTTCCACCTACGCCGCCACCTCCCCACGGATTCACCAACGCACAGGCGTCATCCTCGATGACACCTTTGTGAATCTTTGGGCAAAGAGCCAAGAAAAAGAAGTAACCGTGGTAGTGGACGGCGCCATCGACAAAGGCTCCAGACGCAGACCCTCCAATGGACGTGACAGTCGCAATTCCACCTTTGCCACCGGACGCCTTAGTCTGGGTGACAGGCACATTGTGGAAGTCGCAGGAGACGATGCCAGCATCGTTGCCGTCGACTCCAAACCCGCCCTCCAGAGACAGTGGCACCCAGTGGAGAACCCTCGCTGGAAACTGCCATCTAAAACCGAGCCCTTCGCTTCGGAATGGGGGGCGCCATACGGAAACACTTTAACAAAACTCCCAGCCTCCAGCGAGGCCTCGCTTGATTTCGTAGGTACTGATCTATCCATCGCTTATGTGGACGCACCCGCTGGTGGGGAGATGGAAGTTTGGATGGATGGCCGCGAGGTGCTGCGAATCCCCACCAATCAGGCGTTTGTCAGCGCGTCCGGGGCGCCCCATTTCATGGAAAATCGACGAGCCATTCGTGCGGTTTCCTACGGCTGGCACCGCGTACAAATCAAAACCAACGGCGCTCCGGTGCAATTGCTTGGCGCGTTTTCCTACGACACCCGTTCCAACCGCCAAAACGAGAGAGTTGAGCGGGGGCAAGCCACTCCGGGTGAGAGCATCCGTTTTTCTGCAAGCTTCAAAAGCCGCCCGTGGGTGGTCTGCAATGGTGGGTTGCGCGTGAATTTAAACGACGCCACGTCCGCTGGTGTCACTTTTAGCGGAGTCGGTGAGGGTGGCTATGAAGTCATCGGCGAGTGACTCAGCGAGGCAGAAACCTAGTAGGCAGTGAGGTCTAAAGATTAGGATGCCTTACCCGTTGAATCCGGGACTCGGATGCGCCGAGTCACTCTCAAACATGCCGCCTCCATGAAATCCCGCAAATCACCAACC
>CALQFT020000174.1 GCA_943329925.2 Opitutus sp. GAS368
AAACGGATGGACTTGGTGCTTAAGGACAGCGTCAACCTCCACGCCCACAAACGGCCGGATCCTGAGAAGTTTTTCCCAACGAAAGTTCGCATGACGCTTGTCCAGGTGTCGGCCGGAGCGATGTACGATCCCAGCCTGATACCAAACCTACCAATTGAAAGCGCGCCAAAGAAGTAAGGTTTAACGCCCTTCGCGTCTAGGCTGAGCAAAAGCGTGCAGGGGGGTAAAAAGCCGAGTTACTGATAGGAAGCATGAGGAAATAGAGTAGGGGATGTGAACGAAGACACCTTCGCTCAACGTCTCCCCCGCATTAACGCGCAATCCTATCATTTAGTCTGTGCGTCAGCGGCGCGACACCATTCCCAACGAGGCCAAGAATGCGTCCGTCTTCGCGAGGCACTCGTCGTAGAGCGGCTGGGTGCGCATCAGGTAGCCGTGCGCGCCGCCATCGTTCACCACCAGCTCGCTGCGGTTGCCTCCTTTCAGCATCGCGTCGTGGAAAGCCTTCACTCCATTGAACGGCGTGACCGTGTCGCCTGTGCCGTGGAAAGTGATCGTCGGTGGCAGCCCAGCCCGGACGTTGTGCGCGGGGGACAGTTCCTTCCACCGTTCGCCAATCTTCGCGTTGCCGTAGCCTTCCGTGGACGTGTCAATCACAGGGAACAGCAGCACGAGCGCATTCGGCACGGGGGACACCTTCGTTTCCTCGCCCGCCTCATCCACGCCATCGAAAATCGCAGTCGCCACTGCGAGGTGCCCGCCTGCTGAACCGCCGCTCACGATGATCTTGCCGGGGTCCACGCCCAGCTCCGCCGCATGCGCACGCACGTAGCGCACAGCCGAGCGCGCGTCCTTCACGCAGTCAAAGACCGTCGTCTGCGTCTTCGCGCTATGGAGCCGGTATTGCACGCTGATGCCCACGAGCCCGAGCTTCGCGTAGTGGTCCGCAAACGGATACATCCGCTGCGGTCCTCCGTTGGTCCATCCGCCGCCGTGGATGGTGATGAAGCACGGGCGCTTGTCCGCCGCCTGCCAGCCTTCAGGATTTAAAATGTGCAGCCGCAGTTCGCTGTCCGCGACCTTCTTATAGACGACCGTCTGCGTCGCCGTGAGCCCTTCCGCGAGTTTGCCCACGTGATCATTCTGCTTCGGCGCGGCGGGCTGCGGGGTCTGGGCGGACGCCGAGGCCGACGCGAGTGCTACGACGGAAAGGACGGTGCGGAGGAACGGGAATCTCATGCGGTTGATTGGTGCCCCGCAAAAACGCGGAGTCCAGCGCAGAATCTCACACGCCGATTTGCTAGCCAGCCATCGCTCTGCCCAGTAATTCTCCCCCACCAAACCCAGCACAACCCAACTGCTGATAGATGACATGAGGTTGTTGAGCGGCAAGAGATCCCGCTGCACTTTTCGAGCGCCGTTTGCACGGGCATTCTACTAGGACGAATTATTCTGGAAGCCGCAAGGGGGCGCAGTGAGTCAAAAGTAAATTTGGCTCGGATCATTGATATCAAAGTCGCCGCACTTGTCTTGACCTCTCGGGCTAGATGACCGTGATAATGTCTCCCGATGACCCATCCATTGCCGCCCGCAGAACAGCAACTTTCTGACGCCTTGAAGTCTTCTTTGGAGACTATTGAATCGCATCCAATTTTTGGAGACATCAGAACGGAAGCCCAGCTTCGTGTCTTCATGGAACATCACGTTTTCCCAGTATGGGATTTCATGTCCTTGTTGAAGTTTCTTCAAGCCTCACTTGCCCCTGCAACTTGGCCGTGGCTACCCCGTCCTCATAGCGATTTAGTCCGTTTGATTAATGAGATTGTGGTGGGCGAGGAGTGCGACGAGCTCCCCGATTCGCATCGAGGCGATGCTTCGCATACAAGTCACTTTGACCTCTACTTGATGGCAATGAGAGAAGTGGGGGCCGATACCGGAGTGATCAGTGAGTTTCTTGCGGTTGTGCGGAATGAGGGGCTCGAGGCCGCCCTAGATGCGCCGAGTGTTCCCGATCTTTCGCGAGCCTTCATGCGCGACACTTTCGCACTTCTAAAGCAGGGGGAGGTACACCGTGTGGCAGCCTCTTTCTCGTTTGGGCGGGAGAACGTGATCCCAGGAATGTTTAATTCCCTGTTGGCTCAACTCGGGATCGGTCCGGATCGTGCGCCTATTTTCCATTATTATCTAAAGCGCCATGCCGAACTCGATGGGAACGAGCATGGCCCGGCAGCGCTTCGCTTGGTGACGACTCTTTGCAACAACGACCCCGTGAAACTCGATGAAGCAGTCGCCTCCGCAAAGGCTGCCCTGGCAAGCCGAAGTCGCTTCTGGGATAGCTTGAGGAAGAGGTTGAACAATAAATGATGAGCTGCGTGGCTTGTTGTTTTTTCCCAATTTGAGCTTATCCGTGAATAGCCTCTGATGAAGCAGGGCAGGGCAGAGCTTGGAGAGCAGACTGCGCAACATGGCATGTCATTTATTATTCACAGATTTGGTTATGTAAAGTGACCAAATGTCTGTGCTTGGTAGCCGCACCTCCACAGACAAACATGGGCATGGTCTAGGCAAGCAAATGCCATGAAGTATATTAATGTGAGTCAGCTTTTTCAAGGATGGGTGGGCCGAGAATTCAAATTTACCTGTTTAATTCAGAAATCACAAACCCAGGCACCACCCATGAAAACATCATCCTCGAATTCCGTTTCACGACGGACTTTTTTTAAACAGCGGGTATTTGATCGGGCAAAAAGCAATTTCTTGCTGTCCGTTCTTTGCTGCGGGGCGCTGACGACAGGACCATCGTTTGCCGAGACAAGTGATCCCGCAGGCAAAGCCGCACCACCGCAGAAGCCCGAGGCGATGCGTCCCGTGGTGAATGTCGTGCAAGGCGGCGAATCCAAGACCCCACCGGAGGATTGCCTCGCGACGCTGGTCGGCCCTGGTATCAACCAGCCCGACCCCTATCCAGGCTATGGCGGCTTTGTTGGCTGGGTTTCTCCTGTCCGGCTCAACAACGGCGACTGGCTGGTCGGGTTCAGTGCCGGTTACTGGCACGCTTCCGCGCCTACGCCGCTGCGGTTTTCGCCCAAGACGATCGAGTCGTATCACAAGATGGGATTGCCAGCGGATGTCGTCGCGCCCACCGGTGGCCGTGCGATGATCATGCGCTCGACCGACGAGGGTAAAACCTGGAGCAAGCCTGTGACGATGCTCGACACGCCCGATGATGACCGCCATCCAGCGTTCGTCGAATTGCCCGACGGCACCCTGATTTGCACGGTGTTCACCTACCCAGGTGGAGATCAGGGCGATGCGCTGAAAAATCCTGCCCTCGCCTATCACACCGCGATCATTCGCTCGTTTGACCACGGCAAGACCTGGGACAAAAAGGTCATCAGACCACCGTCCCCATTTGTCGCTGACGAGACCAATGGCCCGTTGGTTTTGCTGAAAGATGGCTCGGTCTTGCTTACCATCGACGGCACGCCAAAGGTCGGCGGGCCACAGCAGGCTGCGGTCTTTACGAGCAAGGATAGCGGGGCGACGTGGCAGCTCGTCTCCACCCTCAAGGCAGGGAACCAACTGCAGGAAGTGACCGTCAGTACACAGATGGACACAGTGCAGAGCCGGATTCAGTCGAAAGAACACCCACTCCTCGAAGTGAATACCGCGGTGTTGCCCGACGGTCAATGGGTCATGATGGCGCGCCCTGAAGGTGACATCTGCTGGTCTCGCGACCAAGGCCGCACGTGGACGGAGCCGGTGTCCTTCGGTATGCGGCTCTTGGCGCCGAGTCTCTATGTGATGCGCGATGGCACGCTCGTCTGTCTACATGGTTCCTATGTCAAAGGCGCCTTACGCGTGATCTTCAGCACCGATGGTGGTCACACATGGATCGCCCCAGCCAAAGACTATGGCTTTCTCGTGGCCCGTGGCTATGGCTATGGCAAGGCGATGATATTGCCCGATGGTTCACTGTTCATTACGGACCAGAGCGCTGCCGGCCATAGCACAAAAGATGCACAGAACATGTCGATCCGCGGCCTCCGCCTTCGCATCCGCGACGACCATTCCGGCATCGACTTGCTCCCCGCCCCGAACCGCTGAGTCTCGGCAAAATCAAAGGGTTCATCCTTTCGCCTCTCACCTGAAGGAGGCCCGGCAATAGGCGGCTGCGTAACGGAAAAAGCTCGGCCGCCGGAAAACCGGAATGTTGGCCATCGTCCCAGTAGGCGGCTGGGGTTGGCGTTGTCACCGTTAAGAGCGAGGGAGCTCGCGCAAGTCGATAACCTCATAGCGTCTATACTTTTAAATCCGAGAAAATCCATGAAACTACCTCTACTCATTCTCATTTCCTTTTGTTTTCTCCGCGGCGAGATGCGTGCGTCGGATGAACTGCATCCCCGACTCGCCGAGCTAGGCAAGCCGCTGCTCGATGAAAGCTTCCCCGGCACCGCGCTCGCCAAGCCTTGGGAACCGAGCGGTAAAGTAGACGCTTTCAGCATCGTCGACGGGGCGCTCCAGGGAATTTGCTCGCCCGATGACCATCACGGGCCAGCGATCGGCGTGCCGCTGACCAGCCGCAATGCCACCATCAGTTTCCGCTTCAAGTACGCGAAGCCTGGATACTTTCTTTTCTTGCTCGACGGTGAGAGTCAGTTTGGCGGGGCGGCTCATTTGCTTCGTGTATCATTAGCCCCGACACAGATGGCCATCCA
This sequence comes from Opitutus sp. GAS368, assembly GCA_943329925.2. GTDB lineage: Bacteria > Verrucomicrobiota > Verrucomicrobiia > Chthoniobacterales > Chthoniobacteraceae > Chth-196. Next base: position 4,719 of record CALQFT020000174.1, read on the forward strand.
ACAGGACCGCGGCGAACCAGCCTCGCATATTGCCCAAGGCAAGGAGAAGCGCGAAGCCGAGAAGACCAGCCGCGTGATGCCTCCACCAACCAAGGAACAGCTGGCTGATCCGAAATTCTACCGCATTGAAAAACTGGCGGCACAGGCCGCGAAGACGGGGGATGGCCAGTGGCACCAGGTATTGAACAAAACGGGAACGACGTTTTGGTTCAGTTGGATGCATTGCCCCCGCTCGCAGCAACGGGCACAGTGCTCGATGCCCCAAAATCGCGCATCGTGTTCCTTGTCGGAGCTGCCGGTACGGTCCTCGTGGATGGTGTGAAGGTTTGGGAGAACACACGTCGGAGCAAGGTTTTACCTGAGATAGCGAAGTAAAGCATCTCCCCATGCATGCTGTGCGCGTACGGTTGGGTCGTGCTGACGCGTTGACTATCCTCGGCAGAGGAAGGTTAGGATTGAAGTCAACCCGGCCATGCGTCTCCTTCTTTTGCTCCTCAGCGTCTTAACACTTCCGCGTTTAGGCTGGAAAAATCGTGCCAAGGGTCAAAACGCAATTTCCTTTCCTTTTTATTATTTAAGAACTGCACTTACTGATTAAGTCTTCGTAAATCCTCACTGTTTTTTCACAGGCTTTCTCACAAAAATAACCTGATCGCATAAGGCCGTATAAGGTGCGTTTTCCTCCCAGCAGCTCTTCCAGAATGTACTACTATATTGATCGCGGTATTTAATCTGTTCTTCAGAAAGTGGCATCGGCTTATCAAATTTCAGGGAAACATAGACATCATATCGATTGTCATTATCCGGCGAAGGAGGACTGTAAAGACGGTCGCCTATCTGAAGATTGGTTAGCCAGCTTTTTGCGGAGAACCAGACAATGCAGTTTTGAGTCACTGCAATTTCTCCCAGTTCATAGATGCGGTAACTGCCCATCGAAATATCGGAATCACTCAAGGAGCGTCTGGCTCCATGTTTTGCCGTATCGTTCTGATAAAAACCAAACTGGAAGGGTTTGTCTGGGAGATTTATAACTGTCGCGTATCCGAAAGCGGCATCGGCATCCATCATTTTTTCAGGCACCCCGCGCCCTCTTGGCGGAATAAACCGGCTGATCAAAGATTTGTCAATACCTGTAAATTGCTCAGGTAATGGTTTTTCTAGCCCTCCGGCTTTGATTGTCACTTCATAATTCTTCAACAATTCGGAAAGGTTGCTAAGCACAGGCAATTCCCCAATCCTGTCGATGAGTTTCCGGTAATCGGAAAAGTAATCAGGCCACTGTTTTTTTAATTCATTCCAGCGGTCTAGACTGGCAGTGTCCAGCATCACACGGAGACGGCGTATATTTTTTAATGCGGTCGGATCTTTTGCCGCAATATTTTCCATCTTATCGAAAGATTCCTGCCAGCGATATAATGCTCCTAGAGGGAACGTCAGATGGCGGGCATAACCTTTACGGGCCTTGAGGGAGGTGTCAGCGCTTGCAATTTTCTGTTCATTGTCCAATTCAATAATATACTCTCTTACCGTTGGAGCTGCCGCACCATATACATTATCGGTGAAATCCTTGATTAACGCGGGAACGTCCGCATTAATGTTTTTTGTCAGTTTGGCGTAAAGATACTTCTGCAATTCAGTGAAATCATAACCATGAGCTCTAGGGAACTCATAGAAAACACCTTCTACTCCAGCTTTTTTCATCAGATGCAGGTCTATGACAATACGTTCGATATTGGCACATGGCGCACATGGTGGATATACATAGTACCAGACCCAGACGTGAGGCGTAAGTTTTACCCATGCACGCAAATCTTCGTAGCTGGAACGGTTAGCCGGCGTATCAAAAGTTTTATCCCCATCAGCTTCGACCGTGGCAACTGTGACTATAAGGTTCTCCGGGAATGTCATCCCCTGAAGCATTGTCGGAGGGGTCTGAGTTTGCGCCGTACGATAAGCCAGCGTGTGAAGCCTGACATGGGGCTCTGTTTGTTTCAAATCGGCACACACCTCAAAAAGATAGTCATAAAGCGGGCCGCCCGGACTATTGTGTTTTTCTTCAAGCTTCTTGCATTCCGGGCAATAACAGAAAGAACCAGCATTATCGTCTGCTGAAATATTAAGTACGATATGTTCTCTCCCCTGGGATTTCAGGAGCTTGATATGCTCATGTACATTTTTGGTCAATTCCTTACGCAGTTCCGGGTTGGAAAAACAAAGCTGCATACTTGCAAGGCGTTTCCCATTTTTGTTTAAGGAGAAAAACTCTGGATTGCTTTTGAAATAATCCTTTTTAGGCAGCCATCCAAAAATCTCAGGCCATACCTGTCTTCCCGGCTCTGGAGGGATGTAAGCAAAAAGTGTATGACAGTTAGTGGGCATGAAATATAACGATTTCATCCCGAGGACTGTTGACGGGTAAATGCTACCCTGATTAATACCGTGATAATACCAGAACGGCCAGGAAACGGCTCCTTCACGAACCGGAAAAGAAAAGCCGCTTTTGCGGGCAAATGCCTTGACCTTCAAGTTTTTGTCTACGGAAAAAATAGGGTTTCCATTTTTTCTTCCCCATTTCGGAGATGTTATAAATTCAGATTCGTTGTACCACTCAAACCCAAGATTCTTTTCGATGAAATCAATGACCGCATAGTAATTGCCATGCATCCCTTTTCCATAAAGGAAAATATCGTTCCCGATATTTTTCGCGACATGTTCCTGGTCTTTGAGAGAGTCCAACGGTGCAGCACCGACCTGCTTCAAAACTGCCGGGCTCAATCCGATAAATATGTGCTTCTTTTCCTGCGATGTATTTGCCTCTGGCGCCACGGGAAATATAACCCCTCCTGTCTT
>CALQFT020000175.1 GCA_943329925.2 Opitutus sp. GAS368
AGACTGGATGCGTCCGCTCCCCACAGGACCCGGAACCCCCCAGGGAGTAACCAACTACCAATTTCACTGCCCTGCGGCCGCAGGTAAAGATTCGGAGCCCGGCGCAGCAGCTTCCTTGACAGATTGCACGGACTCCGCAGGTAGCTTGGGCGCATCGGTCGCATCGGGCATCCAAGCCTGCAAGCGCTTGTCATAACGCAAATCCACCTGCCAGCGGCCTCGCCGCTGTGCCGAGCCGGCCCCGGAAAGCTCTGCTTCGAGAATCACGCTGGCATGGGCATCATCAACAAACACCACTTGTACGGGATTGAAGTCGCTGAATCGCAAGGCGGAAAGCCACCCCAGATGCGAACGCAGCACTCCGCGCGCGCTCCAATAAGCACCCAGCGCCGTACGCTCCACCTGATGTTGTTCCCGCCAACCTTCGCGCAACGTAGGAGCCGCCATCCAAATCAAAAGCAATAGGACGCCAAGAAATCCCAGCATCCAGGCACTGAAACTAATACGGCGGCGCTTTTTCTCGTCCTTATGAACAATGAGCTGGGTCACCGGCTGCCACTGCTCCAGCCCCTCGCACCAAAACATGGCGCTGTTGTGCACAATCCCGCTGTTCACCATGTGCCCGATATGAGCCACCGTGTACGGCCCCCGTTGCACGCCATCGAGGTACAAAAAATAACGTTCTTGAGACATTTTCCAAGGACACTCGAGCCCGCCCCACACCTACATCGTCCATCTCAGTCCATTTCGCAATGGGCAGCTGAAATAAATTTCGGCGTATTCGAGTGGAGCATGGCCCCAAGCCCCGCTGGGGTCGCAAAAGACACCTAGGGAGACCGAGCCGAGACTCGGTGCCCCTTAGGACTGGCTGGCGCAACTCAGGCGGAAGCTCTGGCCAAACCCGTCGGTTCTACATGTGTGCAATGATATTAGAGCCGAACTCCGAGCACTTTAGCTCAGTGGCTCCTTCCATCTGACGCGCGAAATCGTAGGTCACCTTTTTAGAGGCGATCGCCCCGTTGATGCCCTTGATAAGCAAATCTGCGGCGGTGTTCCAACCCATATAGCGGAACATCATTTCACCGGAAAGCACCACCGACCCCGGATTGACCACATCCTTGTCCGCATACTTGGGAGCCGTGCCGTGCGTGGCCTCGAAAATGGCGTGACCGGTCTGATAATTAATGTTGCCCCCGGGCGCGATGCCAATCCCGCCCACCTGCGCGGCAAGCGCGTCGGAGAGGTAGTCGCCGTTGAGGTTGAGCGTGGCGATGACGTCGAAATCCTTGGGGCGCGTCAAGACCTGCTGCAAAGTGATGTCCGCGATGGAATCCTTAATCACAATCCCCGCGCCGGGTTTGCCTTCGGGAATCTGACACCAGGGCCCGCCATCGATCTCCTCGGCTCCGAAAACACGCTTGGCTACGGCATAACCCCAGTCACGAAACGCCCCTTCGGTGTATTTCATGATGTTGCCCTTGTGGACCAAAGTGACAGACTTACGCCCCTGTTCAATGGCGTATTCAATCGCTGAAATCATCAGGCGCTCCGTTCCAGGCCGCGACACCGCCTTAATTCCAACGCCGACAGAGGCCACGTCCTCGGCACCAAAGCGGATCTTGGTGAACTCCTTGGGAAAGTGGGTTTTAAGAAATTCCAAAGTCTGCAAAGCTGCCGCTCCACCCGCCTCAAAATCAATTCCGGCGTAAATATCTTCCGTGTTCTCGCGGAAAATAACCATGTCCACCAACTCCGGCCGCTTCACCGGTGAGGGCACCCCCTTAAAGTACTGCACGGGACGCAAACACACGTACAAATCCAACATCTGGCGCAGGGCAACATTCAACGAGCGGATCCCGCCCCCCACCGGAGTGGTTAGCGGCCCCTTGATGCCCACGAGATACTCGCGGAAGGCGTTTACCGTGTCATCCGGCAGCCAGTTGTTGAAGCGCTTGAAAGATTCCTCTCCGGCAAAGACCTCAAACCACGAAATCTTCTTCGCCCAGCCAAATGCCTTTTCCACCGCCGCATCCATAACCCGCACACTGGAGGCCCAAATATCCCGCCCCGTGCCATCCCCTCGGATAAAGGGAATGATGGGATGATTCGGAACAGTGAGGTGCCCATTAGAAATGGTTATTTTGTCGCCAAGTGGAGGGGTGCAGGTGGTGTAAGACATAAGACAGATTATTAAAAGCCAGACGCGCTGGGTTGAGTGAAAGCTGATATGTAACAAGACTGCATCAATGCGGCAACACTGCGCCCAGAGAAAGTATATATTCCGCAGTGCGGTTGCCGCAGGGAACTTCCGAGATTATAGTTAAGAAATGGTAACGGCAGAATCCATCAAGGAAATCAGTTCAGGCGTTTGGATTTGGCATGCATATGACCAGTCTGTACGCTCCGAGCTGTACAGCACAGCTGTGGCAGCGGAGTTTGGCTTGGTAATCATCGACCCCATTGATCTGGTTCATGACGCCTTCCATCAACTTGCAAAACACGCACCGGCGGCCGCCATTGTCCTCACCAACGGCAACCATTCCCGTGCAGCCGCTCGCTTTCGAGAACGATTCGGAGCCCCAGTGTTCGCCCACAACGATGCGGTGGGAGAATTGACGACATTTGTCGACGGCGCGTTGCGGCCGGGCCGGCCCGTGGCAGGCAACCTGGAGGTCCTCCAGCTCCCCGGCGCGGGGCTGGGGGAAATCGCGTTGTTCCACCGCAAAGCTGAAGGCGGGTGCCACCTCCATTTTGGAGACGCCTTGGTCAACCTGGATCCCAACGGATTAATTGTGCTGCCGGAAAAGTACTGCCTGAGCCCAAACCGCTTGGCCCAGTCCTTGAAATTAATCCCTGACGAACACTTAAGTGTGGTTACTTTCGCCCACGGAGAGCCGCTTCTGGATGAGGCAACCGAACAATTGGCGGCCCTTCTGAGTCGCTTGCCCGCAAGTGAACCACATCAAAACTAACAACTTGGAGCCTCGCATCTACTGCAACAGGAAGGACGTCCCCTCCCCAAGCGCCTAATTATTCTCCAACCGCCCTTCGTGGTGACCTTGGTTGCGCACATCGGCGAATATCTTTTGCACCTCGTGCAGAAGATCTAGGTCCATCGGTTGCACCGCCCATTGCGCCCATTTCTTGACGTTCTCCGGATTTGCGGACCCAGCGATGGTGGTGGCCAAATCGGGGTGGCTTATTGAAAATTGCAACGCCAGCTTGGCGATGTCTACGCCGCGAGATTCGCAGAAAGCGGCGGCCTTGCGTGCCGCATCCTTGACGGCTTGGGTCTCCTTGAGCCAATCGGGCAAAGGCGCATTGGTCAGCAGACGCGCGGAAAATGGCCCCGCATTCATGATGCCCACTTCCCTAGACTGTAAAAAGGGCAGCAAATCGTCCACCAAGCGCATGTTTTGTAACGTGTACTGGTTGTAGGACAAAATCACGTCCAAGTCGGTCTTGTGTAGCACATGGCGGAAAACCTTCATCGGATAACCAGAGACCCCAATAAAGCGCGCTTTACCCTGCTGCTGAACTCGTTGCATCGCAGGAATTGTTTCATTCACGATTTGATCCATGTCGCCAAATTCAATGTCGTGCGCCAGCAGAATATCAACGTGATCCGTCCCCAAGCGATGCAGGCTGACATCGACGCTTTCCAACACACGTTTGAAAGAAAAATCAAAGTGATTCAGGTCGTAGCGCCCCAGTTTGGTGGAGAGCATGTAGGAATCACGCGAGATGCCCCGCAAAGTGTGACCGAGCAACACCTCGCTCATACCCCGTCCGTAGAAGGGAGAGGTGTCAATGAGGTTCATGCCGTTATCGAGAGCCACATGAACACTCCGGGTGGCCTCCTCCAGTGTGACACTGCGAAACTCCTGTCCCAATGAGCTTGCTCCAAAGGAAAGTTTTGGGACGTAAAGCCCTGTGCGGCCTAGAATTCTGGTTTCCATAATAAAAAATTACTGCTTTGAAATTTGCACGTCCTTAGACGGTGCGGCACCCCATCACGAGTAGCACGTTTGCCCAGAGCGCCTGATCGGCCGTCTGGATGGTAAGCACGTGGTCCGGAGAGTTCACCGCGTCGTAAAACTCCCACTTTTCAATGGGCTCCAAAGTGAGCGAGAGCCCAGCGTCCTCCAGTTCCGAGCGGTACTGGGCCCACACGGGGGGCTCACCGGATTGGGCATAAGGGTCGTCGGAAGGGATGCCCATGGTGTGGACTGCATCCAACGGCACGGCACTTAGAAGTGCGCGAAGCACTTGCGTGCAGTTCACGACACCGGGGGTGAGAGCCAGGCTGACGACCTCTGCGTTGGGGCCTTTCTTACTGGAGGCCGGATAGTTACCATCAGCGATGAGGATCTTTGCGTGGTGCCCGGCTCGCGCCAGGACTTCCGTAATTTTGGGATGCAGCAGTTGGTGTTTGAGCATGGCGAAAAGTTTTTAAGCAAGCAAAGCGCGGAAACTCTCCATGGTTTGCCGTGCGGCAGAGTGGGAATCCGGCAGTGGCAAAATTTCAGCGGAAAGGTAGCCGCTATAACCGATGCTGCGCAATGCCTCGATAATCGGTGCGCCTTGCGTGTGACCAAACCCAATCGCGCGCCGGTTGGAGTCCGCGAAATGTACATGCCCGAGCATCCCCCCCAATGCACGCAAAGTTGCCGGTAAATCCTGCTCCTCAATGTTCATGTGGAACAAATCCGCTAGAATCCGCACCGTCCCAAGTCCACGTTCCCGAAGGAATTCCGCCGCGTCCAGCTGTCTATTAAACAGATTTGTCTCATAGCGATTCAGCGGTTCGTAGAGAAAAACTGTCCCGTGTGACGCCGCTAGGGCCCCTGCCTCCAAGAGCGCTTCTCCCAGCCACTCCAGCGCCTGAGCCCTTTCCACACCAGGCTCCACCCTGCCTTGCATCGAGCCCAGAATTACCGGGGCGCCGAACTGCGCGGCTTTGAGGATGAGCGCTGCGATGAAGGCCTTGGCTTGAAGACGCACTTGCGCCTCGGGATGCGTGAGGTGAAGGCGGTGCTTGACCCACCCCGCGCCGGTTCCCACCGCGGCGATAGCCAACTGATGCCGCTCCCTGAGCGAGGCCAGCTCAGATCCATCCAAAATGGAGGCCTCGGATGGAAAAATCTCCACCGCATCAAAGCCATGCGCGGCAGCTTGTTGGAAAGCATCCTCCAAACCGTTCCAAAAAACAAAGGGGCCGCCAATGGCTTCGGGTACCAACGAAACAGTGATTGCAGATTTCATGAAATGGGAGCGCTCAATAGCCGGCCGTTTACTCAAAATATGGTCAAACGCGGAGGCGCAAGAGGCCTTTTAAGGCTGGGGGGAATTGATAAACGACGCAAGGCGGGTAGTGAAAGCCCCAAACAGCGAACTTTGAGCATGAAGTTCCAGTTGTACACTTGGAAGTTTGCTAGATTGCTGGCACATTGGTTGAGTCACAAGACGGCTAAACTAAGTTTGGCCGGGTAAAGAATATTCAAAATTTGCCGCTCGCGTAACCTGACTAAACTTCCCGCAGTTTCCTGCCTACCGACCCTTTCTAGGCGCCATTTCCAAGCTTCCAGCGCCACTTCATCATCTCGTTTTTGAACTCATGAAACAGCCTGACTTCCCCACCTCTTGGCAGCGTAAAACCATCTGGAGCGCCATCACGGCCCTTGCCATGGTGACTATCGGCGGGGTGAGCGTGGGGACGGTCTGGCTCACGGTCCAAGTGGTGAGTTTCATGCAACCGGTTCTCATCCCGTTTTCGGTCGCGGTAGTGCTGGCTTACTTGCTGGAACCCATTGTTTCAAAGCTCGCTGATTGGCGCATCCCCCGCCGAGCCTCGGTCCTGAGTGTGTTTGCGGTGGTATTCACCCTACTGCTTTGGGGCTCCCTTTGGCTCATTCCTGTGATCTCGCATCAGACGGTGAATCTGTACAATAAGGCAGACCAATATACGAAAACGGCCCGGAGTTACGTCGTGGATTTCGCCAAGGCGATACAGCAAAAGTATGGTGTGGATGTCCTCCCCGCTCTTACCGAGATGCCGGAAGAGGAAAGTAAGCCATTCGTTGAACCGCTCAAAGTGCATACCGAGCCAGCCAAACCCCTCGCCACAGAGGCTAACCGGCCTGCGCCAATGAGAGTGATTAACTCTTGGGATGAACTTTTAGACGTCCAACAAATCCTGCGGGGTGACTGGCTCAAAAACACTCTCATCACCATCGCCAACAACTCCCTCAGGATGGTGCGCAGCAGTGTGGGCGGCTTTTTGAGCGTGTTCGGATTCCTGATCTCGCTGATCATCATCCCGATTTATCTCTTTTACTTCCTCATCGACGCCAAGCACATCTCAGAGTCGTGGCAGGATTATTTGCCGTTAAAAAACTCCCGCTTTAAGACTGAGCTGGTCTCCGCCTTGACGGAAATTAACGGCTACATCATCGCCTTTTTCCGCGGTCAATTGCTGGTGAGTTTCATCAACGGCATCTCCACCGCCATCGGCTTGATGGTGGTCGGTCTCGACGGTGGCCTTCTCATCGGATTGACCCTCTGTCTCTTGGGCCTCATCCCCTACGTGGGGATTTTGATCTGCTGGATTCCGGCGGTGATCATCGCCTCGGTCCAGCGCGGTGCGGGCTCCATTGTCTCCTCGGAACCGGCCTGGCTTTTCCCCTTCGTTGTCACCTGTATTTTTCTGATGGTGCAGAAGATAGACAGCTTTTACATCACGCCCACGGTGGTAGAAAAGCGCGTCGGCCTCCACTCCCTGACTGTGATTGCCTCACTCTTTGTTTGGAGTCTGCTGCTGGGGCCAATCCTCGGCGCGCTCATTGCTGTACCGCTAACGGCAACGCTCAAAGTGCTGCTGCGACGCTACGTTTGGGAACGGCGCATTCTACTGGGAACCGAGCCCGAGGTCGCGGTGGCTACACCGGTTCAACCCATTCCGCCGGTAAAACCAACGCCTCCGACTTCCGATGCGTCTCTTGCCGGAGCGGCGCACTAATAACGCTTAATAGCTCAGGAAGGCACGGCACCTTCTCTCTGCGCTAAAAATTGCATGATCCCTCAGAAGGGGCTCCAAGTCTTGCGTTCTCACCGCGGGAAGGCCGCATAAAGCTAGTCCCGGCGCGGCAGGCGAATTTGCGGCAGCGGAGCGTCGCCTTGGCGAGCCGCGTTCAAATTTGACTCGCGAATTCTCCTGTAAACCTCATCCCGAAACACAGGGAGTTCGCGAGGCGCTACAATGCCTATTTTCACAGACTCGTTTTCAATACGCGTAATGCACACCTCAATACTGTCGCCGATCATGATGCTTTCGCCTTCCCGGCGGGTGAGGATTAACATAGATGCAAAAAGTATAGTTGCCTATGAACGCTGTTCAGTACGCTGATCCACGAGGACGTGCTCGATGGAAAAATCTGCGCTGTTGGCGATAAGTACCTGCTGCCCCAGAAGAGTCAGCCGATTGACGATGATTGGCCCCACAAGGTTCACTGTGACGTGCTGCGGTTCATGAGAGTGGATCACCACTATATTGAGCACCAAGG